>NZ_JBWKDW010000006.1:0-182288 GCF_056435735.1 Streptomyces sp. NPDC043878
CCCCCCCCCCCCCCCCCCCCCCCCCCCCCCCCCCCCCCCCCCCCCCCCCCCCCCCCCCCCCCCCCCCCCCCCCCCCCCCCCCCCCCCCCCCGCGCCCGGTCCGTCGGCGGATGAGGTTGCCGGTCGTGGGTGAAGAGAGAGAGGGTGGAGACGTACGTCTGGTCTCAGTGACGGCCGGACGAGCCAGACGACCGCAGGAGTTTCCAGGTATGTCCATTGACCCGTCCTCGATTCCCAACTTCGGGGGCCAGCCCGAGCCCGAGCCCCAAGGGCCGGCGGGCCCCGTCGTGCCGGATCAGGACCTTGTGAAGCAACTCCTCGACCAGATGGAGCTGAAGTACGTCGTCGACGACGAGGGTGACCTCGCGGCGCCGTGGGAGGAGTTCCGTACGTACTTCATGTTCCGCGGCGAGGGCGACCAGCAGGTCTTCTCGGTGCGGACCTTCTACGACCGGCCGCACCAGATCGACGCCAAGCACGAACTGCTGGAGTCCATCGACGACTGGAACCGGCGGACGCTGTGGCCGAAGGTCTACAGCCACACCCACGACGACGGCACCGTCCGCCTGATCGGCGAGGCGCAGATGCTGATCGGCACCGGCGTCAGCCTGGAGCACTTCGTCTCCTCGACGGTCAGCTGGGTGCGCGCCGCCATCGAGTTCGACAAGTGGCTGGTGGAGCAGCTCGGCCTCGAGCAGGAGGTCAACGACGCGGACAAGCCCGAGGGCGACGAGGAGTAGGTCCGCCTCCGCCCGCTTCCGGGCCGCTACAGGGGCGTGTGGGCGATGACCACCAGATACGCCCCGTAGGCGAACGAGAGCCCGGCCAGGGCACCGACCACCACGGTCGCGTGCCAGGGCCGGGCTCTCGCCGTCCGCACCAGCGCCCGCGCGGGCGGCAGCAGCAGCGGGAAGGCGGGGAGCAGGAAGCGGGGCTTGGACTCGAAGAAGCCGGAACCGCCGAGGGTGACCAGCAGCAGCACCCCGCTGTACACCAGCAGCGGCAGCGGGGCACGGTCGGCGAGCAGCAGGGCGTACAGCACGACGGACACCGCGACGATCACCATCGTCATCGGGAAGACGAAGCGGTCCCCGTGCAGGAGCAGGTGGCGCACGAACCCCAGCGAGCCCCGCCCGAAGTCGAAGCGCGAGCCCCACCGCCGCTGCACGGCGAAGTAGCCGCCGAGCGGGTCGCCCACGCGGTGGCCGACCCACAGGACGTACGCTCCCCAGCCGACGGGCGCGAGCGCGGCGCCCGTCCACAGGCTGTGGGTAACTTTCCCGGCCCGCCCGCGGCCCCGCCACAGCTCGCAGGCCGCCACCGCGAGCACGGCGGCCGCGACCGCGAACCCGTTGGGCCGGGCGAGCCCCGCCAGCGCGGCCAGCGCGCCCGCCCGCAGCCAGCGCCCGGCCAGCACCGCGTACAGCGACCAGACGGCGAAGGCGGTCAGCACCGGCTCCGTGTACGCCATGGACAGCACCACCGAGTGCGGCAGCAGGCCCCACAGCAGCACCAGCGCGGTGGCCACCGCCCGCCCGTGCAGCCGCGCCCCGAGGGCGTACATCCCGCAGGCCGCCACCGCCGCCGCGAACCAGGACACCACCAGGCCGGCCGCGCCCCCGCCCAGCGGGCTCACCGTGGTCAGCGCCCGGACCAGCCCCGGGTACAGCGGGAAGAACGCCAGGTCGCTGTGGACGACACCCGGCTGGAAGTGCAGGACGCGGCCGTACCCGTGGGCGGCGATCCCCAGGTACCACAGGGAGTCCCAGGACCGCCCGAGCAGGGCGAGCGGCTGCCTGCCGGTGGCCCAGGCGGTCGCGGCGAGCACGACCGCACCGGAGAGCCGGGCGGCCGCGAACAGCCCCAGAGCGGCCGCCAGGGGCCGCCAGGGATGGACACGGCTGCGGGCGTGTGGCTCGGTGACGGCGGCGGGGGCGAGGGTGCTGGCATGGGTCACACCCGCACATTGCAGGGGAAAAGGTACGTTCGCGAACACGGTGCGCCCGACCGGGTGCGGATCCCCGGGGCCCGGCGTGGCGACGTGACACCCGGGGCGGACCCGGAGGCGCGGCGGCCGGCGGTCAGCCCGCGAGGGCCTTGAGCCTCGACACGGCGTCCTCCAGCACGGACGTCCGCTCGCCCGAGGCGACGTGCGTGAGGAACTGCTTCGCCGAGTGCACCGCCGGCGCCGCCGTCACCCAGCCGACACCTCGTTGGCCCACCCATTCGTTGGTCGTGCGAAAGGCCCCGCTGGGGATCTCCGGCACCGCCGGCGAGTCGGCCGCGGCGAGCTGTCCCGGCCGGGCTTCCGGCCGACCGCCAGGCCCGGTGACGCGACACTGTCCGTCGTATCCTGACCACACACGGTAAGGAGCCGTCCATGAGCGCCGACGCGATCGTGCACACCGAGTTCCCCAAGGGATACACAGTCCTGTTCGGGGCCGACGGAAAGGTGATCATGACCCCGCGGAGTGAAGAGCACTCCAGCACCATCAGGTCGATGCAGATCGACTCCGCTCTTGCCCTCGGCCGTCACGCGAAGGTCACCTCCGACGTCTGCATCGACTTCCCCGCCGACGAGAACTCCGCCCCCGACCTCGCGATCCTGCGCGAGGACGCACGCAAGGAAGGCAAGCGCCACAGCTTCGAGGACGTCCTGCTGATCTCCGAGGCCGTCTCGACCTCCTCGGCACGCAAGGACTACGACGACTGCACCGCGAAGTACGGCCGCTACGGCATCCCCGTCTACCTGGTCGTGGACCCCTACGCCCAGGAAGTAGTCCTCCACACCCAGCCGACCGCCACCGGTTACGTCGCCGCGCACACCCACAAGTACGGCACGGGCAAGCTCCCCATCCCCCTGGCCGACGGCCGCACCTTCACCCTCGACCTCGACGAACTCCCGCGCCCGGATCCGGAGGCGGACGCTCGCTGACGGCCTCGGCCACGGCGTATGGGAAGGGCCCGGAGGCGACATACGTCAGCAACCGCTTGGCCGAGCGGACGGCGGTCACGAGCTCCTGGCTACTGGTCACCCAGCCGACGCCTCGTTCACACACTCGTGCGCAGTGATCACTGCGTGATGCCGGGGCCGGCAGGGTTCTGTCAGCTCTCGTAGTGGTAGCGGCACTGGGCGATCAGGACGCCGTCCTCGGTGGCCTTGTGGATCAGCCGGTGCTCGTCGTTGATCCGGCGTGACCAGTAGCCCTGGAAGCCGTGCGTCCGCCCCTGTCGGCGCGGCAAGCGCCGAAATGACGGCCCGCGGCGCGAAAGCGCCGGGCGGGCGAGGCGCGGCAGGCGACGGGGACGCGTCGACCAGTCCTGCAAGGCGGCGGTCAGCCCGCGAATGCCTTGCGGAGTCGTTCCGCCGCGTCCGCCAGTACCTCGGTGCGCTTGCAGAACGCGAACCGCACGAACGGCGCGCCCGCCTCGCGGTGGTCGTAGAAGACGGCGTTGGGGATGGCGACGACTCCGGCGCGCTCCGGCAGGGCGCGGCAGAACGCGAAGCCGTCGCTCTCGCCCAGGGGCCGGATGTCGGTGGTGACGAAGTACGTGCCGGCGGGCCGGAACACCCCGAAGCCCGCCTCCGCCAGGCCCGCCGCCAGCAGGTCCCGTCTGGCGAGCATGTCCGCGCGGAAGGCGTCGAAGTAGGCGTCCGGCAGCGACAATGCCTCGGCGACGGCGTACTGGAAGGGCCCCGAGGCGACGTACGTGAGGAACTGCTTCGCCGAGCGCACCGCCGTGACCAGCGCCGGCGCCGCCGTCACCCAGCCGACCTTCCAGCCGGTGAAGGAGAACGTCTTGCCGGCCGAGCCGATCGAGACCGTGCGCTCGCGCATCCCCGGGAACGTGGCCAGCGGCACGTGCTCGGCCTCGTCGAACACCAGGTGCTCGTACACCTCGTCCGTGATCACCAGCAGGTCGCGTTCGACGGCCAGCTCCGCGATCGCCCCGAGCTCCGCGCGGGTCAGGACCGTGCCCGTCGGGTTGTGCGGGGTGTTGACGAGCAGCAGCCGGGTGCGGTCGGTGACCGCGGCGCGCAGCTCGTCGAGGTCGAGGCGGAAGCTCCCCTCGTGCGGGCGCAGGGTGACGGGCACCCGCGTGCCGCCCGCCATCGCGATGCAGGCCGCGTACGAGTCGTAGTACGGCTCCAGTGCCACCACCTCGTCGCCGGGCTCCACCAGGGCCAGCAGGGCGGCGGCGATGGCCTCCGTGGCGCCCGCGGTGACCAGCACCTCGCCGTCCGGGTCGTACGACAGCCCGTAGCGCCGCTCCTGGTGCGCGGCGATCGCCGTGCGCAGCTCCGGGACGCCCGGCCCCGGCGGGTACTGGTTGCCGCGTCCCTCGCGCAGCGCCCGCACCGCCGCCTCACGGATCTCCTCGGGACCGTCCGTGTCCGGGAAACCCTGCCCGAGGTTGATCGCCCCGGTCCGCAGGGCGAGCGCGGACATCTCCGCGAAGATCGTGGTCCCGAACGCGGCGAGCCGGCGGTTGAGGAGGGGGCGTGCGCTGGAGGTCATGCCCGTCATCCTGCGCCCAAGCTCTGGAGTTCCTCAACTCTGCTTTGGCCCGCGAGACGAAAGGGCATCTCCCCGGCACGCACCAAGCGGGGCGCCCACGGGGGGTCGTCCCGGGGACATCGGAAGGAGGGTGACGCCATGGTCTTCGGCATCATCCTGGCGGTGATCGCGGTTCTGTTCGTCGGGGCGCTCGTGACCGCGGCACGCACCGGCCGGCGCCGGCGCGCCGGGTCGTACGGGGCGGCCGGCGGCGGCAGCTGGTGGGCGGGCGGGGGAGACAGCGGGTCCTCCGGCCATTCCGGAGGGCACTCGGGGGGCCACTCCGGGCACTCCTGCGGCGGCGGGCACTCCTGCGGCGGCGGGTCGTCGTGCGGGGGCGGCTCGTCCTGCGGCGGCGGCGGATGCGGTGGAGGCAGCTGACACGGGGCAGCCGAGCTCCACGGTGTGCGACGCGGCCGTGCGGCGGGGGCCTTCGGGGGTGGTCCCCGCCGCGTCGTGCCGGGCGTCCGCCGGGGTTCACCCCCCAGCGGGCGCCCAGTGTTGTGACGTAGGAGCGGCCGCGTCGGCGCGCGCTGTGGTTGAACAGTTGAGCTGGGCAGCCCTCTGAGGGATGGAAACCGCACGAACTTGGGTAAAAACGCTGTGGTGGCACCACAGTTCATGATTCCCTCTAAACCACCGACGCAGCCCCTCGGACCTCCAGCGGACACCTTTCTGACTTCCTGACGTCCCGACCGGGCTGACCGGGCCGATACCGCGATGTCGCCCGGGGTGCGCCGGACCCACATCTCCCCGTTCTTTGCGTGCTTGCGGAGCCGACCCATGCTCACGACCCTCACCACCTCCTACACCGACACGCGCGCGGCCGACCTCGCCTGGGCCCTGGGGCGCGAGCCGCTGCCCGCCCTCGCCTCCCTGGACCTCGAACTGGGCGGTGCGAAAATCCAGTTGAGACTTCTCGGCGCGTCCCACCAGGTACTTCTCGAGGAGGCGCGCGGCAGCTGTTCGGAGACGGTGGCGTGCATCGCCGGCAGCAGCACCCCGCTCCCGCTGGGCGTCGCCAAACGCGTCGGCGACGACTGGGAGTACGAGTTCGCGGCCCGGGTGGAGTTGCTGTCCCCGGGCTCGTTCGCGGGCCGCGCCCAGGAGTTGCTCGCCCTGGTCTCCGACCACCCCAACGGACTCGCCGGTGTCTTCCCGGGCAGTCCGCACGCCTTCACCGCGCTGCTCGCCCAGCGCCACGAGGGGCAGGTGCACTGGCGGACCTGGCACGCCTACCCGCAGGACGGGCAGTTGGTGGCGACCCGCACCCGGGTGGGCGTGCCGACGGTCCGGCCCGGCGGCCCACGGCGGCCACGCCTCAGCGCGTCCGGGGTCTGAGGGCACCACTCGAAGGGCTCAAACCCCGAGGCTCCGGCGACCGCCATGTCCACACGTGTGGGTGACGAACCGTACCGAGGGCGTGACGTAACGTCGCAGCGTGATCGAACCGCACGCCCCCGCCCCGCCCGGCACCCCGCCGTCCTGGGCGGGACCCGCGCGGCTGCCCGTCCGACCGGGCACGGGCCGGTTCCTCGTCCTCCTCTGTGTCTTCGTCTGTGCGGCCTGCGGACTCGTGTACGAACTCGAACTCGTCGCCCTGGCCTCCTACCTGATCGGGGACTCGGTCACCCAGACCTCCGTCGTCCTGTCCGTGATGGTCTTCGCGATGGGGATCGGCTCGCTTCTCGCCAAGCGGCTGCGCTGGCGGGCCGCGGCCGCCTTCGGCGCGATCGAGGCGGCCCTCGCGCTGGTCGGCGGATGCAGCGCGATGGCGCTGTACGCCGTCTTCGCCTGGACCGGCGGCTGGGGCGGCCTGTGGACGAGCGGCCCCCGCTGCCTCCTGGTCGCCTTCTCCCTCGCCATCGGCCTGCTCATCGGCGCCGAGGTCCCGCTGCTGATGGAACTCATCCAGCGCATCCGGCGCCAGGACGCGGGCGGCGCGGTGGCCGACCTGTTCGCGGCGGACTACGTCGGCGCCCTCGTCGGCGGCCTCGCCTTCCCCTTCCTGCTGCTGCCCCGGCTCGGCCAGCTGACCGGCACGCTGCTCACCGGCGCGGTCAACGTCGCCGCCGGCGGCGCCCTCGTCCTCGGCCTGTTCCGCCGCGACCTGAGCCACCGAGCCCGCTGGACGCTGCTGGCCGTCAACGTCACCGTGCTCGCCCTGCTGGCCACGGCCGCCGTCCTCGTCGACGACTTCGAACGGGCCGCGCGCCAGGCGGTCTACGGCCGTGACGTGCGGGTCGCCGTGCAGAGCGACGTCCAGGAGATCGTCCTCACCGGCGGCACGCACGGCCGGCCCCTCGGTCTCTTCCTCGACGGCCGGCTCCGGGTCAGCGGCCGCGACGAACAGCGCTACCACGAGGCACTGGTCGAGCCCGCCATGAACGGCCCCCACGCGCGCGTGCTCGTCCTCGGCGGCGGCGACGGCCTGGCCGCGCGCGAGGTGCTGCGCCATCCCGGCGTACGGCGGGTCGACGTCGTCGAACTCGACGCGACCGTCGTCCGGCTGGCCCGCCGGGACCCCGCGCTGTCCGCCCTCAACGGCCATGTCTACGGCGACCCGCGCGTGCACGTCTTCACGGCGGACGCCTTCGGCTGGCTGCGCGGAGCGCCGGCGGCCGGCTACGACGTGGTGATCGCGGACCTGCCCGATCCGGGCATCACGGCGAGCACCAAGCTGTACTCCCAGGAGTTCTACGGCCTGACGCGGCGGACGCTCGCCGCCGGCGGCCGGCTCGTGGTGCACGCGGGACCCGCCTCCTCCCGCGCCCGCGCCTTCTGGACGGTGGACGCGACGATCCGGGCGGCCGGCCTGCGCACGGCGCCCTACTGCGTGGGCGGCCGCGACCCCGGCTTCGCCGACGGACCCGACCGCTCGGCGGGCGCGGGCCGTGCCCCGCACGACTGGGGGTTCGTCCTCGCCGCCCGCCGCACCCGGCCACCGCTGCGCCTCGCCCCTCACGGCCCCCACCCGGCGACCCTGACCCAGCCGTCCCTGACCGCGGCGGCCCGCACGGCGACGCACCGGAGCATCACGGGTCTGCCGCCCTCGACGCTGGTCCATCCGCGCTTCTGACGGGACGGGAGGGCGCCGGACGCGCGGGGGCGGCCGGGTGTCTCCGGTCCGCGCGTGGGCTATTTCGGTCAACGCGGGTGCGGTACGGCGCCCACTGGGTAGGCTCGGCCGACATGGAGCATGAGGTGTTCGTTCCGGTTGTGGCCGAGCGGCTCAGGGAGGCGCTGGCCGATCCCGCGCGGGTCGCCCGGGCGGTCCCCGGCCTCCAGCAGGACGCCGGCGCCGAGCCCGTCAGCGGCCGGCTGAAGGTGCGGGTCGGCAGCCACTCCATCACCTACCGCGGTGCCGCGCGCGTCTCCGGCCGGGACGACGGCTCGTACGCCGTCGAGGGCGACGCCACCGAGACGCGCGGCAGCGGCTCGGTCAAACTCACCCTGACGCTCCGCCTGCGGGACGCGGACGGTGGCTCGATCCTCGCCTTCGAGGCGGCCGCCGCCGCGGACGGGCGCGTCGCGGACCTGCCGTCCGACGCGGTCGGCTCGGCCGTCGTCCGGCTGCTGAACCGTTTCGCGGAGAACCTGGGTGCCGCGCCGGCGGAGGAACGGCGGCCGGAGCAGCCGGAACCCCCGCCGGCCGAGCCGGTCGAAGCCGACCGGGAGCCTGAGTCCCGACGGGAACCGGAAGCGGAAACGGAAGCGGACGACGACCAGGCTCCGGAACCGGAGTCGCGGCCTGCGGCACGGCCGCTCGACGCGCATGTCTCCGAGGACGCCGGACCGGGGCCGGGCGACGGCTTCGAGGAGCCGGTCGCGGCCGCCGAGGCGGCCCACGCGCGGCGCACGATGATCGGGCGCAGCGCGGAGGAGGTCGACCACGCCCCGCCGCGCGGCCGCTACGCCCCGGTGCCCACCCCGCAGACGATCACCCCCGCCTCCGCCCTGCGCTGGGCGGCACCCGCCGCGGCGGTGGTCCTCGCGTCGGCGATCGTTGCGGGACGGGTGCTGCGCAGACGCCACTGACGCCGGCCGGCCGCTCCGGTGCGGTTCACGCCCGCAGGGTCGCCCCGTGCGACACGCGCCCGGCCCGCCCTGCGCGCCGCCCCGCCCATTGCTCCCGGGTCCCCGGCCCCGCCCCGGCCCCGCCCCCTTGATCGGCCCAGTAGGGTCGTCCCGTGAGTAACGAAGACATCACGCTGACCGCGGGTGACGCGGAGGTGACCGTGCAGCCGGGCAACGGCGGGCGGATCGGGGGGCTCCGCGTCGGCGGCGTCGAACTCCTGCGGCAGGGCGAGCGGTTCGGCTGCTTCCCGATGGTCCCCTGGTGCGGCCGGACCCGCGACGGACGGTTCCTGGACGGCGGGACCTCGCGTCAACTGCCGCTCAACTCCCCGCCGCACGCCATCCACGGCACCGCGCGCGACGGCGCCTGGCGCACCGCCCGCGTCTCGGCCGACGAGGCGGTCATCACGTACGACCTCGTCGACCCCTGGCCCCACCCGGGGCGCGTCACGCAGGTCGTCACGCTCACCGCGGACACCCTGACGCTCGGCATGGCCGTCGAGACGTACGGGACCTCCTTCCCGGCGCAGATCGGCTGGCACCCCTGGTTCAACCGCACCCTCGGCGACGGCCACGGTGAGGGCGCCCGGCTCGACTTCACGCCCGCCTGGCAGGAGGAGCGCGGCGACGACCACCTCCCCACCGGCAGGCGCGTCGAGCCGAGGCCCGGCCCCTGGGACGACTGCTTCGGCATGCCCGACGGCGTCGACGTGACCGTCACCTGGCCGGGGCGGCTGGAACTGAGGGTGGCCAGCCGCGAGCAGTGGGTCGTGGTGTACGACGAGCAGGAGGCCGCCGTGTGCGTGGAGCCGCAGACCGGCCCGCCCAACGGCCTGAACACCCTCCCGCGCCTGGTCACCGCGATCGATCCGCTGGAAGCCACCACCACGTGGAGCTGGCGCCGCCTCTAAGCTGACGGGCATGACTGACGCGCGTGGAAAGCTGCTGGAGCAGATCAAGGACAAGGCCGTGGTGCACGGCAGGGTGACCCTGTCTTCGGGTCTGGAGGCGGACTACTACGTCGACCTGCGCCGCGTCACGCTCGACGGCGAGGCCGCGCCGCTGGTCGGCCAGGTGCTCCTGGACCTGACCGCGGACCTGGACTTCGACGCCGTCGGCGGGCTGACCATGGGGGCCGACCCCGTGGCCGCCGCCCTGCTGCACGCGGCCGCCGCGCGGGGGCGCCGGCTGGACGCCTTCGTCGTCCGCAAGGCCGCCAAGGCGCACGGACTGCAGCGGCGGGTCGAGGGCCCGGACATCAGCGGCCGCCGGGTCCTGGTCGTCGAGGACACCTCGACCACCGGCGGGTCCCCGCTGACCGCGGTGGAGGCCGTGCGCGAGGCCGGCGCCGAGGTCGTGGCGGTGGCGACCATCGTCGACCGGGCGACCGGTGCCGCCGAGAAGATCCAGGAGGGCGCCGGGGTCCCGTACCTCTTCGCGTACTCCAAGGACGAGCTGGGCCTCGACTAGCCGCCGGGTTATCCACAGGGTGGACACCAGGACGGGACCATCCGGCCAGGTCTGGAAGGATGGTGCCGACGACGACGTCACCCCCGAGGTCTAGGTCAGGGCCGTAGGACACAGAACGCCAACCCGCACATCCAAGGAGCGGACAGATGCCCATCGCAACCCCCGAGGTCTACAACGAGATGCTCGACCGGGCGAAGGCAGGCAGGTTCGCCTACCCGGCCATCAACGTGACCTCGACCCAGACCCTGCACGCTGCGCTGCGCGGCTTCGCGGAGGCGGAGAGCGACGGCATCGTCCAGATCTCCACGGGTGGTGCCGAGTTCCTGGGCGGCCAGTACAGCAAGGACATGGTCACCGGCGCCGTGGCGCTGGCCGAGTTCGCGCACATCGTCGCCCAGAAGTACCCGGTGACGGTCGCCCTGCACACCGACCACTGCCCGAAGGACAAGCTCGACGGGTACGTGCGTCCGCTGCTCGCGGTCTCCGAGGAGCGCGTCAAGGCCGGCGGCAACCCGCTGTTCCAGTCCCACATGTGGGACGGCTCGGCCGAGACCCTCGCCGACAACCTCGCCGTCGCGCAGGAACTGCTGGAGCGTGCCCGCGCCGCCAGGATCATCCTGGAGGTCGAGATCACCCCGACCGGCGGCGAGGAGGACGGCGTCACCCACGAGATCAACGACTCGCTGTACACGACCGTCGACGACGCCGTGCGCACGGTCGAGGCGCTCGGCCTCGGTGAGAAGGGCCGCTACCTGCTGGCCGCGTCCTTCGGCAACGTGCACGGCGTGTACAAGCCGGGCAACGTCGTGCTGCGCCCCGACCTCCTCAAGGAGCTCAACGAGGGCGTGGCCGCCAAGTACGGCAAGCCGGCCGGCTCCCAGCCGTTCGACTTCGTCTTCCACGGCGGCTCCGGCTCCTCCGCGGAGGAGATCGCGACCGCCCTGGAGAACGGCGTGGTCAAGATGAACATCGACACGGACACGCAGTACGCCTTCACGCGTCCCGTCGCCGACCACGTCTTCCGCAACTACGACGGCGTTCTGAAGGTCGACGGCGAGGTCGGCTCGAAGAAGACCTACGACCCGCGGACCTGGGGCAAGCTGGCCGAGGCGGGCATGGCCGCGCGGGTCGTCGAGGCCACGCAGCACCTGCGCTCCGCCGGCACGAAGATCAAGTAGTCGGCCGCGCGGCAGGCGGCTTCCCACGAGCCCGGTGCCACGGCACCGGGCTCGTTGTATACCTGGGGCATGCCCGACGTCCGGCTGTCCTCCCCGCAGGGCAAGTGGATCCTGCTGACCACCGTCCTCGGCTCCAGCATGGCCACGCTGGACTCGACCGTGGTCAACGTCGCCCTGCCCCGCATCGGCCGTGACCTCGACGCGGACCTGGCCGCCCTGCAGTGGACGGTCACCGCGTACATGCTCACGCTGGCCGGGCTGATCCTGCTCGGCGGCGCCCTCGGCGACCGCTACGGCCGCCGCAAGGTCTTCGTGATCGGCGTCGTCTGGTTCGCCGCCGCCTCCCTCCTGTGCGGACTCGCCCCGAGCGTCGGCGTCCTGATCGCCGCCCGTGCCCTCCAGGGCGTCGGTGGCGCGCTGCTCACCCCGGGCTCGCTCGCCCTCATCCAGGCGTCCTTCCACCCCGACGACCGCAGCCGGGCCGTCGGCACGTGGTCCGGGTTCGGCGGGATCGGCGCGGCGGTCGGCCCGTTCCTCGGCGGCTGGCTGGTGGACGGCCCCGGCTGGCGCTGGGTGTTCCTGCTCAACGTCCCGCTGGCCCTGGCCTGCGCCCCCATCGCCGTTCGGCACGTGCCCGAGTCCGGGGACGGCCGCAGCCACGGACGCTTCGATGTGCTCGGCGCGGTCCTCGGCGCGCTGGCGCTCGCCCTGGTGACGTACGCGCTGATCGAGGCCCGCGGCGGTTCGCTCGCCGTGGTGCTCGCCGCGGTGGCGGGGGTGGCCGCGGGCGTCGCCTTCGTCGCCGTCGAGAAGCGCAGCGCCGACCCGATGCTGCCGCTGGACGTCTTCGCCTCGCGCCAGTTCACGGCCGTCAACCTGGTGACGCTGTGCGTGTACGCGGCCTTCGGCGGCTTCTTCTTCCTCACCGCCCTCCAGCTCCAGGTCGTGGCCGGCTACTCGGCGCTCCAGGCCGGTACGGCCCTGCTGCCGACCACCGCGATGATGCTGCTGTTCTCCGCCCGCTCGGGTCAGCTCGCCCAGCGGATCGGCCCGCGCGTCCCGCTCACCGTCGGCCCGCTGCTGTGCGCCAGCGCCATGCTGCTGATGCTGCGGGTGGGGCCGGACGCCTCCTACCTCACCGACGTCCTGCCGGCCCTGCTGGTGATGGGGGCCGGCCTGGTCGCCCTGGTGGCGCCGCTGACCGCCACCGTGCTCGCCTCCGTGGACACCGCCCGGGCCGGTCTGGCCAGCGGCATCAACAACGCGGCGGCCCGTGCGGCCGGCCTGGTCGCGGTGGCCGCGCTGCCGCTGGTCGCCGGGATGGGGGAGGACGCCTACCGGTCGGCGACCGCCTTCGACGCCGCGTTCGGCCGGGCGATGCTGGTGTGCGCGGGGGTGCTGGTGGTGGGGTCGGTGCTCGCCTTCGCGACCGTCCGCCGGCCGCCCCCGGACTGCCGGCTGCCGGAATGCCGCACCCACGGCTGGGTCACCGCACCGCCCCTGGAGGGAGCGCGGGCCCGCGGACGGATCGGTTGACCCACCGGTCGGCCGCCGCCCGGTGTGCCGGGCCGCGCGGCCCGGCACACCGCGCGACGTGCCCCTCCGGCCCCGTGGCCGGCCTTCGCGCCCGGCCGACGTTCCCCTCCGGCCCCGTGGCCGGCCTTCGCGCCCGGCTCCCCGGTCCGATGGAGGAGACTTGCACCATGTCCATTCACGAAAACCTTCTCGGGGGGCCGCCCCCGACCCAGCTCCCCGACGACCCGGAGCCGCGTGAGCTGCTCGCGGCCGGTACCCCGCCCGCCGAGGTCGCCGCCAAGTACCCGACCTCCTCGCTGGCCTGGGCCCGGCTGGCCGACGACGCGTTCGAGCGTTCCAGCGTGGTCGAGTCGTACGCCTATGCCCGTACGGGCTACCACCGCGGCCTGGACGCCCTGCGCCGCAGCGGCTGGAAGGGCCACGGCCCGGTGCCCTGGGAGCACGAGCCGAACCGCGGCTTCCTGCGCGCCCTGCACGCCCTGGCCCGCGCCGCGCAGTCCATCGGCGAGCAGGAGGAGTACGAGCGCTGCGCGCAGTTCCTGAAGGACTCCTCGCCGACGGCGGCGCAGACGCTGGGTTAAGGCCTCTCGTCCGGATCAGGCCGGGCTCGCGGGCCCCTGACGCAGCCTGATCCAGTCGGATCCAGCCTGATCCGGACGAAGGACCCTGGTCCCTGTTCGAGAAGACCCGCCCGGTGCGAGTGTGACCGGGCGGGCCTTGCGTTTCCGGGGGACGATTGCGCAGGATGCCCGTGGGGACCGGGGCCCCCGTGTCGGTAACGGCAGGGGCGGACCGCTACCCGGAGTACAGGTACAGGGAGACAGCGATGTCCCAGCAGGCTCAGCCCCCCGAGGCTTCGGAGCCCGAGACCCCGCATCTCGACTTCGCCGGCACGACGCCGTACGAGGACTACGTCAAGGCGGACGTGCTCACCCACCTCCAGCACACCCTCTCCGACGATCCCGGAGAGATGGTCTTCCTGGTCACGACCCAGGTCATGGAGCTGTGGTTCACCGTGATCGTCCACGAGTGGGAGACCGCGGCGCAGGCGTTGCGGGAGGACAGGGTGCCGGTCGCGATCGACGCGCTGAAGCGGTCCGTACGGGAGCTGGAGGCGCTGACCGCCTCCTGGAAGCCGCTCGGACAGCTCACGCCGGCCCAGTTCAACTCCTACCGGTCCGCGCTCGGCGAGGGTTCCGGCTTCCAGTCGGCGATGTACCGCCGGATGGAGTTCCTGCTCGGCGACAAGTCCGCGTCCATGCTGGTCCCGCACCGCGGCGCGCCCCGCGTGCACGCCGAGCTGGAGAAGGCGCTGCACGAGCCGAGCCTCTACGACGAGGTGCTGGCGCTGCTCGCCCGGCGCGGCCACGCCGTCCCGCAGGAGGTCCTCTCGCGTGACGTCGCAGGGCGCTACGACCCCTCGGACGAGGTCGAGGCGGTCTGGACGGCCGTGTACTCGGGTGACGAGGGCGACGAGATCGCCCGGCTCGGCGAGGCGCTGACCGACGTGGCCGAGCTGGTGTGGCGCTGGCGCAACGACCACCTGGTCGCCACCCGCCGCGCGATGGGCGCGAAGGCCGGCACGGGCGGCTCGGCCGGCGTGGCCTGGCTGGAGAAGCGCGCGCGGAAGAACGTCTTCCCGGAGCTGTGGACGGCGAGGTCCCATGTCTGAGACGACCGACCTCGCCGGCAGTGCGGAGAAGCTGGACGCGGGGGACGAACTGGCCGCCCTGCGCGCCCGGTTCGTCCTCGACGACACCGTCTACCTGGACGGCAACTCGCTGGGCGCGCTGCCCGCCTCCGTCCCCGGGCACCTGGACGACGTGGTGCGCCGGCAGTGGGGTTCGCTCCGCATCCGGTCCTGGGACGAGAGCGGCTGGTGGACGGCGCCCGAGCGGATCGGCGACCGGATCGCCCCGCTGGTCGGCGCGGCGCCCGGGCAGATCGTCGTGGGCGACTCGACAAGCGTCAACCTCTTCAAGGCACTGGTCGGGGCCGTCCGGCTCGCGCGGCTCACGGACGCCGCCCGGGACGAGATCGTGGTCGACGCCACGACGTTCCCCACGGACGGCTACATGGCCGAGTCGGCGGCGCGGATGACCGGCTGCACCCTGCGTCCGGTGACGCCGGCGCAGGTGCCGGGCGCGCTGGGCGAGCGGACCGCCGCGGTCCTGCTGAACCACGTCGACTACCGCTCGGGCCGGCTCCACGACCTGCCCTCGCTGACCGCCGCCGTGCACGCGGTGGGCGCCGTCGCCGTCTGGGACCTGTGCCACAGCGCGGGCGCCCTGCCGGTGGGACTCGACGCACACGGGGTCGACCTGGCCGTCGGCTGCACCTACAAGTACCTGAACGGCGGCCCGGGTTCACCCGCGTACCTGTACGTCCGACAGGAACTGCAGGATCGTTTCGACTCGCCGCTGCCCGGCTGGAACTCCCACGCCGAGCCGTTCGGCATGCGGCCCGACTACGAACCGGCGGCGGGCGCGGTGCGCGGCCGGGTGGGCACTCCGGACATCCTGTCCATGCTCGCCCTGGAGGCCGCCCTCGACGTGTGGGACGGCGTCACGATCGAGGCCGTACGCGCCAAGTCGCTGGCCCTGACGGACTTCTTCCTCGAATGTGTCGGGCGGTACGTCCCCGAGGGGCGGGTGGAGTCCCTGACACCGCCGGCCCACGAGGAGCGCGGCAGCCAGGTCGCGCTTCGGTGCGCGGACGCGGGCGACGTCATGCGGAGGCTCGTCGAACACGGCGTGGTCGGCGACCACCGCCGCCCCGACGTCCTGCGGTTCGGCTTCACACCGCTGTACGTCGGGTTCCGCGACGTGGAGCGGGCGGCCCGGGTGCTCGGCGGGGTGCTGGCCTGAGGGCGGTCCCGCAAGTCCTGGTGGATCAGCGCGCGGCGTCGGATGCGGTGCGTCGCAAGGCGGAGGGTCGTCCTCGTACCGGGCGTGTTCGGGCGATCCGACAACGCGGCGAGGTGCCGTGGCTGTCGTCGTGCGCCCGCCGGGAATCGCGGGACAGCCCTTGGGGCCTGCCGTGGGCGGGGCCGGTCACCGCTCGGTCCTCACCGAGCGTGACATCCGCGTGTCGGCGCACGTCACCGGGCTGATACCGTCCCCGCCAACGGCCGAATTCCCTCCTGGTCCGCCAATTCCGTTTCGCCCCTGAGAGGTTGGAGCATGTCGGACGACGACGCCCGTGCCGCCGCGGCAGCCGCAGAGGAGGAGTCGGCCTTCTCGCATCCCGCCGTCGAGCCCGACGTCACCGCCGCGTACGGCGACCACCCTGACCAGGTGATCGACTTCTACGCCCCGCGCGGCACGGCGGCACCGGGCGCCCTCGCCACGCCGGTGGTGGTCCTGCTGCACGGTGGTGCCTGGCGCGCCCCCTACGACCGCCGGCACATCACGCCCCTCGCGGGCTTCCTGGCCCGCCGGGGCTTCGCCGTCGCCAACGTGGAGTACCGGCGCGGCGGCGACGGCCCGGCGCGGGACGCCCCGGTCGCGGGCCGCTGGCCGGACACCTTCGACGACGTGGCCGCCGCGCTGGACGCGCTGCCCGCGCTGGTACGGGAGCACCTCCCGCGGGCCGACCCGCGCCGCATGGTGGTCACCGGCCACTCGGCGGGCGGTCACCTGGCCCTGTGGGTGGCGGCCCGGCATCTGCTCCCGCCGGACGCCCCCTGGCGCACCGACCGCCCGGCCCCGCTGCGCGGAGTGGTCGCCCTCGCCCCGATCGCCGACTTCGAGGTCGCCCGCAAACTGGACGTCTGCGGCGGCGCGGCCCTGCAACTCCTCGGGGGCCAGGACGAGTTCGCCGTACGGCGGCCGTACGCCGACCCCTCGCTGCTGCTCCCCACGGGCATCGCGACCACGCTCGTCCAGGGCCGTGCGGACGGGGTCGTCCCGGAGGCGGTCGCCGAGGCGTACGCGGACGCGGCGGCGAAGGCCGGCGAGGTGGTCGGCCTGACCCTGCTGGAGGACGTCGGCCACTTCCCCCTGATCGACCCGGCCGCGGACGCCTGCGCGGTGGTGGCGGAGGAGATCGCCCAACTGGCGTGGTGAGCCACCCCTTTGGGCTGTCCCATCGGGCCGCCCCTTCGAGCTGCCTCGCCGCCTCTGTCATACCCGTAGTACCTGAGAGCTACCGCGCAGGTGAGCTCCCTGGCGGGACGCGGGTGACGGCCTCCGATCCGTAACTTCCCCACCGTGGAAGCCCGATGACCGGGCGGACGGGGAGGAGGACGACCATGGGGTTCGCTGCGGGGGAGACGGCGGAGGGGGCCGGGAGAGCGGGCCGGGGTGCGGGGCGCGAGCCGGCGGGGAGCACGGTCACGGGGACGCCTGAGGGCCGTAGGCCGGTCGCCGCGGGTACGAGCGCGGGGGACGCCTGTCCGGGGGCGGCGCGGCGGCCGGGGGAACGGTCGGGTCGGCGTCGCGCGGGCCGACGGCGCCGGGCGCTCCTCGCCGCTCTCGTCACCGGCGCCGTCGTGGCCCCGCTGTCCGCCGCCGCCCGGCCGGAGATCCCCGCGCCCGCTCCCGCGGTCCTCGCGCCGCTCACGGCGGCCACACTGGACGCGGCCTACGCCGCCAACCGGGCCGACGCCGCTTCGGCGTCCCGGATGGCCGCCGCGCACGGCGACACCGCCCGCGCCGCGGTCGAGCGCTCCATGGCCGGCCCGGCACGCCGTCTCCTCGCCTTCGACGGGCGCGGCCCCGGCCGGGCGACCGAGGTCTTCGGCGACCTCGCCCGCGCCGACCGCGTCGCCGTCCTGGTCCCGGGCTCCGACACGAGCCTCGACACCTACGGCCGCTTCCGCGCCGGAGCCGTCGCCCTGCGACGGCAGCTCGCCGGCCGGGCCCCCGCCGGCACCCGCACCGCTGTCGTGGCCTGGCTCGGCTACCGGACGCCCGGCACGATCAGCGCGACGGTCCTCACGACGGGCCGCGCGGAGCAAGCTGCCCCGCACCTACGTTCCCTCGTCCGCGCGTTGGTAGCCATCACCGGCCGGGGGGCCCATGTCGCGCTGCTGTGCCACTCGTACGGCTCGGTCGTCTGCGGCCGCGCCGCCCCGGGCCTGGCCGTCGACGACATCGCCCTCATCGGCAGCCCGGGCACCGGCGTCGACTCCGCCGCGGCCCTGCACACGACCGCCCGGATCTGGGCGGCCCGCGCCGCCGACGACTGGGTGTCCGGCGTGCCGCACGTCAGGACCGGCCTCTTCGGCACCACCGTCGGCTTCGGCCGGGACCCGGTGTCACCGGCGTTCGGCGCCCGCGTCTTCGCGGCCGGCGACGGCGGCCACAGCGACTACTTCGCCCCCGGCTCGGCCGCACTGGCCAACCTGACCCGGATCGTCCTCGGCGAGACCCCGGAGGCGGACCGTGCGTGAGACGGACCGGCACACCGCGCGAGCAGCGGCCCCGCTCACCACCCCGCAGGGCACCCGGCACGGCACAGTGCGGGCCCTGCGCCGTGCCGTGCGGCAGGGAGCCGGCCGGATCGACGCGGCCACCCCCGGGGAGCGGGACCGGGCCGTCGACGCCCTCCGCGCGTTCGCGATCCTCGGCGTGGTCATCGGGCACTGGCTGGTGACCGCGCTGGTCGCGGACGGCGGGACGCTGCGCACGGCGAGCCCCCTGCAGCACATGCCCTGGCTGGCGCCCATCTCCTGGGTCTTCCAGCCGCTCGCCGTGTTCTTCCTGGTCGGCGGCCATGTGGCGACCCGCGGCCTTGCCTCGGCGCGCAGCCGCGGCACGGGCTACCGGCACTGGCTCGCGGCCCGGCTGGCCCGGCTGTTCAGGCCGGTGGCGGCGGTCCTGACGCTGTGGACGGTGACCGCGGTGGCCCTGCTGCTCGCGGGCGCGGAGTTCGGGACGGTCCGCGCGCTGGTGAAGCTCGCCCTGTCCCCCCTGTGGTTCCTCGTCGTCTTCGCCGCGCTGACGGCCGCCACTCCGCTGCTGTCCCGGCTCAACCCGCTGTGGCCGCTGGCCGTCGTCCTCCATGTGGACCTTCTGCGTTTCGGCCTCGGCGGCCCGTCCTGGCTCGGCTGGGTCAACGTGGCGGCGGGCTGGGCGGTGCCCTACACCCTCGGCGCGGCCTGGACCCGCGGTGACCTGGACGGCCGCCGCGCGGCCTGGACCCTGCTGGCCGGCGGGGCGGCGGCGACCGCGGCACTGGTCGCCCTGGCCGGCTATCCGGCGTCCATGGTCGGCGTCCCGGGCGCCGCGGTCTCCAACCTCGACCCGCCGACACTGGCCGCCGTCACCTTCGGTCTGGCCCAGTGCGGCCTGGCCCTGCTGCTGCGTGACCGGCTGCGTCACGCGCTGCGCCGGCCGTCGGCCTGGGCGGCGGTGGCGCTGGTCAACCTCTCCGCGATGACGCTGTTCCTGTGGCACCAGACGGCCCTGATGGCGACCACGGCCACGGGTCTCCCAGCCGGTCATCTCCCGGGCCTGCACACCCGCCCCGACGACCTCGGCTGGGTCGCCGCCCGGTTGGCCTGGCTCCCGGTCTTCACCCTGGCCCTCGCGGTGTGCTGGGCGGCCTTCCGCCACCACGAGCAGGGCGGGCGCCGGCACTCCGCCCGCTCGAACCCCCCTGCGGTACAGGGCCGTTCGCGGGTGGTCCGGGTACGGCGTGCTCCCGGTCCGGCGAGGTCGCGGGGGGCGCGTCGTGTCTAGGGTGGACCGCGTGACGCAACCGGGGGGCCGACGCGTGAGCGGCGTGGCGCGCCGGCTGTCGGTGCTGCGCGAGGACCTCTGTACGGTCCGGGTGGATCCGCTGCCGGCGTCTTTGTGGCTGCGCTGGCTGCCGCACGGGCTGCTGTGCCTGACCGCGTTCGGCGTCGCGCTCGGCGGCGCGGCGGAGCTGGACGACGGCGGAGCGCTGGGCTTCCGGGCGGCGTTGCTGATCGCCGGCGCCCAGGCCGGCTCCGTGGTGCTCGCCCTGTGGCGGCCGATCCCGGCCTGGTGGCTGTCGACGACGGCCGCGGTGGTGGGCGCCCTGGCGGTGCACGGCCGGCTGGGCGCCGTGCGGGGGGAGGCGTTCACCTGGCCGTGGACCGTGTCAGGCGTCGTCGCGCACCTGCTCGTGCTGCTGCTGGTCGCCCTGCGGGTGCCCACCCGTGTCGCCGTCGAGGTGCTGGCCGTGACCGCGCTGGTCACCTACCTCCTCGAAGGCGTGTGGGGCGCGGGGCACTACCAGCCCACCGGGATGGTCGCGGTCTGCCTGTCGGCGGTGGTCGTGGTGCTCGGAACGGCCCTGCACGGCCGCCGCGAGGCGCGTACGCGGCTGGTCGAACAGGAGACGATCACGGCGGAGGAGCGGGCCCGGCGCACCCTGCTGGAGGAGCGCAGCAGGATCGCGCGCGAACTGCACGACGTGGTCGCGCACCACATGTCGGTCATCTCCATCCAGGCCCAGGTCGCCGTCCACCTCGCCGGGAACCCCTCCGAGGAGCTGAGGGAGAACCTCGCCGGCATCCGGCAGAACGCCGTCGAGGCGCTCGCGGAGCTGCGCCGCGTCCTCGGGGTGCTGCGCTCCGAGAACCCCGACGACCCGTACGGGCTCGGCGGACCCGGCAGTGGATCGGCCCCGGACGCCCCGCAGCCCACCCTCGACCGTCTCGACGCGCTGATCGAGAACACCCGTGCCGCCGGACTGACGGTCACCGCGGGCGTCGAGGGGGACGCGCCGCCGTACCCGCCGGGCGTCGAGCTGTCCGCGTACCGGATCATCCAGGAGGCCCTGAGCAACGCGCTGCGGCACGCGCCGGGTTCCAGCGTGCGCGTCGACATCCACCACTTCCCGCGCGGGCTGTACCTCGACGTCGTCAACTCCCGCCCGCGGCACCCCGTCCCGCCCTCGCCCGGCGCCGGGCACGGCCTGCTCGGCATGCGGGAGCGGGCGGCGATGCTCGGCGGTCACGTCACCGCGGACAGGACCCCGCACGGAGGATTCGCGATCTCGGCGTACCTGCCCCGGGACGGCGACGGCGACGCCGCCCCCGGCATCCCGGCCCGTCCCCGCACCCCGCGCACATCCGCCGCCCCCGTCGATCCCGACGCCTCCGCCGGACCCCTGACAGGAGAGACCCCATGACGAGCGGCACCATCCGCGTACTCATCGCCGACGACCAGCAGATGGTCCGGCAGGGCTTCAGCGTGCTGCTCAACACCAAACCGGACATCGAGGTGATCGGTCAGGCGGTCGACGGGATGGACGCCGTCGTCCAGGTCGCCGAACTCACCCCGGACGTCGTCCTCATGGACATCCGCATGCCCGAGCTCGGCGGCATCGAGGCCACTCGCCGCATCACCGGCGAGCGGCCCGGCATCAAGGTGCTGGTGCTCACCACCTTCGACCTCGACGAGTACGTGTACGAGGCGCTGCGCGCCGGTGCGTCCGGGTTCCTGCTGAAGGACGCCTCCGCGGACCAACTGGC
This sequence comes from Streptomyces sp. NPDC043878, assembly GCF_056435735.1. Lineage (NCBI taxonomy): Bacteria > Bacillati > Actinomycetota > Actinomycetes > Kitasatosporales > Streptomycetaceae > Streptomyces > Streptomyces sp. NPDC043878. Next base: position 21,270 of record NZ_JBWKDW010000006.1, read on the forward strand.
CGATGCGGTACGGGTGGTGGCGGCCGGCGACGCCCTGCTCGCGCCGGGCATCACCCGCCGTCTGATCGCCGAGTTCTCCCGGCTGGACGGCAGACCACGCTCCCCGCTCAGGGAACGCGCGGGTGATCTGACCGAGCGCGAGACGGAGGTCCTCACCCTGATCGCGCAGGGCCTGTCGAACGCGGAGATCGCCGGGCGCCTCGTCGTGGCCGAGCAGACCGTGAAGACCCATGTGGGCCGCATCCTGGTGAAGCTGGGCCTGCGCGACCGTACGCAGGCAGCGGTGTTCGCCTACGAGTCGGGGCTGGTGCGGCCCGCCGGGTACTGAGCCCGCCTCGCGGCCGGACCCCGTAGTACCTGAGGCGGACCCCGAAGGACCCTTCTCACTGGTGACGACCGCGCGCCCGGCCGCGCCTACCGTTCTGTACGTGACCGAGACGACCCAGATGCACACCCCGCAGCCGGGGAACGCAGGCAGACCGCGCAGCCCGGAGTTCCGGGTGGCCGCGGACGCCCTGCGCGGACTGCGGCAGGACCTGTTCCACCACGCCTTCGCCTACGACCCGCTGCCGCCCCTGCGCGCGGACGGCCCCCTCACCGGACGGCTGTCGCCGCGGGTACGGCAGTACGCCGTGTGGTTCCCGCACGCCGTGGTGGCGGCGGCCGGACTGATCTCGGCGGCCGTCGCCGACACCGCGGTCGACGGACCCGGCGACTTCGTCGGCTTCCTGAGTGCCCTGCTCGCGCTGTGCCCGGTGCTGCTGACGTTGCTCCGGCCCATCGGCGCCTTCTGGCTCTCCTTCGCCGCCGTCCCGGTGACCTCGGTGTTCGGCGACAGCTGGGACGACTGGCCGTGGCCGACCGGCAGCTTCGTCTGCCACCTGATCGTGCTGACGGTCGTGGCACTGCGGACGCGCCCCCGGGTGGCGGCCTGGATGTGGGCCCTGACCGCCGCGTACGGCATCACGGCCGAGACCTTCTTCGGCGCGGGGCACTACGCCTCGAACACCGCGCCGCTGCTGGTGATCTCCGCGTTCGTGCTGCTCGCGGTCACGCTCCGGCACATCCGGCGGGACGCCGCACAGGAGGTGACCGCCCAGCAGACGGTCACCGAGCACGAGCGGTCCCGGCGCACCCTCCTGGAGGAGCGCACCACCATCGCCCGCGAGCTGCACGACGTGGTCGCCCACCACATGTCCGTCGTCGCCATCCAGGCGGAGGCCGCCCCCTACCGGGTGGAGAACCCGCCGCCGGAACTGGAGAGCGCCTTCGTCACCATCCGGGAGAACGCGGTGGCGGCCCTGACCGAACTGCGCCGGGTCCTGGGCGTCGTGCGCGCCGAGGACTACGAGGCACCGGACGCCCCGCAGCCCACCCTCGCCGACCTGGACGCGCTGCTCGCCAACGTGCGTGACGCGGGGCTCGACGTGGAGAAGGCGGTCACCGGCGCCGTGCGCGAACTGCCGCAGGGCGTCGAGCTGTCGGCGTACCGCATCGTGCAGGAGGCCCTCAGCAACGTGCTGCGGCACGCGCCCGGGGCCGGCGCCCGCGTCGAGATCGGGTACGTCCTCGGCGGCCTCGGTCTGCGCATAGTCAACGGCCCGCCGCCCCAGCCGACGCTGGTGAAGCCCTCGCCCGGGGCCGGCCACGGCATCACCGGCATGCGGGAGCGGGTCTCCATGCTGAACGGCGGGATGACGGCGGGCCCGGCGCCCGACGGGGGATACGAGGTGACGGTGTTCCTGCCGGTCGCGACGGTGAGCGAGGGTGACGCATGACGATCCGTGTGCTGATCGCCGACGACCAGATGATGGTGCGCGAGGGATTCTCGGTCCTGCTGAACGCGATGCCGGACATCGAGGTCGTCGGCGAGGCCGTCAACGGGCGGGAGGCGGTCCAGCGGGTCCGTGAACTGGCCCCGGACGTGGTGCTGATGGACATCCGGATGCCGGAGCTGAACGGCATCGAGGCGACCCGGGAGATCGTCGCCGCGGACGGCACCGCGAAGGTGCTGGTGCTCACCACCTTCGACCTCGACGAGTACGTGTACCAGGCGCTGCGGGCGGGAGCCTCCGGCTTCCTCCTCAAGGACGCCTCGGCACGCCAGCTCGCCGACGGGGTGCGGGTGGTGGCGTCCGGTGAGGCGCTCCTCGCGCCGTCGGTGACCAGGCGGCTGATCACGGAGTTCTCGAAGCTGTCCGACACCCCGCGCCTGATGCCGTCCGCGCGGGCCGCCTACGGCGATCTGACCGACCGGGAGACGGAGGTGCTGGTCCTGATCGCGCAGGGCCTGTCGAACGCGGAGATCGCCGGCCGGCTGGTCGTCGCCGAGTCCACGATCAAGACGCATGTCAGCCGCATCCTGGTGAAGCTGGGCCTGCGGGACCGCACGCAGGCGGCGGTGTTCGCGTACGAGGCGCGGCTCGTCACGCCCGGCTGAGCCGGACGTCCCTGGTCACGGAGGCGGGCCGCCGGGTAGCGTCCGTGCATGGCAGCCGCACCCGACCTCGCGTTCGACCCGTGGGACCCGGCGTTCCTCGCCGACCCGTACCCCGCCTACGCCGCGCTGCGCGCCCGGGGCCGCGTCCAGTACTACGAGCCCACGCGCCAGTGGCTGGTGCCACACCACGCGGACGTCTCGGCACTGCTGCGCGACCGGCGCCTGGGCCGCGCCTACCAGCACCGTTTCACCCACGAGGAGTTCGGGCGTACGGCACCGCCGCCGGAGCACGAGCCGTTCCACGAGCTCAACGACCACGGGATGCTCGACCTGGAGCCGCCGGACCACACCCGTATCCGGCGGCTGGTGTCGAAGGCGTTCACCCCGCGCACGGTGGAGCGGCTGCGGCCGTACGTGCACGGTCTGGCGGGACAGCTGGTGGACGCGCTCGTCGAGGCGGGTGGCGGCGATCTGCTGACGGACGTCGCCGAGCCGCTGCCGGTGGCCGTGATCGCCGAGATGCTCGGCATCCCGGAGGCCGACCGGGCTCCGCTGCGCCCCTGGTCGGCGGACATCTGCGGGATGTACGAGCTGAACCCGTCCGGGGAGGCGGCAGACCGGGCGGTGCGCGCGTCGGTCGAGTTCTCGGACTATCTGCGGGAGCTGATCGCCGCGCGCCGCGAGGCACCCGGCGACGACCTGATCTCGGGCCTGATCGCCGCGCACGACGAGGGCGAACGGCTGACCGAACAGGAGATGATCTCGACCTGTGTGCTGCTGCTGAACGCCGGCCACGAGGCCACGGTGAACGCCACGGTCAACGGCTGGTGGGCCCTGTTCCGCAACCCGGACCAGCTGGCGGCCCTGCGCGCCGACCACTCCCTCGTCCCCTCCGCCGTCGAGGAGCTGATGCGCTACGACACCCCGCTCCAGCTCTTCGAGCGCTGGGTCCTGGACGAGATCGAGGTCGACGGCACGGTGATCCCGCGGGGAGCGGAGATCGCGATGCTCTTCGGCTCCGCCAACCACGACCCGGAGGTCTTCGCGGACCCCGGGCGGCTGGACCTGGCCCGCGCGGAGAACCCGCACATCTCCTTCAGCGCGGGCATCCACTACTGCATCGGGGCGCCCCTCGCTCGCATCGAACTGGCCGCCTCCATGCGGGCGCTGCTGGAGAAGGCCCCGACGCTCGCCCCTGCCGCGGAACCGAAGCGCAAGCCGAACTTCGTGATCCGGGGACTGGAGGGACTGGGCGTGGAACTCTGACGTGGCCCCGGGTGACCGGCGGCGCGCCCTCAGCCCCCACCCCGCGGCCCGCCCTACGAGACGGCGGCCGCGAGACCGGCGGCTCTGATGCCCCGCGCAGATGAACTGGGCCGCAACGGAGTGACCCTGAAGGACGAGTCGCACACCCTCCCCTCGGAAGCCTCGGAAGCCTCGGAAGCCTCGGAAGCCTCGGAAGCCTCGGAAGCCTCGGAAGCCCCGGGAGCCTCGGAAGCCCCGGGAGCCCCGGCAACGACGTGACACCGGCCCGGTCGGACGAGACGGCGCCCCCGGGCCGTCACGCCGCGCCCGCCCTCCTTCACCTCGGCAACGTGAGCCCCCACGCCCCCTCCCGGACCACCCACGTCCGGGTGCGGACCGGGCCCGCGACCACGGCGTCCGCGCGGTAGCGGAAGTCCGCTCCCGACACCGTCACACGCCGGCCGGTGGCCAGCAGCGGGGTGGCCTCCGCGCCGATCGACAGCGGGCGGACCTCGACGTCCGCGAGGCCGGGGCCGCCCGGGACGACCGACAGGCCCTCGACCGGCTGGTCCAGGTCGACCAGGGTGACGCCGTCGACCTCGACGCGCAGCCGGGCGGGCCCGGGCGGGGAGGCCGGCGCGGGGGAGCGTACGGGCCGGGCCGCCACCAGGGTCCGTACGAGGGACTGGCAGGTGCGCATCCAGGCCGGGTGGCCGTGGCCGGGATCCGCGCCGGACAGCGAGCCGGACGGATCCGCCGCCACGGTTTCCGCCGTCGCCACCAGGGGCGGGATCCGCAGCGCCCCCAGCACCACCCCGTCGCTTTCGTCGACCAGCAGGTCGAGGCGCCGTACGGACCCGTCCAGGACCGCTCGGGCCGCCGCCACCGCGCCGGTGGGCACGCCGAGGGCGCGGGCCAGCGACAGCACGCTGCCGACCGGTACCAGGGACAGGGCACATCCGGACAGCTCCCGCTGCCGGTGCAGCAGGGACACCGCCCGCACCAGGGCCCGGTCGTCGCCTATCAGCACGGGCCTGCGCGACCCTCTTCGCTGGAGTGCCCGGGCGAATTCCTCGGGCCCCTCCGGCAGGCACACTTTCGTCGCCGCACCCGCGCTGAGCACGTCTTTCGCGATCCGTACAGACTCGCCGTCCGTCCTTCGGGCGACCGGGTCGATGACCACCAGCAGCTGGTCGGAAGTCGCCACCTCGGTCATGCCTCGCTTCCTCGGGTAGCATCTTTGTGCAAGAGCCCCTTGCGCTATTGCGCCAGGGGCTTCGTCTATTCCGGGGCATCCGGTCCGACGGGTCGCGACCAACGAAGGTCGCCGGTGTACGAGGCACGAGTCGCGTACGCCCCCGGCCTTGGACATGCCCCGCCCGGAAGGGGTGTACGCGCGTGCCCGCACTTGTGCTGCTCGGTGCTCAGTGGGGTGACGAAGGCAAGGGAAAGGCGACCGACCTGCTCGGCGGGTCGGTGGACTACGTGGTGCGTTACCAGGGCGGTAACAACGCCGGCCACACAGTAGTCGTGGGCGACCAGAAGTATGCCCTCCACCTCCTCCCTTCCGGAATCCTGTCCCCGGGGTGTACCCCGGTCATCGGCAACGGCGTCGTCGTCGACCCGTCGGTCCTGTTCTCCGAGCTGAACGGGCTGAACGAGCGTGGCGTCGACACGTCCAAGCTCCTGATCAGCGGAAACGCTCACATCATCACGCCGTACAACGTCACCGTCGACAAGGTGACGGAACGCTTCCTCGGAAAGCGCAAGATCGGCACCACCGGGCGCGGCATCGGGCCGACCTACGCGGACAAGATCAACCGTGTCGGCATCCGCGTGCAGGACCTCTACGACGAGTCGATCCTGACCCAGAAGGTCGAGGCGGCCCTCGACGCCAAGAACCAGATCCTCACCAAGCTCTACAACCGGCGCGCGATCAGCGTCGACCAGGTGGTCGAGGAGCTGCTGACCTACGCGGACCGGCTCGCGCCGTACGTCGCCGACACCGTCCTGGTGCTCAACCAGGCGCTCGACGACGACAAGGTGGTCCTCTTCGAGGGCGGCCAGGGCACGCTGCTGGACATCGACCACGGGACGTATCCCTTCGTCACCTCGTCGAACCCCACCGCGGGCGGTGCCTGCACCGGCGCCGGTGTCGGCCCGACGAAGATCAGCCGGGTCATCGGCATCCTGAAGGCGTACACGACCCGGGTGGGCTCCGGTCCCTTCCCGACGGAGCTGTTCGACGCGGACGGCGACGCGCTGCGCCGCATCGGCGGCGAGCGGGGCGTCACCACCGGCCGCGACCGCCGCTGCGGCTGGTTCGACGCGGTGATCGCGCGGTACGCGACCCGGGTCAACGGCCTGACGGACTTCTTCCTCACGAAGCTGGACGTGCTGACCGGCTGGGAGCAGATCCCGGTCTGCGTGGCGTACGAGATCGACGGCAGGCGGGTGGAGGAACTCCCGTACTCGCAGTCGGACTTCCACCACGCGAAGCCGGTCTACGAGAACCTGCCGGGCTGGTCGGAGGACATCACGAAGGCCAAGACCTTCGCCGACCTCCCGAAGAACGCGCAGGACTACGTGAAGGCGCTGGAGGAGATGTCCGGCGCGCCCATCTCCGCGATCGGCGTGGGCCCGGGCCGGGACGAGACCATCCAGGTCAACTCCTTCCTGTAGGCCGCGGGGCCGCCGAGCCCCGCGTATCCCGGCCCGTGGGCCGGTCATGGACATCCTTGACCGGCCCATGGGCTGCTCCTGGTTCCGGGAGGAACGGGGTGCCGCGAGCATCTACGCGTGTAGTCCCGCACGGCACACCAGACGACCTCTCGCTCAGGAGTCCGCCATGCCCGTCAGCCCGCTCAACCGCCGGGAGTTCGTGAAGAAGTCGGCCGTCACCGGCGCCGCCGTGGCCGTCACGGGGACGGCCGCCGCGCCCGCCGCCGAGGCCGCCGGGCGGAAGCCGCGGAAGGCCCCGAAGACCTGGTCGTTCTCCGTCCTCGGCACCACCGACCTGCACAGCCACGTCTTCGACTGGGACTACTACCGGGACGCGGCCTACTCCGACAGCAAGGGCAACTCCGTCGGCGTCGCGCGGGTCGCCACCCTCGTCAAGCAGCAGCGGGCGGCGAAGGGCGAGGACCGGGTGCTGCTCGTCGACGCCGGCGACATCATCCAGGGCACCTCGCTCGCGTACTACTTCGCGCGCGTGGACCCCATCACCGGTGCCGGTGGCGGGAAGGGCCCCCGGCACCCGATGGCCGTCGCCATGAACCACATGCGCTACGACGCCGCCGCCCTCGGCAACCACGAGTTCAACTACGGCATCGAGGTGCTGCGGAAGTTCGAGCGGCAGTGTCACTTCCCGCTGCTCGGCGCGAACGCGCTGGACGCGAAGACCCTCCGGCCCGCCTTCCCGCCGTACACCGTCAAGAAGATCCGTGTCCCCGGCGCCCCGGACATCAAGGTCGGCATCCTCGGCCTCACCAACCCCGGCATCGCGCTGTGGGACAAGGACAACGTCAGCGGCCGGATGGTGTTCCCGGGACTGGTCGAGCAGGCCCGGAAGTACGTGCCGCGGCTGCGCGCGCTGGGCTGTGACGTCGTCTTCCTGACCGACCACTCGGGGCTCGACGGATCCACGTCCTACGGCGACGCGCTCCCCTACGTCGAGAACGCCTCCAACCTCGTCGCCGAGCAGGTGCCCGGCATCGACGCCATCCTGGTCGGCCACACCCACGTCGAGGTCCCCTCGTACACCGTGCGGAACGAGCAGACCGGCGAGGACGTGCTGCTGTCCGAACCGTACTGCTGGGGCTACCGCCTGACCGTCTTCGACTTCGAGCTCGAACTGCGGCACGGGCAGTGGAAGGTGACGGACAAGAAGGCGCAGACGCTCAACCCCGCGACGGTCGAGGAGGACCCGGAGATCGCGCGGCTCCTGAAGGCCGACCACGAACTCGTCGTGAAGTACGTCAACACGGCCGTGGGCACCTGCACGCAGGACCTGTCGGCGGCGGACTCCTGCTGGAAGGACGTCCCCATCATGGACTTCATCCACGAGGTCCAGACGAAGGCGGTCGCCGCGGGCCTGTCCACGGCCGACGCGGCACTGCCGCTGATCTCCGTCGCCGCGCCCTTCAGCCGCACCGCCGACATCCCCCAGGGCAGCGTCACGATCAAGGACATCGCCGGTCTCTACATCTACGACAACACCCTGTACGGCAAGAAGCTCACCGGCGCCCAGCTCCGGGACTACCTGGAGTACGCGGCGAGGTACTACCACCAGGTGCCGTCCGGCACCGCCGTGGACACCGCCACCCTCACCAACGCCAACAGCTTCTGGGACTACATGTACGACACCGCGGCGGGCGTCTCCTACGACATCGACATCGCGCGGCCCGAGGGGTCGAGGATCAGGAACCTCACGTACAACGGCGCGGCGGTGACGGACGACCAGGTCTTCGTCGTCGCCGTCAACAACTACCGGGCCAACGGCGGTTCGGGCTACCCGCACATCGCCTCCGCCGACATCGCCTACAGCTCGACGAACGAGATCCGCCAGCTGATGATCGACTACGTGACGGCGAAGGGCGAACTGAACCCGGCGGACTTCGCGGCCGCCAACTGGAAGCTGACCCAGGACGGGACGGCGGTGTTCTAGGCCGTCGGGCCGGACCAGGACCCGGACCCGGCCCGGGTCCGGCCCGTCCCGGCCTGGCCGGGAGAAATGCCGCATATGGCCCTATTCTGAGAACGCACCCACGTGCGTCGGCCAGAAGAAGGTGAATGCGATGCGCGTACTGCTCAAGGCATCCATGGACACGGAGAAGGCGAACGAGGCCATCCACAACGGCACTCTGACGAAGCTGATCGAGGAGACGGTGGAACAGATCAAGCCGGAGGCGGCCTACTTCATGACGGAGAACGGCCTGCGCACCGCCCTGCTCGTGTTCGACATGCAGGACAGCTCCCAGCTGCCGTCTATCAGTGAGCCGTGGTTCCAGAACCTCGGCGCCAAGATCTCCTACGCCCCGGTGATGAACATGGAGGACGTGCAGAAGGGCCTGTCCCAGCTGCGCTGACCCTCAGCTGAAGATGATCATCGAGCCCTGGGCCAGGCTCCGCGTCGCCGCCGCGTGCAGACCCAGCCAGACGTGCCGCTCGCGGGCGAAGGGACTGGGGTCGTAGGGGGCGGCGACGGCCGGTTCCTCCAGTTCCGTGGGGCCCGGCGGGGGCTGCGGGGCGGCCGGCGGGTTGGCCGGGTCGATGCCGATGACCGGGGCGACGACCTCCAGCTCCCGCAGCAGGGTCTGGGAGGAGCCGAGCGGTCCGCCGCCGGCCAGCAGGTCGTCGTCGGACAGCGGGTGCGGGAAGTCGACCGGGACGTACGCGCCCGCGTGGTCGTAGTGCCAGACCAGGTGCGACTGCTGGGCCGTCGTCTCGAACATCTCCAGCAACTGCTCGTAGTCGCCGCCGAGTTCGTCCACCGGTGTCACGGGCAGCCCGCACACCTGGAGCAGGTAGGCGCGGCGCAGGAAGTGCAGCGCGTCGTAGTCGAAGCCGGCCACCGGGGCGACCTCGCCGGACAGCCCCGGCATGTACTGGTACACGGGCACCGGCGGAAGCCCGGCTTCGGCGAGCACCTTGTTGTACTGCGCGAGTTCGTCGGCGAAGGGGTTGTCGGGGGTGTGGCACAACACGTCCACGAGCGGCACCAGCCACAGGTCACAGGCCAAAGAGAGCTCCTCGGATACTCGCAGCGCACGGTGGTCGTCACATGGTGGTCAGGGAAGGGTAGTCGGTGCGGCTCGCGCCGGCAGCCCTCGTGCAGGTCCCATACCCGAGCCCGCCGCGGTCATCCGGCGGCGAGGCGTTCGATCAGGGCGAGCGAGTAGGCGTTGTACGCGGCGAGGATCGAGCGGGCGGCGGTGAGATCCCGCACCGCGAGCGCGTCGACCAGCTCGGTGTGGCCGGACCACAGCTCCCCGCGCAGGTCGGTCAGCCGGCGCAGGTGCTGCACCGTGCACACCCAGCCCTGCACCCGCAGCCGGTGCAGGAAGTCGACGAGGTAGGGGTTGCCGAACAGGCTGCTCAGCTCGCGCCAGAAGCGCAGGTCGTAGCCGATCAGGACGGTGAGGTCGCCGGCCGCGGCGGCCCGCTGCGACTCCTCGCCGCGCCGGCGCACCACGGCGACGGCGGCGGCGGTGCGGGGGTCGTCCTGCCACTGGAAGGCGCCGTTGCCGCTCGCCAGGGCGGCGAACATGCCGTCGGTGACCAGGCTGCGGGCCTCCAGCATGCCCCGGAAGTCCGCCACGGAGTACTCGCGGACGCGGAACCCGCGGTGCTGGTCGGCGTCCAGGAGTCCCTGGGCGGACAGGTCGACGAGCGCCTCGCGCACCGGGGTCGCGGACACCCCGTACTGCTCGGCGATCTCCTTGACGGTGAACTCCTGGCCCGGTTGCAGCCGTCCCGACAGCACCTCGTCGCGGAGCGCGTCGGCTATCTGCTGTCGCAGGGTGCTGCGCGTCACGGCGCCGTTGCCGCTGCTGGCGGGCATGGTCGGGGGTTCACCTCGTCGCGTCGGGATGGCGTGCACGTACATGTCTACGAGCACGCCACCTTACGCGTTCGATTTCCCCGGCGACTGTGTGGCGGCGGACCCTACGCGGTGTACTCGTCCGCGACGGAAAGCGCCACGTCGAGCGCCGCCAGGCCCTCCTTCAGGTCGGCCTCGCTCACGTTGCACGGCGGCACGACATGCGTCCGGTTCATGTTCACGAACGGCCACACCCCCTGCTTCTTCGCGGCGGCCGCGAAGGCGGCCATCGCCGCGTTCGCCTCGCCCGTCGCGTTGTACGCGACCAGCGGCTCCCGCGTCTCCCTGTCCCTCACCAGTTCCAGCGCCCAGAACATGCCGACACCCCGCACCTCGCCGACGCTCGGGTGCCGCTCCGCGAGCGCCCGCAGCTCCGGCTCCAGGACCTGCGCGCCGAGCCGTGCCGCGTTCTCCACGACACCCTCCTCGGCCATCACGTTGATCGTCGCGACGGCTGCCGCGCAGGCCAGCGGGTGCCCGGAGTAGGTCAGCCCGCCGGGGTACGGCCGCTTCCCGAAGGTCTCCGCGATCGCCCCGGAGATGGCGACCCCGCCCAGCGGCACGTATCCGGAGTTGACGCCCTTGGCGAAGGTCATCAGGTCCGGTACGACGTCGAACAGGTCCGCCGCGAACCACTCACCGGTCCGCCCGAACCCGGCCATGACCTCGTCCAGGATGAAGACGATGCCGTACTTGTCGCAGATCTCGCGGACCCCGGCGAGATAGCCCGGCGGCGGCACCATGATCCCGGCGGTCCCCGGAATGGTCTCCAGGACGATCGCCGCGATCGTCGCCGGCCCCTCGAAGGCGATCGTCGTCTCCAGGTGCTCCAGCGCCCGCGCGCACTCCTGCTCCTCGGTCTCCGCGTAGAAGCGGGAGCGGTACAGGAAGGGCGCCCAGAAGTGCACCACGCCGGCCGCGGCGCCGTCGGAGGCCCAGCGGCGCGGGTCCCCGGTGAGGTTGATCGCCTGCTGGGTGCCGCCGTGGTACGAGCGGTACGCCGACAGTGCCTTCGGTCGCCCGGTGTGCAGCCGGGCCATCCGCAGCGCGTGCTCCACCGCGTCCGCGCCGCCGTTGGTGAAGAAGATCTTGTCAAGGTCGCCGGGGGTCCGCTCGGCGATCAGCCGGGCCGCCTCCGACCGTGCCTCGACCGCGAACGCGGGCGCGAAGGTGGTCAGGGTCGCGGCCTGTTCCTGGATCGCGGCGACCACCTTGGGGTGCTGGTAGCCGATGTTGGTGTAGACGAGCCCGCTGGTGAAGTCGAGGTACCGCTTGCCGTCGTAGTCCCAGAAGCGGGACCCCTCCGCGCCGGCGACGGCGAGCGGGTCGATGAGGTCCTGCGCGGACCAGGAGTGGAAGACGTGCGCGCGGTCCGCGGCCTTCACGGCCGCGCCGACCTGGGGGTTGGGCTGAGGGGTCATGCGGCGAGCGTAGATGTCCGCTATGCGGAAGCGGTATGGGCGTCCTGTCTGCGGAGCGGGGCTTTCCGCGACAGGTTGTCGCGTCACCGCCCGCCAGGGGGCAGGGCGCGCCGGAACTCCGATTGACAGCATGCTGTCGAAGTGACAGCGTGTTGTCATCTGGCGTTGTCATCCGGCGCTGCCATCGGGTGTCGTCGTCCGGCGGCGTCGCCGGTCCTGTCATCCGCGTCGATCCGCGGACCGTCGGGCCGCGGAGTCCGAGGAGGAGTCATGAACAGCAGCCACCCTGACCGCAAGCCCGTCCACCTCGCCGTCTACGACACGTTCGCCGACTGGGAGGCGGGTCACGCCACGGCCTACCTCGCCCGGGCCGGCTTCCCGGTGCGCACGGTGGGGGCGTCGACCGACCCGGTGGCCAGCATCGGCGGGCTGCGCGTCCGGCCCGACCTGGCCCTGGCCGACGTACGGCCCGAGGACTCGTCCCTGCTGATCCTGCCGGGCGCGGACCTGTGGGACACCTCCGACGACCTCGCCCTCTTCGCCCGCACGGCCCGCGCCTTCCTGGACGCCGGGGTCCCCGTCGCCGCGATCTGCGGGGCCACCGCCGGACTGGCCCGCGAGGGCCTTCTCGACGACCGTGACCACACCGGCGCGGTGTCCTTCTACCTGGCGGCGACCGGCTACGCGGGCGGCGGCCGGTACGTCGAGGCGGACGCCGTCACCGACCGGGGCCTGGTCACCGCCGGCCCCACCGAACCCGTCGCGTTCGCCCGCGAGATCTTCCGCCTGCTCGGGGTGTACGAGGGGGAGGTCCTCGACGCCTGGTACCGGCTGTTCCACGACTCCGACCCGCGGGCGTACGAGGTGCTGGCGAAGGCGGGCGCCGCGTGAGCCGTGAGCGGCAGGACCTGCTCAGCCGCGCCGCGCTCGGCGTCTTCGGGCTCAACGGCCGGTTCCTCGCGGTGGCCGGGGAACTGGCCGGGCCCGCCGGACTGACCGCCGCCCGGTGGCAGGTGCTCGGCGCGGTCCTCGGCGAACCGCTGACCGTGTCCGGGATCGCCCGCGCCATGGGCATGACCCGGCAGGGTGTCCAGCGGATCGCCGACCTCCTGGTGGAGCGCGGTCTCGCCGAGTACCGGCCCAACCCCGCCCACCGCCGCGCCAAGCTGCTCGCCCCCACCGCGCGGGGCCGCGCCGCCGTCGACCGGATCGGACCGGGCCACGCCGCGTTCGCCGACCGGCTGGCCGAGGCGTTCGGGGACGCCGACCTCGCCGAGGCCGTGGCCGTACTGGAACGGCTGTCGAAGGTGCTCGACGACACCTCGGCCGCCGCGGACCGGGCGGCGGCGGCTGTTACGGAACCGTAGACACCGGGCCGCCGGCCCCGCCGTACGGCCGCACTATCGTGGGGCTGTTTCACGGGCACGAGTCGGGGGAGAACCTGCGATGGAGAAGCTGGGGGCCGGGGACCCGCCGCGGATCGGGGGATACCGGCTGCTGGCCCGGCTGGGCGCGGGCGGCATGGGACACGTCTACCTCGCGCGGTCCGACCGGGGCCGCACGGTCGCCGTCAAGCTGGTGCGGCGGGAACTGGCCGCGCAGGAGGAGTTCCGGGCCCGGTTCCGGCAGGAGGTCGAGGCCGCGCGGCAGGTCGGCGGCTACTGGACGGCGCCGGTGCTGGACGCGGACACCGAGGCCGCCGTGCCCTGGGTCGCCACCGGGTACGTCGCCGGGCCGAGCCTCCAGCAGGTCGTCGGGCGCGACCACGGGGCGCTGCCCGAGCGGTCGGTGCGCATCCTCGCGGCCGGGCTCGCGCACGCCCTGGGGGACATCCACGCTGCCGGGATCGTGCACCGCGACCTGAAGCCGTCCAACGTGCTCGTCACCATCGACGGCCCGCGGGTCATCGACTTCGGCATCGCGCGGGCCCTGGAGACCGTGACGGAGGCCGGTCTGACCCGGACCGGCGCGCTCGTCGGCTCGCCCGGCTTCATGGCGCCCGAGCAGGTGCGCGGCGACCGGATCACCCCCGCGTGCGACGTCTTCTGCCTCGGTTCGGTCCTCGCCTACGCCTCCACCGGCCGGCTTCCCTTCGGCGCCACCCACAGCGGGGTGCACGCCCTGATGTTCCGCATAGCCCAGGAGGAGCCCGACCTCACGGGCGTCCCCGAGGGCATCGCCGACCTGGTCCGCGCGTGTCTGCGCAAGGACCCCGCCTCCCGGCCGACGCTGGCCCGCGTCCTGGAGCGCACGGGCGCCGAGGACACCGTCTCCGGCGGCCGGTCGCGGGACCCGTGGCTGCCGGGCGCGCTGGTCGCCCAACTCGGCCGCCACGCAGTGCGGTTGCTGGACACGGAGAACCCGGAGGGGACTGAGGGGACGGAGGGGGCGGAGGGCAGCACGGGGCCGGAGGGGGCCGCGCGTGCCGCCAGGTCCGCGGGGGCCGCGGGGTCTGCGGGGTCCGCGGGATCCGTCGGGTGGTCTGTGGCGTCCGCGGGGTCCGTCGGTCCCACCCGCCCCAACCGCCCCGCCCGTACGCCCGCTCCCGAGGCGTTCCCCGAGCACGCTCCGGCGGCGGACGGCCCCGCCGGCGACGACTCGCCCACCCAGCCGAACCCCGGCACGCCTCCCGCGCCGACCCTGGCCGCGCCGGCGTCTGCCTCGCCGGGGCACCGGCCCCCGCCGGTCGCCGGCCGGTCTCCGTCCCCGGCACCCGCCGGGCCCGGCGGCGCCCCGCCCCACCCGGCGTACGGCTACGCGCAGCAGCATCCGCAGCCACACCCCTCCGCCTACGGCTATCCGCAGACCGGCCAGGCGTACGGCGGCTCCGGATCGACCCCGCCGTACGGCCCGTCCCTCTCCGCGGCGCAGGCCCCGGCCGCCGGTCTGCCGCCCTTCGGGCCCCCGCCAGGCCCCCCGCCCGAACCGCCCCGGCGCAGCGGCCGTTCCACGGTCGCGCTCGTCGCGGTCGCGCTGGTCGTGGCGCTCGGCGCGGGCGGCTCGGTCTACGCCCTGATGAAGGGCGGTGACGGCGGGGGCACCTCGGCCCTCGGCCCGTCCCCGAGCACCGGCGCGTCCGCGACGAGCCCCGGTCCGCGCCCGTCCGAACCGTCCCCGACGCCCTCGGAGGCCACCGGCAAGGCCGCCACCGAGGGCGCGATACCGAAGTCCTTCCTGGGCACCTGGACGGCGTCCATCGACAACGCCACCGGGCACAACACCCGCCGACTGACCATCCGGCAGGGCGAGGTGGGCGACAGCGTCCTGTCCCTCGTGGCCGACGGACCCGTGGGCGGCGGCACCTACCACTGCGAGTTCCGGGCCACGCTGTCCGAAGAGCCCACGGCAGACGGCTCGTTGACGCTCGGCCCGTCCAGCGTGACGGCGGGCGACCCGCGTTCGTCCTGCTCCCCGGGCGCGGCCAGCGAGATCACCCTGCTGTCCGACGGCAGGCTGGAGCGCGTCAACACCGACAGCGGGGAAAAGCTGACGTACCTCAGGCGGTGACCCGGCCCCGGCCGGCCGCCGGGGGGTGAATGAACGTCAGGCGAACCTCCGCCGACCGGACCGGACCGGACCGGACCGGAACCGGCCCGCGCACAGCCGTACGGTGATCCCACGATCCGGGCGCGGGCAGTGGCGGGGCACCACGCTGGAGTGGCTGAGCGCGGAGAACATCGTCGCGACGTGGCGCGCCGCACCGCGACTCCGGCCGTGCGGCGTCGCCTCACCACGGCGTCGCCTCACCACGGCGTCGCCTCACCACGGCGCCGTCTCACCGCGGCTCCGGTGGCCGCTGCCTCGGCATGTTCGGACGGGCGGGCGCCGTGCCCGGCAGCGGGAACCGCCCGTTGACGTGCCCCGGGTCCTGCCGCCCGCCGGAGGTCACCGCGGACTGGATGCCCATCGGCGCCGCGCCCGTCCGGAACTCGACCATCCAGTCCGCGGTCTCCGTTCGCACCAGCTCGGTCACGTCCTCGGAGAACCTGCGCAGCACCGCCAGGCACCTCTCGGCGGCGTCGCCCGCCGTGCCGTCCGTGGGCCCCAGCACCTCCCGTACGCTCTCCGACGCCCAGTCGAACTGGAGCACCTGAAGCCTGCGGTGCACCGCCTGGGCCGTGGCCACGTCCCTTATCCATCCGGACGTCACCCCGAAGAACCGGTCCCCGGCCACGCACGCCACCCCGAGCAGCAGCGCGAGATACCCCCAGGCCGAGACCCCGCCGACGACCCCGGTCAGGTCGAGCAGCGGCAGCGCCGCCCCGGCCACCGCGCCGCCCGCGGCACCCGCCCGCAGGATCCGGGCGCCCCGCCGCTTGCCCACCCGGTCCGCGAGATACCAGGCGGCCGTCTCCAGCGCCCCGCACTCCACCCAGCGGTACAGCTCGTCCAGCCGCTCGGCCGGCTCGCCCCAGTCGCCGAGCGGGAACGCCCGCCCCATCAGGTCGCCCGGCCGCGGCCCGGCCCCGCCCTCGCCCCGCCCGTCCTGTGGCGGACCCTCGGGCCGCATCTCCGGCTGACCCACCCGGCACTCCCTACTGATCACCGATCAGGACCGACTACCGATCACCGGTCGCCACCGGCACCGGTCACCACCGACGCCGGTCGCGACCGCGCTGGCCACCACTCTGATCGCAACCGATCACGCTGCGTGACGCCTGCTGCTGATGCGCCGGACCCTTCCTACCGCCCAATGGGTGGCGAAGGCGTCGGTTTCACCTCTTTTCCGCCCGGAAGTGGGCCTTGATCAGGTATAGGGCACGAGATCGACTCACTCGAAAGAGTGCTGGGGCGACGGCGGTGCGGACCACGTAGGCTCGATCCAGGCGGGAAAAACCCGCCGGACAGCCGTACGAGACAGGAGCTGATCGTGATCCCCGGTGGTGGCCAGCCCAACATGCAGCAGCTGCTCCAGCAGGCCCAGAAGATGCAGCAGGACCTGGCGAACGCGCAGGAGGAACTGGCGCGGACCGAGGTCGAGGGGCAGGCGGGAGGCGGTCTGGTGCGGGCCACCGTGACCGGTGCCGGTGAGCTGCGCGCCCTGAAGATCGACCCGAAGGCGGTGGACCCCGAGGACACCGAGACCCTCGCCGACCTGGTCGTCGCGGCCGTACAGGCGGCCAACGAGAACGCGCAGACCCTCCAGCAGCAGAAGCTGGGCCCGCTCGCCCAGGGACTCGGTGGCGGCAGTATCCCCGGACTGCCTTTCTAAGACGGCCGTCGGCCAACTACCGTACGTACTGCAAGGAACCCCCAGGAAGGACGGCAGTCCGTTGTACGAAGGCGTGGTCCAGGACCTCATCGACGAACTGGGGCGGCTGCCCGGCGTCGGTCCCAAGAGCGCGCAGCGGATCGCCTTCCACATCCTGCAGGCGGAGCCGACGGACGTCCGCCGACTGGCGCAGACCCTGCTCGAGGTGAAGGCGAAGGTCCGCTTCTGCGCGACCTGCGGCAACGTCGCGCAGGAGGAGCTGTGCGGCATCTGCCGCGACAGCCGCCGCGACCCCTCGGTCATCTGCGTGGTGGAGGAGCCGAAGGACGTGGTCGCCGTCGAGCGCACCCGTGAGTTCCGCGGCCGTTACCACGTCCTCGGAGGGGCGATCAGCCCGATCGAGGGTGTCGGCCCCGACGACCTCCGCATCCGGGAACTGCTGGCACGTCTCGCCGACGGCGTGGTCACGGAACTGATCCTCGCCACGGACCCGAACCTCGAGGGCGAGGCGACGGCCACGTACCTCGCCCGCATGATCAAGCCCATGGGCCTCAAGGTCACCCGCCTGGCCAGCGGCCTCCCGGTGGGCGGAGACCTGGAATACGCGGACGAGGTGACCCTCGGGCGCGCCTTCGAGGGGAGACGACTCCTAGATGTCTGACGCCACGCTGCATGTGACCAGCCCGAACCCCGACGACTTCGCGGTGCAGATCGCGGACCAGATCGAGAGCTTCCTGGTGGCCGTCTCGGAGGTCGCGAGGGGCGACGAGCCGGACTCGGCGGTCCCCTTCCTCCTCCTGGAGGTCTCCCAGCTCCTCCTGGCGGGCGGCCGCCTCGGCGCGCACGAGGACATCGTGCCCGACGAGCGCTACGAGCCCGACCTGGGTCCCGAGGGCGACGTGGACGAGATCCGCGAGAACCTCGCCCGTCTCCTGGAGCCGATCGACGTCTACTCCGAGGTCTTCGACCCGTACGAGCCCCGCAAGGCCCCCGTGCCGGCCCGGATCTCCGACGATCTCGCGGACGTCATGGCCGACCTGCGCCACGGCATGGCCCACTACCGTTCGGGCCGCACGGTCGAGGCGCTGTGGTGGTGGCAGTTCTCCTACTTCTCCAACTGGGGTTCGACGGCCTCGGCGGCCCTGCGGGCCCTTCAGTCCGTGGTCGCCCACGTCCGCCTGAACCAGCCCCTGGCGGAGCTGGACGGCCTGGACACCGACCAGGACCTCGGCGACGACGCCCTGGAGGCGGAGGCCGGCCGGGTGATGGCGGAGGAGATCGCGGGTCCACTGGGGCTGCGGACGGTGATGTAGACCCGCCTCCGCTCAGAGCGGCCGACGCGTCGACTCCAGGCTCTCAGTCCCGCCGAGTCTGGCCCGTTTCGTCGAACGGATGGTGGACCAGCCATGAGTGAGCAGTTGAAGTGGTTCAAGTCGAGCTACAGCAACTCCGAGGGCGGCGCCTGCCTCGAAATCGCGTTCTCCGCCCGCATCCACATCCGGGACTCGAAGGTCTCCTCTGGCCCCGAACTCCACATCGCCGCCACCGCCTGGGCGACCTTCGTTTCCGCAGTTCAGCCCGGGGCTTGAGCCTCGGGCTTCGAGCTCTCTTCTTGGGTTCTGGGCTGGGTGAAATCCAACCCAACCAACCAAGTCTGTACGTAAGTTGCGGCGTCGTACCTCGAAAGAGTGACGTTCCGTGATCGGCTTGCGCCGGAGCGTGAAGCCGCTCTAGGTTCGCGGCAAACAGCAAAAGATCGGCCCCGGTCGGTGCGCCAACACCGGCTCCGGGGCCTGACCTACGAATCGAATGAGGCTCGATCGTGGCCTACGCCCAGCCTAGCCCCGCACTGCCGTCCCCGTCGCACCCGATGGCCAAAACGGGTTACGGAAAGCGCGTCACGGGTGACGAAGACCCGCACGCCGACCCGGACTTCGCACACCTGAGCCCCCGCGAGCGGGAGATCGCCGTCTTCGTCGACCATCTCGAAGACGGACACGCCATGGGCTACAAGGCGATCGCGGCGGAACACCCCCGCTACGGCCAGCAGGCCGTGCGCGTCTCGATGGGCCGCATCACCCTCGCCGGCCACCTGCGCTGGATCAAGGAGCACATCACCGTCGAGGACAACTCGATGCGCTGGGTGACGCGTACGTACTGGTCTCGTACGCGCAGGTCGGTGGAGTGGTGGACGGAGTTCGCGAGGGAGCGGCACGGCAGGGACGTCACCGACCTCTACCAGTCGGGGCTGGCCCGGATCGAGGACGACGGGCAAGCCGACAGCGCCGAGGAGCCGGCGCCGGAAGCCGGACCGGCGGAGGCGGACGCACAGGCCGGGGCGGTCGAACAGGCCGGGGCGGTCGAACAGGCCGCGGCGGACGAACAGGCCGCGGAACAGACCAGCACCGCCTACCGGACCCTCGCCGAACTCCGCGCCGCCGACCCCCGTATGCCCCTGTCCGACAGCGACTGCCGGGCCCTCGAACCGCTCGCCGCGAACTGGCTGTCGCTCGGTGCGACCCCCCACGACATCACCCGAGCCCTGACCGACGGGCTCCCGCCCGCCGTCACCAACCCGGGCGGACTCGCCCGCAACCGACTGGAGAGCAAGATGCCCCCGAAGAAGGCGAAGCTGCGGCAGAAGCCCGCCCCCCGCCGCGCCCGCGTGTCCCGCGTGGTCATGGCCTGCGGTCTGTGTGACCAGGACGAACGCACGGTGGAGATCGTCAACGGGCTGTGCCGTGAGTGTCTGGCGCTGTGCGAGGCGGACGGACCGGAGGAGGCATCCGTCCCGGAGACCTTCCTGCCCGGCCCGCGCGTCGGTGGACTGCCGGGCGCCGACGAGGTCGTGGACGTCACCGACCGTGTCGACGCGCTGCGCCGCGCGGCGGGCCTGGGGCGGTGGAGGTGACCCAGGGCGGTGGCGCGACCCCGGAAGAGGGCGGCTCGCCGGACGGGAACGGCGTACGAGCGCGTCGCGCCGTCACGTCCGCCGGCCACCGTTCGATCACCGCGCCCCCGGGGCCTGTGACGCGTGGCACTTTCCGAGTGGCCCACCCCCTCCCGGGCATGTTCTGTCCTGGTCGTTCGGGCGCCGGAGTCTCACCATGCGATACCGCGAAGGTGAAAACGGGACGCTCGATAGACTGAGCCGACCGCAGTACATATGCGTATGTGCGGGAAGAGACGGACTGAGCGAGGAGCGCACGTGGGCCTTGTCGTGCAGAAGTACGGAGGCTCCTCCGTAGCCGATGCCGAGGGCATCAAGCGCGTCGCCAAGCGGATCGTGGAAGCGAAGAAGAACGGCCACCAGGTCGTCGTCGTCGTTTCCGCGATGGGCGACACGACGGACGAGCTGATCGATCTCGCCGAGCAGGTGTCGCCGATGCCCAGCGGCCGGGAGTTCGACATGCTGCTGACCGCGGGCGAGCGGATCTCCATGGCCCTGCTGGCGATGGCGATCAAGAACCTGGGTCACAGCGCCCAGTCGTTCACCGGCAGCCAGGCAGGCGTCATCACCGACTCGGTCCACAACAAAGCCCGGATCATCGACGTCACGCCGGGCCGGATCCGCACGGCGCTGGACGAGGGCAACATCGCCATCGTCGCCGGGTTCCAGGGCGTCAGCCAGGACAAGAAGGACATCACCACGCTCGGCCGCGGCGGTTCCGACACCACGGCCGTCGCCCTCGCCGCCGCCCTCGACGCCGAGGTCTGCGAGATCTACACCGACGTCGACGGCGTGTTCACCGCCGACCCGCGCGTGGTGAAGAAGGCGAAGAAGATCGACTGGATCGCCTTCGAGGACATGCTGGAGCTCGCCGCCTCCGGCTCCAAGGTGCTGCTCCACCGCTGCGTGGAGTACGCCCGCCGCTACAACATCCCGATCCACGTGCGCTCGTCCTTCAGCGGACTCCAGGGCACCTGGGTCAGCAACGAGCCGAAGCAAGGGGACCAGAAGGTGGAGCAGGCCATCATCTCGGGTGTCGCGCACGACACCTCCGAGGCCAAGGTCACGGTCGTCGGTGTCCCGGACAAGCCGGGCGAGGCCGCCGTCATCTTCCGTGCCATCGCCGACGCCGAGATCAACATCGACATGGTCGTGCAGAACGTGTCCGCGGCCTCCACCGGCCTGACGGACATCTCGTTCACCCTCCCCAAGACCGAGGGCCGCAAGGCCATCGACGCACTGGAGAAGGCCAAGACGAAGATCGGCTTCGACTCCCTGCGCTACGACGACCAGATCGGCAAGATCTCCCTGGTCGGCGCCGGCATGAAGACCAACCCGGGCGTCACGGCCGGCTTCTTCGAGGCGCTCAGCGAGGCCGGGGTGAACATCGAGCTGATCTCGACGTCCGAGATCCGCATCTCCGTGGTCACCCGCGCCGACGACGTGAACGAGGCCGTGCGCGCCGTGCACACCGCCTTCGGACTCGACTCCGACAGCGACGAGGCAGTCGTCTACGGGGGCACGGGCCGCTGATGTCCCCGTCAGGACCGCGAAGCGGGCGACCGACGCTCGCGGTCGTGGGAGCGACCGGAGCCGTCGGCACGGTCATGCGCCAGATCCTGTCCCAGCACGCGGACATCTGGGGCGAGATCCGACTGATCGCCTCACCGCGCTCGGCCGGCCGCAAGCTGGCCGTGCGCGGTGAACAGGTCGAGGTCGTGGCGCTCACCGAGGAGGCGTTCGACGGCGTCGACGTCGCCATGTTCGACGTACCCGACGAGGTCGCCGTGCGGTGGGCGCCCCTCGCCGCCGCCAAGGGCGCGGTGGTCGTGGACAACTCGGGCGCGTTCCGGATGGACCCGGACGTCCCCCTGGTCGTCCCCGAGGTCAACCCGCACACGGTCCGGCAGCGCCCGCGGGGGATCATCGCCAACCCCAACTGCACGACCCTGTCCATGATCGTGGCCATCGGCGCGCTGCACGCCGAGTTCGGGCTGCGCGAACTGGTCGTCTCCTCCTACCAGGCGGTCAGCGGCGCGGGCCGGTCCGGCGTCGAGACGCTGCGGCAGCAACTCGCCCTGGTGGCGGGCACCGAGCTCGGAACCCACCCCGGTGACGTGCGCCGGGCGGTGGGGGACAACACCGGGCCGTTCCCGGAGCCGGTCGCCCTCAACGTCGTACCGTGGGCCGGATCGCTGCGCGAGGACGGCTGGTCGTCGGAGGAGATGAAGGTCCGGGACGAGTCGCGCAAGATCCTCGGACTGCCCAGGCTGCCGGTCGCGGTGACCTGTGTGCGGGTTCCGGTGATCACCACGCACTCGCTGACCGTGCACGCCCGCTTCGAGGGCGAGGTCACCGTCGGGAAGGCCCGCGAGATCCTGGACACGGCGCCCGGTGTCGTCCTGTTCGACGACCCGGCGGCGGGGGAGTTCCCCACGCCCGCCGACGTGGTGGGCACCGACCCCACCTGGGTGGGCCGGGTGCGCCGCGCCCTCGACGACCCCACCGCCCTGGAACTCTTCGTTTGCGGCGACAACCTGCGCAAGGGAGCCGCCCTCAACACCGCCCAGATCGCGGAGCTGGTGGCCGCCGAGCTGTCGTGACGAGCGGCGCGCGTGCGGCGGGTGACGGTGCGTGATCCGGCTCGGCCCACTTGTTGTGGAAACGTGTTACCGCCGGAATTCTCCTGGCCGGGAGCCGGTCCGTTTGTAGGATCCATGTGAAGCTGTGATCCGGTCTGGTCCGGACCACTTGCTCCCAGCCGCCTCGACGTCAGAGGATTTGCCTCCCCGCTCTCCGCAACCGTGCGAAGGGCGGGGAGCGTCTTTGCGGACGCCCTTTCGTGGGTGCGGGGATGCTTCACGGAGCGTGGGGACGCTCCGACCATTCAGGGACATAGGGGAAGAGCGGGTAGGGCATGAGGGCGTTTGACGCACTGTCAGTTGTGCTGCCTGAGCCGAGACGAGCGGCCCGGTCGTCCACCGGCCGACCGGCCATGCAGGGGAACGCGCGGCGGTTCGGGCGGTCCGGTGAACCGTTCGGCGCAAACGTGACGCGCGGCACGTACAACCCTGACGGGGGTAAACGTGTCCAACTGGCGTGGCAGAGGTTCTCGATTTCAGTACGGCGACGCGCGGCACGGCCCTACGGCCGCCCCGCCCCTCCCGCCGACCCCGGATGCCCGGCGCGCCCGGCGGCATGCCGGTGATCGCCCCCATGCCCGCAGCGCGACCGACCCGCATACCGAACCAGCGCGACGGCGCCGAGGACATCGCGGCGGCAGGCACCACCGTCGACCACCTCACCGAGACCTACCGCGCCCACTACCGCTCGCTGCTCGGGCTCGCCGCCCTTCTGCTCGACGACACCGCCTCCTGCGAGGACGTCGTCCAGGAGGCGTTCATCCGGGTCCACTCGGCCCGCAAGCGCGTCCGTGACCCCGAGAAGACGCTCGCCTACCTGCGCCAGACCGTCGTCAACCTCTCCCGCTCCGCCCTGCGCCGCCGCATCCTCGGCCTGAAGCTGCTCTCCAAGCCGATGCCCGACATGGCCAGCGCCGAGGAGGGCGCCTACGACCAGCTGGAGCGCGACTCCCTGATCAAGGCGATGAAGGGCCTCCAGCGCCGCCAGCGAGAGGTCCTGGTCCTGCGCTACTTCGCCGACATGACCGAGGCGCAGGTCGCCGAGACGCTCGGGGTGTCGCTCGGCTCCGTGAAGGCGTACGGCTCCCGCGGCATCGCGGCCCTGAGGGTCGCCATGGAGGCGTCGGCATGAGCGAGCACGACGACGCACAGCGTCGCCAGCACGATCCCCACGAGCCCTACGAGTGGCGCGAGCCGGGGACGGCGGACGACGAACCACAGCCGAAGCAACCGCACGCTGGGAACGAAACCGTGAACCACGGCCTGGACGACCTGAGCCTCGAAGGGCTCGACTCGGACGAGCTGGTACTGCGCCGCATGCTGCACCAGGCGGTCCTGGAGGTCGAGCCGCGCGACGGCACACTGGACCACCTGCGCCGGGCCGTTCCCGCCCGGCGGGCCCGCAAGAGGCAGGCACTCGTCGGCATGGCGGCCGCCGCCCTCTTCGTCGGCACCGCCGTCCCGGCCCTCGTGCACGTCTCGAACTCCACCGGCGCCGACGTCAACCCCTCCGTCGCTGGCCAGGCGTCCCAGGCGCAGGGCGGCGCCGGCCAGGACAAGGACCCGGACGGCGGCGAGAGCACCGCCGGCGGCTCCTCCGGCAAGCCCGAGGACAAGGCCCCCGACAGCAAGAAGGGCGAGGACAAGGGCAAGGGCGCCGGTACCGGCACGGGCACGAGCAGCGGCTCCGGCACCCCGACGACCACCGTCGCGACCACCCCTGCGTGCACCCCCCTCCAGCTCGGCTCCGCCACCGCGACCACGGCCGTCGCCGACTCCGCCGGTGCGGTCTACGGCACCTTCCGCGTCCTGAACGTCTCCACCACCGCCTGCACGGTCGCCGGTCCCGGCACCATGGGCACCACCCCGCAGGGCGCGGCGGACGCCTCCAAGATCACCGCCGTCCGGCACATCTCCGGGGACGCGGCGCCCGCCCTGCCCGACCCGTCCGCCGAGGTCTCCGCGCTCCTCCTCCAGCCCGGCTCCGCCTACGAGGTGAAGTTCGCCTGGGTCCCCTCGGAGACCTGCCCGACCGGCACCGGCAGCACGGGCGGTGAGACCGGCGCGTCACCCGACCCGTCGCCCACCGACAACACCGGCGCCACCAGCGGAACCAGCGGCGGCACCGACAGCGGCGTCACCAGCCAGCTCCTCACCGAGGACGGCACGGCCGACGGCAGCGTCACGGTGACGAACACCGCGGACGGCGGCGGTCCCGCGGTGTCGGCGACGGTGCCCGACGCGTGCGCGGGGACGGTCTACTGGACGGGCGTACTGACGGCGTCGTGACGGCCCCGGGGGCCGGTTCGGGGTGCTGGTCCGGCGGGGTGTCGGTCCGGGGTGTCGGTCCGGCGGGGTGTCGGTCCGGGGTGCTGGTCCCGTGTTCCGGTCCGGCGCGTGCGCGGGGGCTCCCTCCGGGCGCGGATGCGGAGGGGTTTCCTCCGGGTTCATGCGTGAGGGCTCCCGCCGGATTCGATGCGCGGGGTTCCCCCGGGGTCCATGCGCGGGGCTCCCCGCGGAGCCCCAGCGCGGGGGCGCAGGGGATCCGCAGCGCGGGGGGCGCAGGGGGGATCCGCCGGAGCCGAAACGGGAGCCGGAGCCCGGCCTCACAC
Source organism: Streptomyces sp. NPDC043878 (assembly GCF_056435735.1). Classification (NCBI taxonomy): domain Bacteria; kingdom Bacillati; phylum Actinomycetota; class Actinomycetes; order Kitasatosporales; family Streptomycetaceae; genus Streptomyces; species Streptomyces sp. NPDC043878. The sequence goes on from NZ_JBWKDW010000006.1 coordinate 46,393, forward strand.
CCCGGACCGGCTGTCCTCGCGTTCCCCGTCGCCCTCGGTGGCCTCCTCCGGCACCAGCCCCAGCTCCGCGTCCCGCGCGAACTCCACCTCGCGCCGCAGCAGCCGGAACCACATGAACACCACGAACCCGGCGAAGACGAACCACTCCCCGGTGTACCCGAGGTTCTGGAACGCCTTCAGGTCCAGCCCGGAGTCCGAGGGCGCCGTCGCCGGCACCGCCTTCATCCCGGAGTCCGCGCGCTCCAGCGTGATCCACGCGTCGTACACGTCGTACGGCACGAGGTTGACCAGCGAGGCCGCGCTGATGACCCCGGTCTGACCGGCGGGCAGCCCGCCCTGGGCGCTGACCCCGTTGTCCCCCGGCGTCTCGGACGCCTGGAGCACACCGGTGACGGTGACCTCGCCGCGCGGAGCGGCCGGTGCCTTCGCCGCGTCGGCCGGGCCGCGCAGCCAGCCCCGGACGACCGGCAGCGCCCTGCCGTCGTCGGTGCGCAGCAGGGTCAGGACGTAGAAGCCGCGTGTGTCGTCGAGCTCCCGGCCGGGCACGAGCAACTGCTTGTCGTACCGCCCGGTCGCGGTGACCGGCTTGCCGGAGGTCGCCTGGTCGACGGGCAGGAGTTCCCTCAGCGGGCGGGCGGCCTCCTGGCCGGCGGACGCCGCCCGCGCGTCGGCGCTCCGGTGGTCCTGCACCCGCGCCTCGAACCGGCTCAGCTGCCAGGACCCCATGAAGACGCAGAAGGGGATGGCGAGCAGCACGAAGACGTTGATTCCCCACCAGCGGGGCGTCAGCAGAAACCGGTACACGTCGTCCACGGTACGGGGCTCGCGCCCGGAGCCGGGTCGCGGGGTACCGGTGCGGACGGCCGGCGGGTGACGAGGTTTTCCACAGGACGGTGTGTTTTCCACAGGGTGGGGACCTGGCCGTCTCATTGTCCGCCGGGGCGGGCAGTATGGGGCCATGACTGAGAGCAACGGGTCCGGTGCGCGGTTCGAGCGGGCGGACCAGGCCGTACAGGCGGAGCGGGCAGAGCAGGCGGAGCGGGCCCGGCGAGGCCGGGGGGAGGAGACACCCGACTGGGAGAAGCGCTTCCGGGCGCCCAGGGTGTCCCTGCCCGACTGGGCGGAGGACGCACCGGACCGCGCCCTGTTCGTGTCGAACGCGACCGGGACGTACGAGCTGTACGCCTGGGACCGCGCCACGGGCGCACAACGCCAGGTCACCGACCGGCCGAACGGCACGACGGACGGTGTGCTGTCCCCGGACGGCGAGTGGATCTGGTGGTTCGACGACAAGGACGGCGACGAGTTCGGCGTCTGGCGCCGCCAGCCCTTCACCGGCGGACCGGACGAACTCGCCACCCCGGGCCTGGAGGCGTCCTACCCGGCCGGCCTGGCCCTCGCCCGGGACGGTGCCACGGCGGTCGTGGGCCGCTCAACCGACGAGGACGGTACGACGATCTACCGCGCCCGCACCGGCGAGGACCCGGTGGAGATCTACCGCCATCGCGAGTCGGCGGGCGTCGGCGACATCTCCCACGACGGCTCGCTGATCGCGATCGAGCACACCGAGCACGGTGACGCGATGCACTCCGCCCTGCGCGTCCTGCGCCCCGACGGCACACCGGTCGCCGAACTCGACGACACCCGGGGTGGCACCGAGGAACTGGGCCTGGAAGTACTCGGGTTCGCCCCCGTCGACGGCGACGACCGGCTGCTCATCGGGCATCAGCGGCGCGGCCGCTGGGAGCCCCTGGTGTGGGACGTCGTCACGGGCGAGGAGACGGACCTCGGCCTGGACCTGCCCGGTGACGTCAGCGCCGAGTGGTACCCGGACGGCACCGGTCTGCTGGTCGTGCACAGCTTCGAGGCCCGCAGCGAACTCTTCCGCTACGACCTGGTGACCGGCGCGCGGGAACGGATCCCCACCCCGGCCGGATCGGTCTCGGGGGCGACGGCACGCCCCGACGGCAGCGTGGAGTACCTGTGGTCCTCCGCCGCCGAGCCCTCGGCCGTCCGCTCGACCACGGGCGGGGTCGTCCTGGACCCGCCCGGCCTGAAGTCACCGGGCTCGGTCCCCGTGGAGGACGTGTGGGTGGAGGGCCCCGGCGGCCGCATCCACGCGCTGGTCCAGAAGCCGGCCGGCGCGACCGGCCCGCTGCCCACCGTCTTCGACATCCACGGCGGGCCCACCTGGCACGACAGCGACTCCTTCGCGGCGGGCCCGGCGGCCTGGGTCGACCACGGGTACGCGGTGGTGCGGGTCAACTACCGCGGCTCCACGGGCTACGGCCGGGCCTGGACGGACGCGCTGAAGTACCGGGTGGGACTGATCGAGCTGGAGGACATCGCGGCGGTGCGGGAGTGGGCGATCGGCTCCGGCCTCGCGGACCCCTCCCGCCTGGTCCTCACCGGCGGCTCCTGGGGCGGCTACCTCACCCTGCTCGGCCTGGGCACCCAGCCGGACGCGTGGACCGTGGGCATCGCGGCGGTCCCGGTCGCCGACTACGTCACGGCGTACCACGACGAGATGGAAGCCCTCAAGGCCATGGACCGCACCCTCCTCGGCGGCACCCCGGAGGAGGTCCCCGACCGCTTCGAGGTCTCCTCCCCGCTGACCTACGTCGACCAGGTCAAGGCCCCGGTCTACATCTCGGCCGGCGTCAACGACCCCCGCTGCCCGATCCGCCAGGTCGACAACTACGTCAAACGCCTGGAGGCCAGGGGAGCGACCCACGAGGTCTACCGCTACGACGCCGGCCACGGCTCCCTGGTGGTCGACGAGAGAATCAAACAGGTGAAACTGGAACTGGCCTTCGCGGCAGAACACCTGCAGTTCAGCTAGCGAGTTCAGCCCCGCGACTCAGCCCCTCCGGCATTTGAGGAGCGGGGCCCGGGGCGGAGCACCAGGCCGGGACGGGACGGTCCTGGCCGGGACTGGCCGGGACGGTCCTGGCCGGGACTGGCCGGGACGGGTAGGAGCGGGGCGGGTAGGGACGGGGCGGGTAGGGGCGGCGGGGGCGAAACAAGCCCCTTCCCCCGCCCACCCTGACGCCCCCGGAGCCTCCCTCCACCCACCCGACGGGCCCTGTGGCCCCCACCGTCAACCCCCGCCCCCGCCCCCACCCCGGCGCCCCCGACGCCCCAACAACTCCGCAAGCCCCCGCCGGGTAGCCGCCAACACCACCCGGTCCTCCCCCCGAAGGACATACGTATCGGGAAGATCCCACACCAGCCCGGAGCCGTGGCCCCCGGAGCCCCCGGACCTGGAGCCGCCGTGCCCCCCGGCGCCTCCATGGCCCCCGCCACCACCGGAGCCACCCCGCAAGTCGTCGTACGCCTCCTCCGTGACCGGCTCCTCACGCCGCCGCCCCCCGGACACAGCCGTGTCCAGCGCCAGCACCCGATACGCCCCCGCCTGAAACGCCTCCCCGACCGTCTTCCCCTCCAGCTGCGGATGCCCGGCCACGTCGACGGCCGCGAACAACAGCACCCGCCGCTCCACCGGGATCGCCCCCAGGATCTGCCGCCCCATCATCGCTCCGGCGAACGCGGGCGCGGCCAGGTGGGAGACGCTGCGGCTGCGCGTGGAGGCGGACGGGTGCGCGGCCCGCAGGGTGCGGTACACGGCGGTCGCGAAGTCGTCGTCGTACAGCCGCAGCACCACCCGCAGGTCGGGCTGCACGGACCGTGCGTACAGCACGGCCTCCAGGTTCGTCGTGTCCGCGCTGGTCACGGCGAGCAGCGCGTCCGCCCGATGGATCTTGGCGGCCTCCAGGACTCCTTCCTGGGTGACGTCCCCGAGCACCACCGGCACCCGCAGCCGACGGGCCGTCGCGAGCCCGCGCGCCTCCGGATCGGACTCGACGCACACCACCGGAATGTGCAGTTCCCGCAGCCGGGTCAGCACGCGCGTGCCGATCTTGCCGAGCCCGAGCAGCACGACGTGTCCGCCGAGCCCGCGCGGCGGTTTCCGTAACCCGGACGCGGTCCGGAAGGTGCCGAGCGCCTCCAGTACGGCGGCCAGCAGCACCGGCAGCATCAGCAACCCGACCAGTCCGGACAGCAGTTGGAGGATCTGCCGGCCGAGCGACGCGCCGAGGGCGGGGTCGTCGATGGCGAACAGGTCGAGCAGGGTCAGATAGAAGGCGCCGAGCGGATGGATGCCGGTGACCACCCACAGCGCGACGGCGAGCGCGACCACGCATCCCACCAGCCCCGCCAGTGACCAGCGCAGCCGCCGTGAGAACAGTGAGGCGAAGGCCGGTACGACCCCGCTTCCCGAGGGCAGCGAGGGTCCCGAGTAGGAGACCTGCTCCAGGACGACGCTCCCGCGCCCGACGGCGTCCCGCACGGTCGCCGCGTCGGGCAGCAGCAGCGGTTCCTGTTCCTCGCGGCTGCGGGAACGGTGGGTGCCGGGCGGTTCGTCTGCTGTCGTGGACAGCAGGGCGAGCGTGCCGAGTCCCGGATCGGCGACCTCGCCGGGCGCCGGCGCCGGCCGCTCCACGGCACGCAGCAGCAGTCCGTCCGTCTGTACGACTTTGCTGGTACCGGCGAGCGCGGTGGCGGCCAGCGCGGGTGCCGCGGTGTCGGCGTCCGACAGGACGGTCGTCGACGGATCGCCGGTCTCGAACCCGGAGCCGGGCCCGGAGGGCTGGGTCCCCTCGTCTCCGGTGGCCAACGTGGCTGCCTGGTCGAGGAGTTCCTCGATGTGCTGCCCAAGGCGGCGGTTGTAGAGCCGGAGCACCAGCCGCAGCCGGGGGTTGATCCGGCGGGCGGTGAGGGCGGCCCGGATGTTGGTCTCGTCGTCGTCGTACACGAGCGCGAGCGCGGCGGCGCTCTCGACACCGGCCTCGGCGAGCACGGCCTCGGCCGGCTCGACGGCCTCCACGACCCGCTGCTCCCCGGCGCGTTCGCCGCCGGTCCACCCGGCCCCACCGCCGCCGGGGCCGCCCGCGCTCCCGCCATTGCTCGTGTGGCCGGTGCCGCCGGAACCGCCGGTGCCGTTGGTCGTCCGGTTGACGGCGGCGCTCACCACGCGGTCCAGCAGCGTCGAGGCCGTCCGGGCCCGGCCGACCACGGGTGGCCGGACACCGCGCTCGGTGGGCGGTACGACGAGCGTGACCTGTTCGCCGTAGACCCCCCGCAGTTCGGCGGCGAGCCGGTGCGCGAGCCCGTCGTCGCCGCAGACCACCATGTGCGCCGGCGCATCACCGGGCTGACTCTGATTCGGAACGCTGCCCACGAGGAATGAGACTGCCCTACCGGGACGGGTGGTTCCAGGAGCAGGATACGTAAGCCCGATGCAAAGCCTGGTCAAAGCCGGGCGTTCCGCTGAACGTGCGGGCTCGGGCCGCCGTACGCCAGAGCAGGGAAACCAGCGCCCTTCCGCTCCACCGGAGGTACCTCACCCGTGGCCATGACCAGACCGTCTCCGACGAGTCCGGACAAAGCGGACGAACGGGATACGCTCCTGAAGTCCCCGGACGCGAAGCGGGAGCCGGCGGAGCCGACCCCGGACTCAACCCCGCGCGAGGCGCCGGCGAAGCCGAACACGCCCGTGGCGCCGGCGGAGCCGGCCCCGGACTCGAAGTCCCCTCTCCTCCTGGTGATGTTCCTGCTCGGGGCGGTGCTCCTGCAGGGTCCGGTCAGACGGGCGCTCGGCGCTCCGGTGATGCAGAGCTGGATGACGGTGTTCGTGGCGGTGCTCGTCCAGGCGCTGCCGTTCCTGGTGCTGGGGGTGCTGCTGTCGGCGGCGATCGCGGTGTTCGTGCCGCCGTCGTTCTTCGCGCGTGCCCTGCCCAGCCGTCCCGCGTTCGCCGTCCCGGTCGCGGGACTCGCGGGTGTGGTGCTGCCCGGCTGCGAGTGCGCGTCGGTGCCCGTGGCCGGGGCGCTGGTCCGGCGAGGGGTCACGCCCGCGGCGGCGCTCGCGTTCCTGCTGTCGGCACCCGCGATCAACCCGATCGTGCTGACCGCGACGGCCGTGGCGTTTCCGCGCGACCCGGAGATGGTCGTCGCCCGGCTGGTCGCGAGCCTGCTGGTGGCGTGCGCGATGGGCTGGCTGTGGCTGCGGATCGGCCGCCCCGACTGGTTGCGCCCGCCGGCCCGGTCGTCGTACGAGGGGCAGGGCAAGGGGGCGGCGTTCTGGGGTTCGGTACGGCACGACGTGATGCACGCGGGCGGCTTCCTCGTGGTCGGCGCGATGGCGGCGGCGACCCTCAAGGCCGTGGTGCCCGCGGAGTGGCTGCGCATGGCGGCGGGCAACCCGGTCGTGTCGGTGCTGGCCCTCGCGATCCTCGCCGTACTGCTGTCGATCTGCTCGGAGGCGGACGCGTTCGTGGCGGCGTCGCTGTCGCAGTTCTCGCTCACGGCGCGGCTGACGTTCCTGGTCGTCGGCCCGATGATCGATCTGAAGCTCTTCGCGATGCAGGCGGGCACGTTCGGGCGTGGTTTCGCCCTGCGCTTCGCGCCCGCCACCTTCGGCCTCGCCATCCTGGTGTCGGTCCTGGCCGGGGCGGTGCTGCTGTGAACCGGCAGGCACAGGCGGCGGTCCTGTTCCTGCTCGGCGCGGCGATGCTGCACGCCGCCGTCACCGATCTGTTCCTGCGCTACGTCAAGGCCGGCCTGCGCCCGATGCTGCTGGCGTCCGGCGTGGTCCTGATCGTGGCGGCCCTGGCGACGGCGTACTACGAATGGCGGCAGGGAAGGGCGGCACGGAAGGCGGACGCCGAGCAGCCGACCGAGGCCGGCGACGACGGCACCGACGGAAACCACGAAGACCACGGCAATGGCCATGGCCATGGCCATGATCACGGTGAGGGCGGTCACCGCGAACCCCGGATCTCCTGGCTCCTCGTCCTCCCCCTCTTCGCGCTCATCCTGGTGGCCCCGCCGGCCCTCGGTTCGTACAGCGCGATGCGTACCGGTACGGCCCTGCAGCAGTCGTACGGCTACGCGCCCCTGCCCGCCGTCACCGCCAAGCCCCTTCAGATGGGCCTCGTCGACTACGCGAGCCGCGCGGCCTACGGCCACGGCCGCACCCTGCGCGGCCGGAAGCTCAGCGTCATGGGCTTCGTCGCCCTGGACAAGAGCGGCGCCCCCTACCTGGTCCGCATGGCCCTCAACTGCTGCGCGGCGGACGCCCAGCCGGTGAAGATCGGCCTGACCGGCAGCATCCCCCCGGTCCTCCAGCCGGACACCTGGCTCAAGGTGACCGGCACGTACACCCCGCGCCAGACGAAGGACCCGGTCAACAACGGCCGCATCCCGTACCTGAAAGTCACCAAGGCCACCCCGATCCCCACCCCGAAGGACCCTTACGACGAGTCGTGGAACACCTGAGCCGAGGCGACGGGGGGAGCCGGCAGCGCGGGCCGCGGGCCCCCGAGGGTGACCGCGCTGCCCCGCCGCCCCCCGGCACGGCCACCTGATCGCCATGACCAGGAGGGTGCGGCGCACCGCGCTCCGCCTGCTGCGGGTGGAGTCCCGGCCGGCTGCGCGCTCATCTCTCGCCGGGCATGAGTCCGTCCTGGCGGCACTCACGGGAGCCGCTCCCCGCCCGTCGGCGACAACGTGAAGATCTCACGTGAGCTCCAGGCGGAGGTCTTCACCGTCAAGGGCCGCTTCCGCGCGATGTGTGGTGCGGGGCGAGGTGGCGGCTGTAGCGCTTGGGCTCGTCCCCTCCGAATGCTCCGGGCGGGTTTCGTCCATACCCGACCGTTTTGAAACGCATGAACGACCCTTGGAATGCCATAACTCGATCATGGCGTTCCAAAGATCTTTCCAGTTTCGGTCGTTCGCCGGTGAACCTTGGCAGGATGCGCGATGGGATGCGCATCCCCGCAGGTCAGACCAGCCTGCGGTACATCTCATCGAGATCAACGGGGAGCACCATGAAACTCAAGAAGCTTGCCGCCGCCTCAGTGGGGGCCGGCATCGTCCTGGCCGGCACTGTCGTCGGTGTGGCGACGCCCGCCATGGCAGCGACGAACTGCAGCACCTGGATATCCAGCAACCAGGGGACCGGCTACGCGAAGTGCACCGGGGGCGTCACCCGCTTCGACACCCACCGGGTGAAGGTGGTGTGCATCGACTCGCGCGGCACGAAGGCCACCAGGTACGGCGCCTGGGTCAACACCCGCAACGGCGAGACCTCGAAGGCCGTCTGCAGCACCGACCCGGGGAACACCGGTGTCGCGGTGTACAGGGTCAGCGTCGAAACGGACACGCCCTGATACGACGAGGGAGCCCGGTGACCCGTCGGGATGCCGCCGGGTGATTCAGGGCCTCGCGTGACGTCGGCCTTCACGTCCTGGTTGTGGGCTTGAAGGCCGACGTTGTCCCTTTTACGGCGCAAGCGCACCCGCGGGCACTCAGGGAGCCTTCTTCACCAAGGCCACCGATCAGGTGACGCCGACGGGGTGCGCAACGCACGAGGCTCCCGTGCCGGCGGGGGGAGGCGTTCGAAGTCTCAACCCACAGGCAGAGGGTGCATACGATGCGGTGAGAGGCCTCGATCAGAACATGGTCGAGGCCCTCGCCACGCGTGGGTTGCCTCCCGCACCTCGACCGGGCGGGGAAGCCGAGCGTTGCCTGAGACGACGGACCGGGTCACGCACGCGACCGCTGAAAGCAGCATGAGGAGCGATCAGGGATGCCTGGTGCGCCCACCCTTTGAGATCCCGCGTTGAACGCAGCATCAGGCGGCGGCGGTGGGGCGTGGGCTGCCGTGGAAGACCTGGCTCGTGTGCCAGGAGCGGTGGGCCGCCGCTATGGGCCGGATGCCGGGTTGAGGGCCTGTGAGCGGACGGCCCGCGAGTGCTGTGACATGCTCACGGGCAGCCTGGCTGCGGCCGATGAACCGCTGCGAGACCAGGATCCGGTGGCCGTCGCCTATACCGAGGACGCCCTTGTCGAAGAGTTTGTGGTGCAGCGAGCACAGGCACAGTCCGTTGTCGATGTCGTCCGGGCCGTCGAACGCCCACCAGCGCACATGCGCGGCCTCCAGCCCGACCGGTGCCGTGCCGATCATGCCGTCGTAGCCGCAGAAGGCGCACTGGTACTCGTACGCGGTCAGCACCATCTCCCGCATCCGGCGGTCCCGCTGCCGCCTCTCGGGCGCTGCCAGAGCGCCGGTCTCCGCCAGTTCCAGTTCCAGGCCCACAGCGCCACACAGGTCCTGGTGCAGTGACGCTGGGAAGTGCAGATCCAGCAGCAACCTGGCCATGCGGCCCAGCAGCGACGGTTCCCGCCGGAGCGCCACCTGAAGGTCCGGCGCCAGCCGCCCAGTGGCCCGGCTGGCCCGCAGTTCCCGCACCCCGGTGCCTGGGCTGCCGACGCCGTGCTCGGTCCGCACTTCCCACACCCCGTCGCTGACCAGATGGTGGAAGGGATAGGCGGGCGTGGTCCCGCGCGACGGACCGTACTCCACCAGCAGTTGCTTCAGATCCGCCTCCACCGCGCTGTACGGCAACTCGTCCGCGGCATCCGCCTGAAAACGGCCCAGCGCGTACAGCAGCAGCAACGGCTTGTGCGGAGCCCGCACCCCGTCCCGACTCCACTGCCTCAGCTTCGCGGCCCGCTCCAGCCAATCCATGACCGTGATCGTAGTGATGCTTCGACGCACATCACGTTGTCCGGGCGGCAACTCCTCCTGCGCCTCCGGCAGGCACGTCGGCTTCACCCGTGCGCCTGCCGGCCCGCCATTCCAGCGCCTGGGGTTCCTCGGTGAACTCGATCAGATGCTGTCCGGCGAACCGTTGCAGCGCGTCGCGCACCTCCGCCGGGGTGGCGTAGAAGAACTCCTTCCGACTGTTGACCTGGTTGACCCGCTGCGAGGCGAACTGTCGGTGGAGTTCCGTCTCCAGGCCGACCGCGTCCTTGCTGAAGATCAGCGCGTGCACGTCGAAGCGGAAGGGCACGGCTGCGCCGCTCAACTCGTAGACGCGCTCCAGAGGTTCGAGTCGACGCGTCATGCCGATCTTCACGATACGATCGCCGAAGGCGCCGATGTTCGAGATGACGTACACATAGCCGGCGCGGACGTTCGCCGCGCGGGACTCGACGTCCTGCAGAGCGTTCTCGATCTCGGCCAGTTTGGCCTCCATCTCCGCCACACCCGCCTCGTCACCGCGCTCGCGCAGGCGCTCAAGTGCTGACTGGTAGTGGCCGAGTTCCTTGTTCAGCTTCTCGCGCTGCCGGTCGAGCTCTCGCTGGACCGCCGCCTCCTCACGCTCCCGGGCGCGTACCTCGCGCTGGGCCTCCTTCTCCTCTTCCTTCTTCTGCAGGAAGTCGGCGGTGAGTTCCAACTCCTGTACGCGCGCGTTGTGGTACTCGTCGGTGATCCGGATGTGCATGGTGGCGCCGAGCCTTGCGATCGTCTCGCGGCTCTTGTAGAGCCGGTCGACGAGGGAGCTCAGCCGGTGCGGCCGCATGGACCGCACGGCGTAGTCGGCTTCGGCGTTGTAGGCGCGCAGCATGAGCTTGGAGAAGTCGCGGACCATCTTCTGGCCCTCGCGCTTGGAGCCGTTGACCGTCCAGTCCGTGGCCGCCTGTACGGCGCGGCCCGCACGGGCGAGCGCCTTGATCTCGTTCTGCAGTGTGTCGAGCCGGCTGCGGTAGGCGATCGCGTCGTGCAGCGCATGCCGGTATGCATAGATCCCGGCCTCCTGCAGCATGGCGGTCTCGTCGGCGTTGACGATCCGGCCCTGCAGTTCGGCAAGCCGCCGCTCGGCGTCGAATACGTCCTTACGGTGCCGGTCGGCCTCCTTGCGGACCCGCTCGGTCTCCTTCGCCGTCCGGCGCGCATCGCCGAGAATCTCCTTCGCCGTCTCACGGGCGTCCTTGAGGATCTCCTCGGCCTCCTCGGCGGCTTCGGCGGACGTCCGCTCACGCAGTGCAGCGGCCTCCGCTTCGACCTGCCGTACGAGGCCAGCGACCTGCGCGGCATCCAGCCCCTGTGTCCTTGCGATCCACGCCCGCAGTTCTTCGGCCTCGGACACGGCATCCGAACGCCGACGCCCGAACAGCCCTCCCTTTCGAGGCGCCGGCACCGCGGTCGTGCTCCCGGCAGCGGCCGTGGTCGGCACCGCAGAGGCTCCCGTGGCAGGGCTGACAGCGAGGGCGTCGCTGGCGGAGTCAGCCTCAGGAACCCACAGCTGCCATCCCGCCGGCATCGTGGGCCACGAGGGGTCGGGCCGCCAGTCCGGCGGCGGCATCCATCCCGCGGGTGGCACAGGCCAACCCGGCGGGGGATTGAAACGGTAAGTAGTCATTCCCCACCCCCTTCGCCACTGCGGCTCCCCAGCACACAGGGCGCCGGATATTCCCGGCAAACGTAGAGTGACATTTTCTTGGTGATCAGCCACTTGATCACCCGCATATTCCATCTCGTGACCATCCTGTGACTATGTGTGAGGGTCTCTCTGGAGGAGGGCCACGGGTTCCAGGTGGAACGCGACCAAGTCCCCGACCGGCGAACTCATCGACGAGCCACTGAGTCTCGTACGTGGAGGGAGCGTCGTCCGGTGAGAAACACTGCGAGGGGCAGCGCGGATGACCGGACGTGCTGCTGTGCCTCCTTGTGCCCCTGCCGGGAAGCTATTTCGCGCGATGCTCGGCAGAGCGGCGTCAACTTGGTGATGAGGAGCTTGCGCCTGTAGTTATGGCAAACGCCCAGTGCTGGGTCCAACAGACCTGGCTCAATAGGCACATGGAGATTGGCGAACACTGGGCCTACCGCGCGAGGCCGAAGGATCTGGGTAGCGCGGTTCGCCAGGTGGAGGTCGTTCGAGTGGGCGGCCCCGGCAGGTCTGGCTGGATCCACGTGCGGTTTCTCGAAGGCGATGCCGCCGGCCTGCAGGAGTGGGTGAGTTCCGGCTCTCTGGTAGCACCGTGGGCGGATGTCGATACGTTCCGCGCGGACGACGCGGCGGAGTTGGCGCTGGTGGAGTCCTCTCGCCACGTCCGGGGCAGCACGGATTTTGACGCCGCCCGCATGATCCTCGGATTCGTTCGCCCAAAGAACAGGCTGCGCCTGCGTCGAACGGTGGCGGACGCAGGCGTTCTGGAGCTGAGCCGCCTCGACGAGACTGCACCGCTCATCGGCATGGACGTCGCCGAACTCCGCGGCGACACCATGGTGTTCGAGAACCGCCACGGCATGTGCCTGGCCGGGTGGCCGGTCACCGAGCGCATCGCCCGCCACGTGGCCGGACGCCTCGCCGACGAGATCCTTCCGGAGGTGGACCGCAAGCAGCAGGACATCGAGCAGGAGCGTGCGCAGCCCTCCTGGTACTCCTACAGCCGGCGGGACGAGCGCAAGTTGGACGCGGAGGCGGCCGTCCTGCGAACCGTCCGGGCGTGGTGCGGCCAGGACAAGGCCGACCGCTACGACGAGTTGGTTGCCCTACGCGCCGAGGTCATCCGGCTCGGAGAGCTGGTCGAGAAGGCGGTCAAGGCCCTACGCGACCGCGGTCACGGCGTCATCGCCTCCACCATTGAGCGCGACCTTGGCGTCCATATCGCCAGCCTTGATCCTGACGTGCGTCGATGAGACCGCGCCACGGATCTGGATCCACCTTGGCCGGTGCCGGCTGTGTAGCGGGCTTCTTCTCCTTCTCCGGCCGGTGTGGGTGCCAGCCGTCGAGGAACGGCCGCAGTTGATCTCCCGTCGGCTCCGCATAGAAGTTGAGAGAAGCCAAGCCCTTGCCGCTGAGGGTGGGGTCGAGCCGGTCGGCCTCCGTCTTCCCCCAGGCCGACCACTCTCGCAGCCTCTCGGCTTCGAGGCTGTCTTCCGACGCCGCGGCGGCTTCATCCAGAGCCGCACAGAACGTCCGGATCTCCCCTGCCGCCTGCCACCGCTCAAGGGCCGTACCGAAGTGCTCCGCCCGTACTGCGTGAACCGCCTTGATCGAAGCCACGCTGACGGCGGCCTCCCACTCGCGCCGCTCGCGTTCCTCCCGCTCAGCTTCTAGGCGCCGACGCTCTGCCTCCTGCCGCTCCCGCTCCTCTCTCAGGCGCTGCTGCTCCGCCTCACGTTCCAGCCGAGCCCGCTCCTGCTCCTCGGCGCGAGCCTTCAACGCCCGGAAGACAGAACCGATCTGCTCCTCCAACGGCTTCTTGGCTGTGTCAGCCCATTCCTTCTTCCAGCCGTAGCTGTAGCCCGATTGCTGGCTGACCAGTAGCTCCAGTTCGCCGGACGGCTCGAACTTCTGGGCTGGGGCGACACGCTGCCAGTCGTACGTACGACGGCCCGGCTGCTTGGGGACGTACCGGACCGGCTTCTGCCGTTCGCGGAAGCCGACCTCGTACGTCCTGCCGTGGACGGTGAGCAGCGGCCTCGGCTGCCTGCGCTTCTTCGACACCGCGATCTCGCCGTGGCGTGCGAGGGCTTCCTCGGCGAGGAGCCGGAGCAGCGAGAGCACCCGGGGGAGGACCTCCTCCGAGATCTCGAAGGCGCTGTGGTCCGCGCTGACTGCGGCGATCACGTCCTCGACATCGGTGATCACACGGCTGCGCGCCAGCCGGATACGGTTCCACTCGGTCTCGTCTTCGCCGGTCACCCGGAGCAGGCCGAGGGAGAAGTCCCCCTTCGCCCGCCCGCTGTACTTCAGGCTGTATCCCTCGGGGGCACACTGCCGGGCCGCGTCGAACGCCCTGCGGTATCGGGCTCGCTCCTGGTCGCTGGGGTTGGGGATCCGGAGGAACCGCCCAGCCTGCTGTACCTCCGCGATCAAGGCGGCTCCGATTTCCGCCGACGACGGCTGTGGGGGCTTGGCGGCGCGCTGCGGCGCCGGCCTCGTCGGGGACGGGGCTGTGACTTGCTTCTGCGGGGGAGGGGCCGGTCGTGTCCGTTGGCCGGAGTCCGTTGACCGCTGCCTGCGCTGAGCTGGTTCCGGCCGGTCCGGGTGATGGCCGTGTTCCAGGTAGAAGCGCCCCGCGTCAGTGATCTCCGCCTGCCACTTCCCATCCTGCTTGGGCATGGTGATCAGGCGCCGCTCCTTGAGCGCGCGGGCGGTGAGAGCGAACTCGGGGCTGTCCGACGTGACGGGGTCGGATCCGCCTCCGATGCGGGTGAGGAGAGCGAGCTGCCGGTCATTTAACGGAGACCATCGGTGCATGTCGATCGTCGTACCGTCTGTTCTCTCCTCGGCACAAGCCGTGGGGTGACTCTTGCGGAGCGCAAGGTGTACTCGAGGCGGAAGACCTCTCGCTGGGAGCCGCCGGGGAGCCGCTCCCCGAAGTGGGCTCCCAAATGGCTCCCAAAATGGGCCCGCAAAGCAAATCAGGGCCGGTGCTGATCTCCCAGCACCGGCCCTGACCTGGTGTTTCAGCTGTCGGGGTGGCGGGATTTGAACCCACGACCTCTTCGTCCCGAACGAAGCGCGCTGCCAAGCTGCGCTACACCCCGATTGTCGCCGCTTGTCGCGGCGACGTCGTTTACTTTAGCCCACCGGTGGCTGGAGGCGAAATCCGGTTTTGCCGCGGTGGCGGGTGGGGTTCGGGCGGGCGTGGTCGAGGGCCACGATGAGGACGGCGAGGGCGTAGAAGGAGAGGCCGAGGAGGAGCGCGTTGGCCAGGACGCTCTTGTAGCCGTGGTGGTCGACGTCCAGGAAGGGATAGAGGTAGCGCCCCCTGGTGCCGGGCAGGATCAGCTCGCCGCGGGCGAAGGTGAACGCCAGGTAGGCGATGGGGTACAGGAGCCACGTCGACGCCTGGCGCAGGTGCAGGCGGCCGGGCGCGGTCAGGAGCAGCCAGTCCAGTACCGCCGCGATCGGGATCACCGTATGGACGATGTGGTGGGCGACCGCCTGCCAGCCCGTGGGCTGCGTGGTGCCGCCCGTCAGGGAGAACGGGCTCGCCGCGTCCGCCAACAGCAGGTGGTACACCAGGCCGGTGATGCCGGCGTAGAGCAGCACGGCGCCCGTCACGAGTGACGGCAGGGGGCGGCGGGCCGTCCACGCCCGGCGGGCCGAGAGCGCGAAGACCACGGCCAGCAGGACGGTGGTCTGGATCGCGAAGTGGCTCAGGACCCGGACCGGGCTGCCCAGGATCAGGTCGATGGTCACGGCGGCGGCCGCCGTCAGGGCGACGAGCAGGCGGTAGACGCCGACCAGCGGACGACGCACGGGCGCCACCACGGCCGAGGCGGGGACGTACGAGGGCAGCAGCGCGGGAATGCCCGGGAGCGCGGGGAGATCCGGGATGTCCCTGGGTATCGGGGCGGTCATGCCCCTCACGCTAAGCAGAATCGACAAATGGGGCGATACGGGCGAGCCAGGTGGGTTACCCGGCTGACCTCCAGGACCGGTCCGATCCGACCAGACCGAGCCCCCTCCACCGTCGCCGGCCACCCGGATCGGTCGCCGGCCACCCGATCGGTCGCCGACCACCCGGATCGGTCGCCGGCCACCCGGATCGGACGCCAGAAACCCTGATCGGTCGATCGCCGGTCACAGGCCGCGAGTCACCGATCGCCGGTCACAGGCCGCGAGTCACCGGCCACCGGTCGCTGGTCACAGGCCGCGAGTCACCAGCCGCCGGCCGCCGGTCACCGACCGGCCCCTCGCCTTCCGCCCCGCCGCGACTGCCGGTCGCCTCGTCTGCGGGCGCAGCCCCTCCAGCCGCACCGACCGACCCCGCCCCCCTTGGAGCCCCGCCCCTCACCCCTCCCGGCTCACCAGCGTCAGCAGTGTCGCCTCCGGGGGGCAGGCGAAGCGGACGGGGGTGTAGCGGTTCGTGCCGCAGCCCGCCGAGACGTGGAGGTACGACGTGCGGTCCTCCGCCGTGTGTGTCGAGAGGCCCTTGACGCGGTCCGCGTCCAGGTCGCAGTTGGTGACCAGGGCGCCGTAGAAGGGGATGCACAGCTGGCCGCCGTGGGTGTGGCCGGCCAGGACCAGGGGGTAGGCGTCCGCCGTGAACGCGTCGAGTACGCGCAGGTACGGGGCGTGCACCACGCCCATGGAGAAGTCGGCCGAGTCGGACGGGCCGCCGGCCACCCGCTGGTAGCGGTCCCGCTTGATGTGCGGGTCGTCGAGGCCGGTCAGTTCCACCGACATGCCCTCGATCTTGAGGGTGCCCCGCGTGTTGGTGAGGTTCAGCCAGCCCGCGCCGTCGAAGCCGTCGCGCAGGTCCTCCCACGGGTTGTGGAGCACGTTGACCGCGGGCGGGTTGCCGTTGAGGCCGTGGCTTCCGCTCATCCGTTCCAGCAGGTAGCGGGCGGGGTTGCGCAGTCGGGGGCCGTAGTAGTCGTTGGAGCCGAAGACGTACGCCCCCGGGAACTCCGTCAGCGGCCCCAGCGCGTCCAGGACCTCCGGGACGCCCTCCGGGTCGGAGAGGTTGTCGCCCGTGTTGATCACGAAGTCGGGGCGCAGGCCGGCCAGTGAGCGCAGCCAGCGCTGTTTCTTGCGCTGGCCGCCCACCATGTGGATGTCGGAGACCTGGAGCACGCGCAGCGGGCGCATGCCGGCGGGGAGGACGGGGACCGTCACTCGCCGCAGGCGGAAGGAGCGGACCTCGAAGCCCGCCGCGTAGACCAGTCCGG
Organism: Streptomyces sp. NPDC043878; assembly: GCF_056435735.1. Classification (NCBI taxonomy): domain Bacteria; kingdom Bacillati; phylum Actinomycetota; class Actinomycetes; order Kitasatosporales; family Streptomycetaceae; genus Streptomyces; species Streptomyces sp. NPDC043878. Next base: position 62,933 of record NZ_JBWKDW010000006.1, read on the forward strand.
CGGCGCTGGCCGCCGCGACTCCCAGAGGTACTCCGTATCGCGCGCGCATACGTCCATCGTGTCAGACCCCGCCGGTGTCCCGTGCCCCACCGTCCCTTAAATGAACGGGCGTAGGGTGTGCGACACCTGCGACAATCACCCCATGACCACGCTCAAGTCGAAGCTGCAGGCAGACCTCAACGCCGCGATCAAGGGGCGCGACGAGCTCCGCTCCTCGACGCTCCGGCTGACCCTCTCCGCGATCACGAAGGAGGAGGTCGCGGGCCAGGAGAAGCGCGAGCTCTCCGACGACGAGGTCCTCAAGGTGATCACCAGGGAGGCGAAGAAGCGCCGCGAGGCCGCGGACGCCTTCGAGCAGGGTGGTCGTCCCGAGTCGGCCGCGCGGGAGAAGGCGGAGGGCGAGGTGCTCGCCGCCTACCTGCCGCAGCAGCTCAGCGACGAGGAGCTGCGCCGGATCGTCGGCCAGGCCGTCGAGGAGGCGAAGGCGGCCGGTGCCGAGGGACCGCGTGCCATGGGCGCGGTCATGAAGATCGTGAACCCGAAGGTCGCCGGTCAGGCCGAGGGCGGCCGCGTCGCCGCTGTCGTCAAGCAGCTCCTGGCCGGCTGACCACCACCGCAGAGAACCAGGCCGCCGCAGAAACCAGGCCACCGCAGAAACCAGGCCACCTCAGCGACAAGCGACCCGAGCCACCCCGGCGACAAGCGACCCGAGCCGCCCCGGCGACAGGCCGCCTCGGCTGAGAAGACACAAGGGCGCCCCTCCCGTCGTACGACAGGAAGGGCGCCCTCGCTCACACCGTCACCTGGCCGGCGGCTGGAGGCTGTCCACCGCCTCAGCCCCGCCCCCCGTTTCCGTTGCCACCGTTGCCTCCGTTGCCCTGTCCCTGGAAGAAGTTGTCCGGGATGGAGAAGGTGGGGTCGGGGAAGGTGTTGCCGCCGTCGTTCGTGCCGCCGTCGTTCGTGCCGCCGTTGTTGTCGCCGTTGTTGCCGTCGCCGTTGCCGTCCCCGTTGTCGTCGCCGTTGTCCTTGTTCTTCGGGGGATCGGGGATGCTGACGAGGTTGAAGGACTCGACGTTCTTGCCGGCGAGGGCGCCGGCCATGGCGTCCTTCCAGATCGGGCCCGGGACCTGACCGCCGTAGACGAGGTCGTGGTAGACGCCGCCGATGCTGATCTGCCGCATCTGGACCTTCTGGGTGGCGCTGCCGACCCAGACGGCGCCCGACATGTTCGGGGTGTAGCCGACGAACCAGGCGTTCTTGCGCTCGTCCGTCGTACCCGTCTTACCGGCGCTCTCGCGGTCGGTGAGACCGGCCTGCCGACCCGTACCGGAGTCGATCACTCCGCGCAGCAGGGTGTTGACCGTGTCCGCGGTCTTCTCGCTCATCGCCCGCGAGCACGTCGACTTCGGCACCTGCATCGACTTCTGCGCGTCGCCGACCTTCTGCGTGATCGACTCGATGGCGATCGGCGTGCAGTACATGCCGCGGGAGGCGAAGGCGGCGTACGCGCTCGCCATCGTCAGCGGGGACAGGCCCACCGAGCCGAGCGCGATGGCGGGCCGCTCCGGCAGCTTGGTGCCGTTGCCCTGCCTGACCTGGAGCTTGTCCGTCATGTTGACGACGGGGCACAGGCCGATGTCGGAGATCATCTGGACGAAGTAGGTGTTGACCGACTTGGCCATCGCCTCCTTCAGCCGGTACGGCCCGACCTCGGACTCGCTCTCGTTCGAGACCTTCTGCGCGCCCTGGTTGGTCCACGGCTTGCTCTCGCAGGTCTGTACGGGGCTCGGGTACTCCATCTCGTACGGCGACGAGAACTCCTGGGTCGCCGGCCGGCCCTGTTCCAGCGCGGCCGCGGCCACGAACGGCTTGAACGTCGAACCCGTCGGGAAGCCGAAGTTGGAGCCGCCCATCGCCGCGTCGACCGAGTAGTTGTACTCCGTCTCGTTCTTGCTGTAGCCGTACGGCTTCGACTGGCCCATGCCGACGATCTTGCCGGTGCCGGGCTCCACCAGCGTGGCGGCGGCGGCGACCGAGTCGGACTTGTAGACGTGGTCCTTCAGTGAGGCCTGCACCGACGCCTGCGCCTGCGGGTCCAGCGTCGTACGGATCGTCAGACCGCCCCGGTTCCACACCTTGGCGCGGGCCTCCTTGGTCTTGCCGAAGACCGGGTCGCTGAGGAAGACCTTCTCGACGTACTTGCAGAAGAAACTGGCGCCGTTGACCGCCGTGATGCAGCCGTTCTTCGGCTCGCTGACCTTCAGGCCGAGCGGGGCCTGCTTCGCCTTGGCGGCGTCCGCCCGCGAGATGTCACCGACCTCGGCCATGCGCTGCAGCACGGTGTTGCGCCGCTTGGTGGCCTCGGCCTCGTCGTTGACCGGGTCGTAGCGGCTCGGCGACTGCACGATGCCGGCGAGCAGCGCCGACTCCTGGAGGTTCAGGTCCTTGGCGTGCTTGGAGAAGTAGCGCTCGGCGGCGGCCTCTACGCCGTACGCCTGCTCGCCGAAGAAGGTGATGTTCAGGTAGTTCTCGAGGATCTTCTTCTTGCCGAGTTCCTCTTCGACCTGGATCGCGTACTTCAGTTCCTTGACCTTGCGGCCGAGGGTCTGCTGCGTGGCCTGGGCGACCTTCGTCGGGTCGTCGCCGGCCTCCTCGACGAAGACGTTCTTCACCAGCTGCTGGGTGAGCGTGGAGGCACCCTCGGACACCCCGCCGCTCTGCGCGTTCTTGTTGAGGGCGCGCAGGACGCCCTTCAGGTCGATCGCGCCGTGCTGGTAGAAGCGTGCGTCCTCGATCGCCACGATCGCCTTCTGTATGAACGGCGACATGTCCTTGAGGCCGACCACCGTGCGGTCACGTGAGTAGACCGTGGCGATCTGGTGGCCCTTGCTGTCGAGGATCGTGGTCCGCTGGCTCAGTGGCGGGCTCTTCAGGGTGGCCGGGATCTCGTCGAAGCCCTCGACCGATCCCTTGGCCGCGAGGCCCAGCGCACCGGCCGCGGGCAACGCGATGCCGGCCATCACGGCTCCAGCGAGCACACTGACCCCGAGGAACTTGGCGGCCTGCTGCGTTGACGACAGACCACCGCCCGAACGCTTCTTTGGCATGGGGGCAGCCTACGTTCTCATTCGCCGGACACGCGTATATGCCTTGGCCTAAGCTGCTCTCAACTGTCACAGCAGCAGGTCCACGTATCAATACGTCCGGCGACCCCGAATCGTTCCGGAAGTACCCCAACTTTTTTGGGGAGGGCGTGTCCGAATCCGCCTTGTGTGTCACCTGGCGCCCGTTGTGACGCAACATAACTGTCCCGTTTTGCCGGGAAGGTCATGTATGTCGCCAGCTCACTCCCCCGGGTGATCTGCCGCTTACCCATAGTCCGTTCGGGCCATTCAAGATTGGGCCCGAAGGGGGTGTTGCGCTGCCCCCGCCTTCCGTAACGTCCTCAACTGGCGGCGGTGAATATGCCGCTGCCGCCGTGGGGGAGCCTCGATTCGGGAGAGGACGGCGCCGGTATGGGCTGGGTAACCGACTGGAGTGCGCAGGCGGCCTGCCGCACTACCGATCCGGATGAACTGTTCGTTCAGGGAGCAGCGCAGAACAGGGCCAAGGCAGTGTGCACCGGATGTCCGGTACGCACCGAGTGCCTGGCCGATGCGCTCGACAACCGCGTCGAGTTCGGCGTGTGGGGAGGCATGACGGAGCGGGAGCGCCGCGCACTGCTGCGCAGGCGGCCCACTGTGACGTCCTGGCGCCGGCTGCTCGAGACCGCGCGCACGGAGTACGAGCGGGGGGCCGGCATCCTGCCCCTCGACGACGACGAGGTGTACGAGAACTACGCGGCGGTGGGCTGAGAGGGCACCCTCCCGGCTCAGCTTCCGGCAGGCTCGGGCAGCTCCGGCCGCCCGGCCGCGAGCCGGTCGCCGATGTCCCGCAGTCCCGCGAGGTCGTGCACGTCGCCCGGCAGCGCGGCCACTTCGGCCACGGCCACCTCGGGGTGGAGCGCGCCGAAGCGGTCACGCGTGCGCTGCTCACGCGAGAGCAGCCGCATGCGCTCGGCATGCAGCCTCAACAGGGCTGCGGTGAGCTGGGCGGGGGAGCCTGACTCGGACGCCGTGTCGTGCGCTGGATCGGGGCCGGGTGCTTCTTCGGGGCCGGCTGCTGACGCGGGCGCCCGGCCCGGTGACGGACCGGATGCCGGCTCGGGTGCGGGCTGTTCTGAACTGCCGTACGTTTCGGGAGAGTTACGAAGTCCAGCTTTCCCGCCGTCCTGATCCACAATGCGGGGCTCTTCAAGATTTTCCGCGTAGGCGGATTCGTCCAGGTCGAGTGTCTCCGCGGCGGCCAGTGCCCGCTCGGCCGACAGCTGGGCGGCGCCGCTGCCGTGGACCCGGTTGAGTACCAGGCCGGCCAGCGGCATGTCCTCGGCGGCCAGCCGCTGCACGAAGTACGCCGCCTCACGCAGCGCGTCCCGCTCCGGCGCCGCGACCACCAGGAACGCCGTGCCGGGCGCCTGGAGCAGCTTGAACGTGGCGTCCGCACGCGTACGGAACCCGCCGAAGGTGGTGTCCATCGCGGACACGAACGTCTGCACGTCCTTCAGGAGCTGCCCGCCGAGCAGCTTGCCGAGGGTGCCGGTCATCATCGACATCCCGACGTTCAGGAACTTCATGCCGGCCCGCCCGCCCAGCTTCGCCGGGGCGGTCAGCAACCGGATCAGCCGCCCGTCGAGGAAGGACCCGAGGCGCTTCGGCGCGTCCAGGAAGTCCAGCGCCGAACGGGACGGCGGGGTGTCCACGACGATCAGGTCCCACTCGTCCCGCGCGCGCAGCTGCCCCAGCTTCTCCATCGCCATGTACTCCTGCGTGCCGGCGAAACCGGCGGACAGCGACTGGTAGAAGGGGTTGTTCAGGATCGCGGCGGCCCGCTCGCGATCGGCGTGCGCCTCGACGATCTCGTCGAAGGTCCGCTTCATGTCGAGCATCATGGCGTGCAGTTCGCCGGTCGCGGAGTCGTCGATGCCCTTCACCCGGCGCGGCACGTTGTCCAGCGAGTCGATGCCCATCGACTGGGCGAGCCGGCGGGCCGGGTCGATGGTGAGAACCACCACCTTGCGTCCCCGCTCGGCGGCGCGCAGCCCCAGCGCCGCGGCCGTGGTCGTCTTGCCGACCCCGCCCGAGCCGCAGCACACCACGATGCGGGTCCTCGGGTCGTCGATCAGCGGATCCACGTCGAGCACGCGCGCTGGAGAGAGGCCGCGGGCCGCGGAGTCCTGCGCGCGGGCCGGTTCCGGACGGCTCATGACATCCCCTGCTTCCCCTGCTCCCGATGCGCCCGACTCGTACTGCGGACCGTGCTCCGCGTCTGTCCGCGGTGCCGTCCGTGGTGCTGCTCGTGGTGCTGCTCGCGGTGCTGTCCGTGGTGCTGTCCGTGGTGCTGCTCGCGGTGCCGTCCGCCGTGCTGCTCGTGGTGCCGCTTCCGAAGGGTGAACGGCCTCATGCCATGCCCTGGTTCCGCAGCTCGCCGGCCAGTTCGTACAGACCGGCCAGGTCCATGCCCTCCGTCAGCAGCGGCAGTTCGTCCAGCGGCAGTCCCAGCTCGCCGAGGACGGCCCGCTGCTCGTGCTCCAACTCGTGCCGCTCGGCGTACTCCTCCGCCTGCTGGAGCAGCGGGTCCACCAGCTTCTCGGCGTTCCCACCCCGCCGGGCCCCGCCCAGCCCGGCCGCGGACAGCGACTTGGCGACGGCGGTGCGCGGCACACTCCGCAGGAGTTCCAGATCGGTGGCGTCCAACACCTGCGGCCGCACCATGTTGACGATGATCCGCCCGACCGGCAGCCGTGCGGAGCGCAGCTCGGCGATCCCGTCCGCGGTCTCCTGGACGGGCATCTCCTCGAGCAGCGTCACCAGGTGCACGGCCGTCTGCGGCGACTTCAGCACCCGCATCACGGCCTGCGCCTGATTGTGTATCGGCCCGATCTTGGCCAGCCCGGCCACCTCGTCGTTGACGTTCAGGAAGCGGGTGATGCGCCCGGTGGGCGGCGCGTCCATGACGACATAGTCGTAGGCAAAACGCCCCGACTTATCCTTTCTGCGCACCGCCTCGCACGCCTTGCCCGTGAGGAGTACGTCTCTGATCCCGGGCGCGACGGTGGTGGCGAAGTCGATCGCGCCGAGTTTCTTCAGGGCCCGTCCGGCGCTTCCCAGCTTGTAGAACATCTGGAGGTAGTCCAGAAGGGCCTGTTCCGCGTCTATGGCGAGGGCGTACACCTCCCCGCCCCCGGGAGCGACGGCGATCTTCCGCTCCTCATAAGGCAGCGCCTCCGCTTCGAAGAGCTGCGCGATGCCCTGCCGACCCTCCACCTCGACGAGAAGCGTCCGCTTCCCCTCGGTGGCGAGGGCCAGCGCGAGGGCTGCGGCGACCGTCGTCTTGCCGGTCCCGCCCTTGCCGCTGACGACCTGGAGCCTGCTCACGTCTTCGAGCCTAACCAGTCCGCGTCCGTGCTACGCGGGAGGCTGTGGACAACGTGCCCGCGGTCGGCCGTCGGGACGGTCCCGGCCAGCGGCTAAAGTCGGCCGTATGACCAAGTGGGAATACGCAACCGTGCCGCTGCTCGTCCATGCCACGAAGCAGATTCTGGACACCTGGGGCGAGGACGGCTGGGAGCTCGTCCAGGTCGTGCCCGGGCCGAACAACCCCGAGCAGCTCGTGGCCTACCTGAAGCGGGAGAAGCAGGCGTGAGCGCGGTCGAGGCGAAGCTGGCCGAGCTCGGCCTGACCCTGCCGCCGGTCGTGCCGCCGCTCGCCGCGTACCAGCCGGCCGTCCGGTCGGGCGTGTACGTGTACACCTCGGGCCAGCTGCCCATGGTGGAGGGCAAGCTTCCGGTCACCGGCAAGGTGGGCGCCGAGGTCACCCCGGAGGAGGCCAAGGAGCTGGCGCGTACCTGCGCGCTGAACGCCCTGGCCGCGGTCAAGTCGGTGGCAGGCGACCTGGACCGCATCGCGCGCGTGGTGAAGGTCGTCGGCTTCGTCGCCTCGGCCTCGGACTTCACCGGCCAGCCCGCGGTGGTGAACGGCGCCAGCGAACTGCTCGGCGAGGTCCTCGGCGACAAGGGCGTGCACGCCCGCAGCGCGGTCGGAGTGGCCGTACTGCCGCTGGACGCGCCGGTGGAGGTCGAGATCCAGGTGGAGCTGACCGGGGCCTGACAGGGCTCTGAACGGGCCTTGACCGGGGTATCACGGGTGCCTGACCGGGGCGCCGCCGCGCTGAGGGAGGATCACCGCCGCCTCTCGAACATCAGCGCGCCACGGGATAGCCTCCGACCATGGCGAACGGGCAGTGGTATCCCCAGGAGTGGCCGGATCGCATCCGCGCGCTGACGGACGGCACCCTCACCCCGGTCACCCCCAGGCGCGCGGCCACCGTCATGCTCCTCAAGGACACCGACGGCGGCCCGGTCGTCCACATGCTGCGCAGACGCGCCTCCATGGCCTTCGCCGGAGGCGCGTACGCGTATCCCGGCGGTGGCGTCGACCCGCGCGACGACGACTACCACGTCCGCTGGGCGGGTCCCACGCGCGCGTGGTGGGCGGACCGGCTCGGCGTCGGCGAGGCGGACGCCCAGGCGATCGTCTGCGCGGCCGTCCGGGAGACGTACGAGGAGGCGGGCGTCCTGCTCGCCGGCCCGACCGCCGACTCCGTGGTCGGCGACACGACGGGCCTTGACTGGGAGGCGGACCGCGCCGCGCTGGTCGCCCGCGACCTGTCCTTCGCCGAGTTCCTCGACCGGCGCGGACTGGTCCTGCGCTCGGACCTCCTCGGCGCCTGGACCCGCTGGATCACCCCCGAGTTCGAGGCCCGCCGCTACGACACCTGGTTCTTCGTGGCCGCGCTTCCCGAGGGGCAGCGCACCCGCAACGCCTCCACGGAGGCCGACCGCACCGTGTGGATCCGGCCCGAGGACGCGGCCGCCGGGTACGACAGGGGCGAGCTGCTGATGCTGCCGCCCACCATCGCGACCCTGCGCCTGCTGACCCCGTACGGCACGGCCGCGGAGGCGCTCACCGCGGCCCCCGCGCGCGACCTGACCCCCGTCCTGGCGCGCGCCCGGCTGGAGGGCGACGCGATCGTGCTGTCCTGGCCAGGGCACGATGAGTTCACCAAGCACATCCCGACCGGTGGAGCCCCCGCATGACGGACGCAGCAGCCCTTCCCGGCCGGCCGCGGGAGGGGGTCCTGTCGGGGCCCGCCACCGCGCGCGCGGTGAACGTCCTGGCGCCCAACGCCTCCCCGATGACCCTGGACGGGACGAACACCTGGATCCTCTCCGAGCCGGGCTCCGAGCTCGCGGTCGTGGTGGACCCGGGCCCGCTGGACGAGGGACACCTGGCCAGCGTCCTCGACACGGCCGAGAAGGCCGGCAAACGCGTCGCCCTGACCCTGCTGACGCACGGCCATCCGGACCACGCGGAGGGCGCCGTCCGCTTCGCCGCGCTGACCGGCACGAAGGTGCGGGCGCTCGACCCGGCGCTGCGGCTCGGCGACGAGGGGCTGGCAGCCGGGGACGCGGTCGGCGTGGGCGGCCTGGAGCTCAGGGTCGTACCGACGCCCGGGCACACGGCGGACTCCCTGTCCTTCCACATCCCGGCCGACCGGGCGGTCCTGACCGGCGACACCGTCCTCGGCCGCGGTACGACGCTCGTGGCGCACCCCGACGGCCGCCTCGGCGACTACCTGGACACGCTGCGGCGCCTGCGCTCCCTGACCGTCGACGACGGCGTCCACACCGTGCTGCCCGGCCACGGGCCCGTCCTGGAGGACGCGCAGGGCGCCGTCGAGTTCTACCTCGCCCACCGCGCCCACCGCCTCGCACAGGTCGAGACGGCCGTGGAGAACGGCCACCGCACCCCGTCCCAGGTCGTCGCCCATGTGTACGCGGACGTGGACCGCTCCCTGTGGCCGGCGGCGGAGCTGTCGGTACGCGCCCAGCTGGAGTACCTGGAGGACCACGGCCTCATCTGACCTCGCCCCGGCCCGGCCGACGGTTCTCGGGCAGCTCAGGCACGGCCGTGCGCGGGGCGGAGGCGTGTGGCAGCGGGGGAGTGGGCCGCCGCGTTGTCCTCGGCCGCGGTGTGGCCCGTGCGCACGCCTCGGGGCCGGTGCGGCGCGGTCGGGTCCGCGGCACGGTTCCGGACGGACTCGTGCGATCTGGCGCGATTCCGTACGGCCGCGGGTGCCGGACCGCCCCGAACGGTGACGGCGGCCCGCTACGCGCGCGGGCGCGACGGCGCGCGGCGGCCCCGAGAGGGCGGCCTCACGCGCCGGACCCGGGTCAGCGCGAGCGCTTCGCCAGTCGCTCCACGTCCAGCAGGATGACCGCGCGGGCCTCCAGGCGGAGCCAGCCGCGCTGCGCGAAGTCGGCCAGTGCCTTGTTCACGGTCTCGCGGGACGCGCCGACCAGCTGGGCCAGCTCCTCCTGCGTGAGGTCGTGGACGACGTGGATGCCTTCCTCCGACTGCACCCCGAAGCGGCGGGAGAGGTCGAGGAGGGCGCGGGCGACGCGGCCCGGGACGTCCGAGAAGACCAGGTCCGACATGGCGTCGTTGGTCTTGCGCAGCCGGCGGGCGACGGCGCGCAGCAGGGCGGTGGCCACCTCGGGCCGGGCGTTCAGCCAGGGCTGGAGGTCGCCGTGGCCGAGGGCGAGGAGCTTGACCTCGGTCAGCGCGGTGGCGGTCGCCGTACGGGGGCCGGGGTCGAACAGCGACAGCTCGCCGATGAGTTCGCCCGGGCCGACCACGGCCAGCATGTTCTCGCGGCCGTCGGGCGAGGTGCGGTGAAGCTTCACCTTGCCCTCGGTGACGACGTAGAGCCGGTCACCGGGGTCGCCTTCGTGGAACAGCGAGTCTCCGCGGGCGAGGGTCACCTCACTCATGGAGGCGCGGAGCTCCGCGGCCTGCTCGTCGTCGAGAGCAGCGAAGAGCGGGTTGCGCCGCAGAACGTCGTCCACGAGTTCTCTCCTTGTCGACCTGCTCAGGGGATCTTGCTCCCCCGCTACCAGGGGACCGTGTTCCCCATTTTGCCGGACGGTCCAAACAGTGTGATCTGTCACAAGGATGCCGCACAGGTGTCCCGGGGTAAGCGGCAGGGGTCCAATTGGGGGCCGATCTTCGGGGCCCGGGGCGGATGTCGGTGCCGGGCTCTAGGCTGGCCGGGTGTCCAAATCGCCGGTGAGAGCACAGACCGAGGGGGCTGAGCGGGTGGTTGTACGTCGCGATTCCGCTGTGGGCGAACAGGCCCCCGGTGGTGGTGGGAAAACGGCAAAAGCAGCAAAGAAGGCGCCGGTGGCCCGGGACAAGAAGGCCGTTACGGCGGAGAAGGCGACCCCGGTGAAGGCAAACCCGGAGACGGCGAACCCGGTGAAGAAGGCGGTTGAGGCGGTCCCGGGGAAGAGCGCGCCCCCGGCGAGGAAAGCGGCTTCCACGAAGACGGGAACGCCGGCCAGGACGGAAACCCCGGCGAAGGCGAGCAGCCCTCTCAAGGACGAGTCCCGTACCGCCCTGGTCCGTCGGGCCCGCCGCATCAACCGCGAGCTCGCCGAGGTGTATCCGTACGCCCACCCGGAGTTGGACTTCGAGAACCCCTTCCAGCTGATCGTCGCCACGGTGCTGTCCGCGCAGACCACCGACCTGCGGGTCAACCAGACGACGCCCGGTCTCTTCGCCCGGTACCCCACCCCGGAGGACCTGGCCGCGGCCGACCCGGAGAAGGTCGAGGAGATCCTCCGGCCCACCGGGTTCTTCCGGGCCAAGACCCGGTCCGTCATAGGGCTGTCCAAGGCGCTGGTGGAGGAGTTCGGCGGCGAGGTGCCCAGCCGGCTGGAGGACCTCGTCAAGCTGCCCGGCGTCGGCCGCAAGACCGCCTTCGTCGTGCTCGGCAACGCCTTCGGCCGCCCCGGCATCACCGTGGACACCCACTTCCAGCGGCTGGTGCGGCGCTGGCGGTGGACCGAGGAGACCGAGCCCGACAAGATCGAGGCCGCCGTCGGCTCGCTCTTCCCCAAGAGCGACTGGACGATGCTCTCCCACCACGTCATCTTCCACGGCCGCCGCATCTGCCACGCCCGCAGACCCGCCTGCGGCGCCTGCCCCATCGCCCCGCTCTGCCCCGCGTTCGGCGAGGGCGAGACGGACCCGGAGAAGGCGAGGAAGCTGCTCAAGTACGAGAAGGGCGGCTTCCCCGGCCAGCGCCTCAAGCCTCCGCAGTCGTACCTCGACGCCGGCGGCAGGCCCGCCCCGCCGCTGGGGGCGGGATGACGGAACGATCTCCGGGGCGCCGGGCGTTGAGCGAGAGAGAACGGGGGTGGAGATGACGCGAGCGAGCCATACCCAGGGCGGCTCGGTGACACTCAGCAAGGAGGGCCTGCCCGCCTGGCTGGCCTCGGTGGCGCAAGCCGCCGAGACGGTGGAGCCGTCGCAGCTGAGCCGTTTCCTGCCCCCCGCGGACGGCGCGGGGCGCCAGTCGGCCGTCCTCATCCTGTTCGGTGAGGGCGAGCGCGGCCCCGAGCTGCTGCTCATGGAGCGGGCCACCTCCCTGCGCTCCCATGCCGGCCAGCCGTCCTTCCCCGGCGGAGCCCTCGACCCGGAGGACGGCGACCCGAAGGCCGACGGCACGCTGCGGGCGGCCCTGCGCGAGGCCGAGGAGGAGACCGGGCTCGATCCGAGCGGGGTCCAGCTGTTCGGCGTGCTGCCCGCGCTGTACATCCCGGTCAGCCACTTCGTCGTGACGCCCGTCCTGGGCTGGTGGCGCGAACCCAGCCCGGTCGGAGCCGTCGATCCCAACGAGACCGCCCGCGTCTTCACGGTCCCCGTGGCCGATCTCACGGATCCCGCCAACCGGGCGACCACCGTCCACCCCAGCGGCCACCGGGGCCCGGCATTCCTGGTCGAATCGGCCCTCGTGTGGGGGTTCACGGCGGGAGTGATCGACCGCCTGCTGCACTTCGCGGGCTGGGAGCGCCCCTGGGACCGTGAGAAGCAGGTCCCGCTCGACTGGCGGTCATGACAGGCTGTCTGCCGTGTGTGTCTTCCCGGGGGATGCTGCGTCCGCGTGCCGTTTCGCGGTGGGCCCCCCCTCGGCCGACCAGAGGTGACCGCGAAGTGATGAGGCGAGGCTCGAACCGGTGAACGTGCTCGACATCCTTTTGCTGGTCGCCGCCGTGTGGTTCGCGGTCGTCGGTTATCGCCAGGGCTTCGTCGTCGGCATCCTGTCGGTGGTCGGTTTCCTGGGCGGCGGTCTCGTCGCCGTCTACCTCCTGCCCGTGGCCTGGGACGCCCTGACCGACAACGCCGAGGTCAACACGACCGCCGCCGTCATAGCTGTGGTCGTCGTCATCGTCTGCGCCTCCGTCGGCCAGGCCCTGACCACGCATCTCGGCAACAAGCTGCGCCGGCACATCAGCTGGTCCCCGGCCCGCGCCCTCGACGCGACCGGCGGCTCCCTGGTCAACGTCGTCGCGATGCTCCTGGTGGCCTGGCTGATCGGCTCCGCGCTCGCAGGCACCACCCTGCCGACGCTCGGCAAGGAGGTCCGCAACTCCAAGGTGCTGACCGGGGTCGCCCGGGCGCTGCCCGACCAGGCCGACACCTGGTTCGCGGACTTCTCCTCCGTCCTCGCGCAGAACGGCTTCCCGCAGGTCTTCAGCCCGTTCGCGAACGAGCCGATCACCGACGTCCAGCCGCCCGATCCGGCCCTCGCCGACAGCGCGGTGGCCTCCCGCGCGCAGCGCTCCATCGTCAAGGTCATGGGCACCGCGCAGAGCTGCGGCAAGGTCCTGGAAGGCACCGGTTTCGTCTTCGGCTCCCGCCGCGTCATGACCAACGCGCACGTCGTCGGCGGCGTCGACGAGCCCACCGTCCAGATCGGGGGAGAGGGCCGGAAGTACGACGCGACGGTCGTCCTCTACGACTGGCGGCGCGACATCGCCGTACTCGACGTACCGGATCTCAGCGCGCCCGCCCTGCAGTTCGCGTCCGCGGACGCGGCCGGCAACGACAGCGCCATCGTGGCGGGCTTCCCGGAGAACGGGTCGTACGACGTCCGCGCAGCGCGCGTCCGCGGACGCATCACGGCCAGCGGGCCGGACATCTACCGCCGTAGCACCGTGCGCCGTGACGTCTACTCGCTGTACGCGACCGTGCGCCAGGGCAACTCCGGCGGTCCGCTGCTCACCCCGCAGGGCAGGGTGTACGGCGTGGTGTTCGCGAAGTCGCGCGACGACGCCGACACCGGTTACGCGCTGACCGCCGACGAGATCCGGGAGGACATCGTCAAGGGGCACACCGCGAACCAGCAGGTGGACAGCGACAGCTGCGCGTTGTGAGTCCGGCCGGGTCAGCCTCGCGGGTGACGCAGGCGTACCGAGACCCAGCGGGCCCGGCGACGCAGGATGCGCGGAATTCCGACGCGGAGATCCGTGCCCGTGAGTTGCGGGACACCGCCCCGCTGGTGGGAACTCAGGCCACCGCCCGAGCGCCGATTGCGTGCCGCGTCACTGTAGTCGTGCGTCCAGCCCATACCCCGACCTCTGCCCCTGCCCCAAGGTCGATAACCGCCCCGCGGGCGGCCAATTGGCCTATGCGCCGGGCAAGTGGCCGTTCGTAGGACAGGTGTTCCCGTCCGAGGGCGCCGGGCGCGTCCAGCCGGTCACCGATCGGGCTCGGGGTCCTTCAGCCAGTTGACGAGTTCGGCGGAGAACGCCACCGGGTCCTCCTCGTGCGGGAAGTGTCCGAGCCCGTCGAACAGCCGCCAGCGGTACGGCGCTTCGACGTACTCCCCGGAGCCGGCCGCGCTCCTGGTGCGCATCACGGGATCGAGCGATCCGTGCAGGTGGAGGGTCGGCACCCGCACCGGGCGCTTCATCCGGCGGTTGAACTGGATGCCGTCGGGACGCGCCATCGACCGCACCATCCAGCGGTACGGCTCGATCGAGCAGTGTGCCGTGGAGGGGATGAGCATCGCGCGGCGGTACGTCTCGACCGCCTCCTCGTCCGGCAGACCCGGCCCCGACCAGTCCCGCATCAGCCGGGCCACCAGCGCGCCGTCGTCGGCGAGGAGCCGGCGCTCCGGCAGCCAGGGCCGCTGGAACCCCCAGATGTAGGAACCCGCGGAGGTCTGCTTGACGTCGGAGAGCATCGCCGAGCGCCAGCGCCGGGGATGCGGCATGGAGGAGACCGCGAGCCGCCGTACCAGCTTGGGGCGCATCGCGGCCGCCGTCCACGCCAGGTATCCGCCCAGGTCGTGGCCGACCAGCGCGGCGTCCGGCTCGCCCAGCGAGCGGATCACGCCGGTGACGTCGAGGGCGAGGTTGGCCGGGTCGTAACCGCGCGGGGTGCGGTCGCTGCCGCCGACGCCCCGCAGGTCCATGGCGACGGCCCGGAAGCCCGCGTCGGCCAGCGCCACCATCTGGTGCCGCCAGGCCCACCAGAACTGCGGGAAGCCGTGCAGCAGCAGCACCAGCGGCCCGTCTCCGAGCTCGGCGATGTGGAAACGGGCGCCGTTGGCGGCGACGTCCCGGTGGGTGACCTCCTGCCCACCGGGGAGGTCGATGCGTACGACCGAGGCAGGCTGCGCCCAGGGGGCGGCGGGATCCGTCATGACGATGAGCGTGCCACAGCCTCGATGGCCTCGGGCGCCCGGTCCTGCGGCAGCTCCGGCCGCGGGTGCGGCTTGGCCTTCTGGAGCACGCCCGCCGTCTCCTTCACCGAGGCGGCGACCTTCTGCGGGCCCTGGCCCTTCTTGGCCTTCTTCGCGAAGACGACACCGACCAGCGCGAGGAGACCGGCGACGAGCACGTTCGCCGCGAAGGACAGCAGGAAGCAGACCGCGAGATTCCAGTCGCTCCAGGTCCGGATGCCGTACGCCAGCGCGAAGTTCAGCATCGGCAGGGAGAACACCAGGACCGCGCCGGCCAGCGAGAACGCGCCGCCGCTCGTCGCGCCCCGCTTGACGTCCTGCTTCAGCTGCGCCTTGGCCAGCGCGATCTCGTCGTGCACCAGCGCCGACATCTCCGTCGTCGCCGAGGCGAACAGCTGGCCGATGCTGCGTTCTGCGCCGACCGGGCTGCCGTCGGGTGCGCTCATCGCGGTCTCCCTCATCTGCCTGAGTTCTGCGTGACTTCCGCGTGCCCGCGGACGTGTTCTTTTGTACCGTCCCGTCAGATCATGCCGGACGGTCGCCGTCCTCGCCTGCCCCGCCCGTCACTTCGGCAAGCCGTTGGCGCGCGGCGGCCTCCCGATCCGCGGTCATGAGCCCGGCGATCCGGCGGTGCTCGGCGGCCTTGCGCTCGTGGATGTCGGCCATCCGCAGGTGGTACGCGGGGTCGTGTTCCTCGTAGATGTCCGGGATCCCGTCGAGGTCCTCGTCGCGTTCCTCGGCCTCGCACATCGCGCGGTACTTGGCGTTCCGGATCTTCAGTACGACACTCGCCAGGACGGCCGCGATGACCGACCCGGTCAGCACGGCGGCCTTGACCTCGCCTGTCAGTACGGCGTCGCCGTCGAAGGCGAGTTCGCCGATCAGCAGGGAGACCGTGAAGCCGATGCCGGCCAGGGTCGCCACCGCGAAGACGTCCGCCCATTCGAGGTCGTCGCTGAGCGAGGCCCGGGTGAAACGGGCCGTCAGCCAGGTCCCGCCGAAGATGCCGACCGACTTGCCGACGACGAGCCCGAGGACCACGCCGAGCGTCTCCGGCCTGCCGAACACATCGCCCAACGCGCCGCCGGAGATCGACACACCAGCGCTGAACAGCGCGAACATCGGCACAGCCAGGCCCGCCGACAGGGGCCGCACGAGGTGTTCGACGCGTTCGCCGGGGGAGTGTTCCTCCATCTGGGGCCCGCTGGGACCCGTGACCTCGCGGGTGGTGCAGCGCAGCATCAGGCCCATGGCGACGCCGGCGACGGTGGCGTGGATGCCGCTGTTGTACATCAGCCCCCAGATGACCAGCGCGAGCGGCACGTACACGTACCAGCCGCGCACGCCCTTGCGCAGCAGCAGCCAGAAGACGACGAGACCGGCGACGGCGCCGCCCAGCGCGGCGAAGTCGATGGTGTCGGTGAAGAAGACCGCGATGATCAGGATCGCGAAGAGGTCGTCCACCACGGCGAGCGTCAGCAGGAAGGCGCGCAGCGCGCTCGGCAGCGACGTGCCGATCACGGCGAGCACGGCCAGCGCGAACGCGATGTCCGTCGCGGTGGGCACCGCCCAGCCCGCGAGCGAGCCGCTGCCGGCAAGGTTGACGACGGTGTAGACGAGTGCCGGTACGGCCATGCCGCACAGCGCGGCCACCACGGGCAGGGCGGCGGCCCTCGGGTCGCGCAGGTCACCGGCGACGAGTTCGCGCTTGAGCTCGATACCGGCGACGAAGAAGAACACCGCGAGCAGCCCGTCGGCGGCCCAGTGCGCCACCGACAGATGCAGGCCGAGTGCCTCGGGGCCGAAGTGGAGGTGGCTGACGGTCGAGTAACTGTCGCCGAAGGCGGGCATGTTCGCCCAGGTCAACGCGGCGATCGTGGCGATGAGCAGAAGCACACCGCCGACGGTCTCGGTGCGCAGCGCGTCCGCCACGAAGTTCCGCTCGGGCAGGGACAGACGTCCGAGAACACTGCGGGGAGGGGAGGAGCGGGGGGCCGTCACGGGGGAGACCTCCAGTCGGTGGGCGGCACGCATCACATGCCGACCAGACTTCCCGGCGCACCTTTTACCGCTGTTGCTTTGTTTAGTTTACCTAACGTGCGCGGAAAGGCGCGGGGAGGAACCCGGCAATTCTCTCATCAGGCAGGCCACGGGCGCACGAAGGGCACCCGGCGCGCTGATCGCCGGGTGCCCCGGGGGCCGCGCGCAGTCCTCGTGCGCGGCCCCCGTGCGTGGCTCTCGTACTCAGTCCTCGCTGGACGCCGCCGGCAGGTTCGTCTGGATGAGGTCCATGACCGTGGAGTCGGTCAGGGTGGTGACGTCGCCGAGCTCACGGTTCTCCGCCACGTCGCGCAGCAGCCGCCGCATGATCTTGCCGGAACGGGTCTTCGGCAGCTCCGCCACCGGCAGGATCCGCTTGGGCTTGGCGATCGGGCCGAGGGCGGTGCCGACGTGGTTGCGCAGGTCGGCGACGAGCCCCTCGTCCTCGGCGTTCGCCGTGCCGCGCAGGATGACGAAGGCCACGATGGCCTGCCCGGTCGTCTCGTCCGCCGCGCCGACCACGGCCGCCTCGGCGACCGACGGGTGCGAGACGAGCGCCGACTCGACCTCGGTGGTGGAGATGTTGTGCCCCGACACGAGCATCACGTCGTCGACGCGCCCGAGGAGCCAGATGTCGCCGTCGTCGTCCTTCTTCGCGCCGTCGCCGGCGAAGTACCTGCCCTCGAAACGCGACCAGTACGTGTCGAGGAACCGCTGGTCGTCGCCCCAGATCGTGCGCAGCATCGACGGCCACGGCTCGGTGAGGACCAGGTAGCCGCCCCCGCCGTCGGGTACCTCGTTCGCCTCGTCGTCCACCACGGTGGCGGAGATGCCGGGAAGCGGTGTCTGCGCCGAGCCGGGCTTGGTCTCGGTCACGCCGGGCAGCGGCGAGATCATCATCGCGCCCGTCTCGGTCTGCCACCAGGTGTCCACGACGGGGGTGCGGTCCGCCCCGATGTGCTTGCGGTACCAGATCCACGCCTCGGGGTTGATCGGTTCGCCGACGGACCCGAGGATGCGGAGGGAGGAGAGGTCGAACTTCGCGGGGATGTCGTCGCCCCACTTCATGAACGTACGGATGGCCGTGGGCGCCGTGTAGAGGATGGTCACCCCGTACTTCTGCACGATCTCCCAGAAGCGGCCCTGGTGCGGGGTGTCCGGGGTGCCCTCGTACATGACCTGCGTCGCGCCGTTCGCCAGCGGCCCGTACACGATGTAGGAGTGCCCGGTCACCCAGCCGACGTCGGCCGTGCACCAGTACACGTCGGTCTCCGGCTTGAGGTCGAAGACCGCGTGGTGCGTGTACGCCGTCTGGGTGAGGTAGCCGCCGGAGGTGTGCAGGATGCCCTTCGGCTTCCCCGTGGTGCCCGAGGTGTAGAGGATGAACAGCGGGTGCTCCGCCTCGAACGCCTCCGGCGTGTGCTCGGCGGACTGCCGGTCGACGATCTCGTGCCACCACACGTCCCGCTCGTCGTTCCAGGCGACGTCCTGGCCCGTACGGCGGACCACGAGCACGTGCTCGACGTTCTCCGCGCGGGCGACCGCGTCGTCGACGGCCGGCTTGAGCGCGGACGGCTTGCCGCGCCGCCAGCCGCCGTCGGAGGTGATGACGACCCGCGCGTCGGCGTCCTTGATCCGGGTCGCGAGCGCGTCCGCCGAGAAGCCGCCGAAGACGACGGAGTGCGCCGCGCCGATGCGGGCACAGGCCAGCATCGCGACCGCCGTCTCGGGGATCATCGGCATGTAGACGGCGACCCGGTCGCCTTTGCGCACCCCGAGTTCCAGCAGGGCGTTGGCGGCCCGGGAGACCTCGTCCTTGAGTTCGGCGTAGGTGATGGCGCGGCTGTCGCCGGGCTCCCCCTCGAAGTGGATGGCGACCCGGTCCCCGTGCCCCGCCTCCACGTGCCGGTCGACGCAGTTGTACGCGACGTTGAGCTCGCCGTCCTTGAACCACTTGGCGAACGGCGGGTTCGACCAGTCCAGCGTCTCGGCCGGCTCCTTGGCCCAGGTCAGCCGACGGGCCTGCGCGGCCCAGAAACCGAGCCTGTCAGCCTTGGCCTGCTCATACGCCTCCGCTGTGACGTTGGCGTTCGCCGCCAGGTCGGCGGGGGGTGCGAACCTGCGCTCTTCCTTGAGCAAGTTGGAGAGTGACGAACGCTCGTTGTCTGCCATGTTGGTACACCGTCCCATTGGTTTAGACCAGTCAACCCCTCCAATCTTCGGA
This sequence comes from Streptomyces sp. NPDC043878, assembly GCF_056435735.1. Taxonomy (NCBI): domain Bacteria; kingdom Bacillati; phylum Actinomycetota; class Actinomycetes; order Kitasatosporales; family Streptomycetaceae; genus Streptomyces; species Streptomyces sp. NPDC043878. The sequence goes on from NZ_JBWKDW010000006.1 coordinate 81,888, forward strand.
GGGGTGCAGAGGTGGGTCAACCCCTGCACGAGCCGGGCGTCGCTCCACCACCGATCACGCGCGACAGCCCCCAGGGGTTCACCCTAGGGGCTGCGCACTTCCCGACGTCTACGGCTCGCAACCGGGCGCCGGGAGTCCAGTGGGTCACATAACTATCACTGCGCCCAGAGAGTTGCCTCTGTCATATCCCTTACCCTCCGCCTCGCTCATCGAACGCATGTGCGAATGAAGGGTTGGTGAAGGAACGGCCCCGGTACCTCACGGGAGGTACCGGGGCCGAACTGCACTGCGCTGCTCAGTCGGTGAGCTTCACATGCCATCCGGCACGGTCGAGGACCGTTGTCCCGTCCGGCTTGATGCTCACACGGGCCCCACGCACGGGCAGTTCGCCGTGACTGAGCCAGTACGTACGAACCTCGTCGAGCAGATCCCACAGGCGCCGGGGCCCGCCCTGGTGGACGGTGGGCCGCTCGGTTCCGACCGCGAATGCCCGCGCCCATGATCCGTCGGCGTGCGCCATGACAGCGATGCGCCGGTCACCTTCCTCGCGGTAGGCGTGCTCGATGTCGGGGGCGGTGAGGCTGAGCATGGAATCGAGATCCCATGCGTTCGCCACGTCGACCACCGGATACGGGCCCGTGGTGACCTCTTCGCCTTCCTGGTCATGCGCGGCGGCGAGCAGGACGGACAGACCAGGGGGGTAGTCGGCGCCGTGGCGAGCGTGCATGAATCCCGCGCGGTCCCACTCGACGCGCCCTTTCGCGCTCCCGTCGTCTTGCTTCTCCGCGGTGATCAGCAGGGAGGTTCCGGCGATGGTGGTTACCAGCCGGCCGCCGGGACACAGGGTGTGGAGCCAGCTTGGCGGGACGCTGCGGACGGATACCGTGGCGACGATCCGGTCGAACTGGCCGCCCTGGAACGGCAGAGGGCCGGTTGCGTCGACAGTCTGGAGCGTGGGTTTCAGGCCGACCGCGGCGAGGCGGTCGCGTGCGGCCTCCACGAGGTAGCTGTCTACGTCGACACTCTTCACCGCGTCGGCGCCGAGGAGACGCGCGGCGAGGGCCGTTCCGTATCCGCTGCCGGTGCCGATGTCGAGCAGTTCGTCGCTCTCTGTCATGCGGGCGTGTTCGAACATCTGCACCGTGAGGCTGGGGAGCGTGGCCGAGGATGTCGGCCGGCCCGTGGGGTGCACGTCGGATGAGGCGCTGTCCGCATGCATCCGTCCCACGCGAGTGATCAGTGAGCGGTCGGCGTAGGCCGCGCGGTACCACTCGTTCTCGTTGTCCGGTTGGCGCAGGGTCCATTGCCCCTCGACGATTTCCCACCACTGCGGCACGAAGGTGTGTCGCGGTGTGCGGGCGACGATGCTGCGCCACGGTGACGAACGGTGAGTGACTTTGTCGGCGAGTTGTACCGCTGCGGTTTCCCAGATCACGCGATGGCTCCGAGACGGGGGGTGGTGGGGGCGAAGTAGGAAGGTTCGCATGCCGGGGTGTTGGCCGGGTCGCAGTCTCCGGAGTCGTCCGGCGTGCAGGCGGCTCGGGGTTGCGGTACGGCGTCGGTGAGCTGTTGCCAACGGTCACTGTGCAGGATGTCGGGGAGGCGCTGTTCGCGGACGTTCCCGGCGACCATGAAGCGGGACAGGATGCAGCCGGACACCTGTCCGTCGGGGCTGACGGATACGCGTTGGCGGAAGCATCGGCCGCACAGTTCCGCAGTGCTCGGGAGAGTGGCGGTGTCGCTGGCGGCGCGGCCGACCTTACGCACGCGGTCGACGTGGATGGTCGCCACTCCGAGGCCGCGCAGTTCCTCTTGGGCCTGGTCGACGCGCTGCCCTTCGAGGATGTCGACGATGCCGACGCGTAGGGGGATGCCACGGCGCAGGGCCTCGGTGATGTTGGCGCGCGTGCGCTTGAAGCTGCCGGGGCCGTTGGTGATCTTCTCGTGTTCTTCGGCGCGGTCGCTGTAGTAGCTGGTGGCGAGGCAGACGCCGGGGCGCTGTAACGCGTTCCACAGGCCGGGGCGGACGTGGGTGAGGTTGGAGTACACCTCGACGTTGAGGCCGGCGGCGAGGGCGTGATCGATGTAGTCGGGGAGGTAGGGGGCGAGGGTCGGCTCGCCACCGATGAACTGGACGGCGGGGATGCTGACTTCGGCGATGTCTGTAATGACCTGCTCCCAGTCGGCGCGGGTCATGGCGCCGTGGGGAACCTTGGGGCCTGAGCTGGTGCAGCAGTGGTTACAGCTCAGTTGGCATGTGCCGGTGATCTCCAGTTCGACCGACTTAATGCCTGTCTGTATGGCCGTTGCCATGGGTACCTCTCTGGTGGTGGTGGATGCGACTCGGCGGTCGCTTGGGGTGCCGCCGCGCTGGAGTGCGGCGCGGCGGTGGCATGGAAGGTCGCGCGCCCGGTTCACCGGTTCCGTATGGCCGTTGCGCCCATGTAGGCGCGGCCGGTCGCGACGATGCGCGCGAGGTATGCCTCGACGGCGTCGGGGCCCGCTCCGGGCGGTACCGGGTCGAGGCCGATCGTCAGGCACGCTTGCCCACCAGCGGCGACGTGCGCGCGCCATTCGAGGCCGGGGGTCGGTAACCGCATGAAGTAGGCCGGGTGACCGTAGTCGAGGGCGACGTACGGCCCGCGCAGTATGAGGCGGGCGCCGACGTTGGGCAGGCGCTCGGCGGCTGGCCGTAAGCGCATTGCGTCGGCCATGCCCAACAGGCCGGCCTCGACCGACTCGGCCGTCTCGTCCGCGCGTCGCGGGGGTGCGTGGCCGATCAGGACGTACGCGACGGGCAGGGCAAGCGCGCCCGCGTGCAGCCACGTTGACACGGTGCAGCCGGCCACGAAACCAGGACCGGGCACGGCGCGGAACGTCACATCGTTCGGGGTCATCGCTGCACCTCCGCCCATACGGCCTTGCCGAACGGTCTGTCGTCGACGTCCCAGCGCGCCGCGAGGGCGTCGACGATGTGCAGGCCGCGCCCGCGGGCACGCTCCCCCGACTCGTTGCGCAGATGCGGGCGTTTGCGTCGGGGGTCATGGACTTCGATGCGTACGCGTTCGTCGGTCGTGAGGACTTTGACGAGTAGGGAGTCGCCGGGCTCGGTGCCATACCTGTACGCGTTCGTCACTAGTTCGGAGACGACGAGCAGGACGTCGGCGAGCCGGTCGGGGTCGAGCGGCTTTTCCTCGTGCCCCAGTACCTCGCGTACGTAGCGGCGGGCCTGTGTCGAGGCTTTGTCGCTGGAGTCGAACACGGCTTGCGACGGCGGGCCAAGAGAGGGAGCGCAGCAGTCCGGTAACGCGCTCGGCGGCATGTGAGCCATGCAAACTCCCTACGCCTGTGGTGCCAGTTGGCGCAGCGTTTCGTAACGCCATACGTCGGCACAGTCACATTTCGTCGAACCAGAGTGCTCCCTGTCACACGTGTTGTGCAACCCTCTCAAGCAAAGATGAGAATTCGCATATGCCCGCGAGAGGGCCAGCTCACGAGAGGCCAACGCAGGTGACATGGTTGGAGGCGAACCGGCAGACTGTCGGACATGACGGAGGTGAGGTGAAGTTGAGCGGACCAACGGTGCGTCGGCGCAGGCTCGGTAAGAAGCTGCGCGCCCTGCGCGACTCCCGACACCTCACCCTCGAAGACGTCGCCGAAAAGAGTGACGCTGCGTTCACGGTGGCCAAGCTGTCTCGTCTGGAACTGGCAAAGAGCGCGGCCAAGCCTGCCGACGTCGAGGCGTTGCTCGACCTGTACGGCGTCGAAGACGCCGAGTTGCGGGGCGCAATGCTGTCCCTCGCGCGCGAGGGCGCACAGCGCGGATGGTGGCACAGCTACCGCGGCGTACTGACGCCTGTGTATGAGGACTTGATCAGCCTCGAACATGAGGCGTCGTCGGTGCGCACTTGGGCGATGGGCGTGATTCCCGGCCTGCTCCAAACCGGCGACTACGCACGGGAGATCATCACGGCGACCGCGATGTCGGCGGCCGTCGAGGAACGAATCGATCCACTGGTCGAGGTACGCCTCGCACGTCAGTCGGTGCTCACCCGCGAGCATCCGGTCGAACTGTGGGCGATCATCGCTGAGGGCGCGCTACGCACGACGTGCACGGGTGACGGCGTCATGCGTGACCAGCTCTCGCGGCTGCTCGACCGCGGCCGACGGCCGAACGTCACGATTCAGATTCTCCCGGCGGACGCCCCGCCGCACGTCGGTCAGATGGGCAGTTACTCGCTCCTGTCGTTCGAGGAAGGCGTCGACCTCGACGTCGTGCACGTCGAGTCGTTGACTTCGGCTCTGTACGTCGAGGAACCGGAACAGGTGGGCGTCTACCGGGACGCGTTCGAGCGGCTGCGCGCTGCTGCGCTGTCGCCCGAGCTGTCCGCAAAACGCATCGCAGAGATAAGGGACCAGACGGAATGAACCACGTAGAAGACGCGTCGACCCTCCCCGTGAGCTGGTGGAAGTCGTCGGCGTCCGGCGCACAGTCTGACTGTGTCGAGTGCGCCGTCGTCGACATGCGCGTCGCGGTGCGGGACAGCAAGAATCCGACCGGGCCGGCGCTGTTGTTCTCGCGCGAGAGTCTGGCCGGCCTGGTGGCTGGTATCCGGGCTGGTGACTTCGAGGTGTAAGGGCGCCCACGAACGCACAGAACGCCCCCCGCGCGGCCGTGAATGGCCGTGCGGGGGGCGTTGTTCATGAGCGGGTGGCGAACGTCCAGAGGGACAGGGCGAGGCCGAGCAGGGCGACCAGGGCGGCCACGGATGGGAGCGGCCAGCGGGCCCGTTCGAGGGCGTCGAGTCGTGCGTCGTTGCGCTTCTGGCGCTCGGTCTCGCCGCGCTCGACGGTGTCGAGGCGGCCGTCGTGGTTGTCGAGGCGGCGGGCGTGTTCCTTGATTGCTTCGTCGGTCTGGTCGTGGCGCTGAACGAGCAGGGCGAGGGCGCCGTCGGTGCGGGTGAACCCGACCTCGATCGTCCGCCGGATGCGTTCGAGTTCCAGCGCGACCGCGGCCGGATCGGACGGCGAGGGCTGGGTCGTCACGGCGCGGTGGGCTCCTTGGCGTCGTCGACCAGGCCGAGACCGAACCGGTCGAGCAGGGCCTCGACGATGGGCGAGGCCATGGCGCGAGCGATGACGCCGGCGACCGCGGCGGCCGTGGCGGCGGCGCCGACCAGCCATGGGGCGGCGACGGCGAGGTCGCCGGAATCGGCGACGACCGCGGCGAGCGCGGGCACGACCGCGACGACGGCGGCGAACGTCTGGAGCGCGGTACGGATGGCGCGCGTGTTCTTCGGCTGCATGGGGTGCTCCTGTTCGTGTGGGCCCGCCCCGCGGCGCGGTGCCGACGGGGCCGGGCGGGGTGCTGGCGGGGCCTACTTGCCGTAGGCGATGCGGTGCAGGGCGGCCCAACCCTTCGGGCCGATGGCGGGGTCGTAGCTCTTGCCCGCGGCGCGGTACGTCGGGTGCGCGTTGTGGAACTTGGCGACGGCGGCCTGAGTCTGCGGCCCGTAGTTGTCGGACTCGGCGACCGACTTTGCAAGGAATCCGGCGGCCTTCAGCGCGCGCTGAAGCGGCTTCGCGCTCGGCTTGGCCTTGTTCGGGGCGAGGCCGGCCGGGAACGCGGGCGGCGTGTACGCGGTCGGCTCGGCCGGCTTGCCGGTGAGCTTCTTCGCGCGGGCGACGATCTCGGCGAGCTGGGCGACGATCCGCGAGCCGGGGCAGGACGTGTGACCGCCCCACGCGCTACCACCCATCGCGTGGTATCCGAGACCCTTGCCGGTCGTCGAGTGCGTCACCTGAAGCGGTACGCCGTACTTCTCGTGCGCCCACGCGAGGACGCGCGCGTTCGCGTCGAGCTGGGCGTCGGTGAGCGTGTCGCCCCCCTGGCCTTCGTTCTCGACGGACAGCCACGACGGGTTACCGCCGGCCTGCGCCCATGCGCGGTCGGCGGTGTCGACCCACTGGCGGAGTCGGCCGGTCTTGCTGGTCCCGAAGTGGCTCGACGCCTTGGCCTTGCTGTTGCGGAACCACGAGTCGGTGCCCTCGAACGTGCCGGCCATGATGTGGACGACAACGCCCCGCACTTCGGCCTGTCCGCCCTCGGTGTGGTTGATCGGGATGGGGCGCCACTCGGCGCCGGGCATACGTGCCATGGGAAGTCTCCAGACATGAAAAAACGCCCGGCGCGGTGTGCGCGGGCGTGCGGTGGAAGGGGTGCGGCGGTCTACGCGAGACCGACCCAAAAGCGGTTTGCGCCGTTCTCCATCGAGGTCACGGTGATGGTGGCGGGGGCGGCGGCGACCCCGGTCGAGTAGACGCCGAAGCGGCGAACCATGGTGTAACCGAACTGGTTGGGCGGGGCGCCGGCGCCACTCTCGGCGGCGAGCAACATGGGCCCGTCCTGCGTGGTCGTGTTGTAGACCATGCGCCACACCACGTAATAGATGCCGGCCGCGGCGGAGTAGGCGGCCGTGAGCGGGCTCGATATGGTGCCGCCCCCGGCGTCGTGCTCCTCGGGCGGCTCGTAGGTCGCGGTGGACATGTCGCCGGTCGCGGCGACGCGGGTTCCGCCGCTGTTGTAGAGGGCGGCCCACGATCCCGTTTGCAGGCCGCCGGCGTATCCGGTGGCGAACCACACGATTCGGTTGATCGTCGTCGTCTGGCGCAGGATGACGGCCGTTACCCGCATCGGTCCCGACCCCGGAAAGAGGCCGGTCGATACGGCGAGGGCGGGGTCGAATGCCCACGCGGCGAGGCCATGGTCGGCGGGCGACCACTCGCCGGCGAACACTGCGGCGTCCACGTAGCTTTTCCGGGCGAGGTGGTTCGCGGTGGTCGGTGCCGCGCTGCTCGACGGTACGGCGCTGAACGTCTTTGCTCCGCTGATCGTCTGCGCGGTGCTGAGGGTGACGGCCGTACCGGCGGCCTCTGCTCCGACGTCGGCCGCGGCGAGCACCACGTCGCCGGTTTTGGTGTTGACGGAGGTAACCGGCGCGGTGCCTCCCCCGGTGCCGACGGTGAACACGGTTCCGTCGGACTGCCGCACTTTCAGGGCGCCACCCTGGGCCCACATGAGGGCGCCGGCGGGGTTGGCCGTGGGCGGCGTGGCAGCGTTGGCGAAAGCGAGGATGCCGTCGCTGCCTCCGCCGAACGTGGCGCCTGTGCCCCCGATGCGCACGTCGGCGAACGTGGCCGACGTGTTGCTGATGAGTTCGGCGTTCTTGTTGACGGCGGTGTACTTCGACTGTGTCGCGTCCGACGCCTTGAATACGTCGGCTTGGGTGCCGGCGTAGACAACGTGCAACGTGCCGTCCATGCGGCTGTATCCGCCGTTGTTGGCGACGGCTCCGACGTCGGCGGCGGCGAGGACGACGGCGGCCTGAGACTTGCCGTTGACGGACTGGACAACGCCCGGTGCGCCGGCCGGTCCCTGGGTGCCCTGCGGCCCCTGCGGGCCGGTCGCTCCCGTGGTCCCCTGCGGCCCGCGCGGACCGACCAGGGACGCGAGCCACTGCGCGACCGTGCCGACGAACCCCTGTTTCACGGCGACCTCGTACGCAGAGTCGCCGCGTACGGCAACGTAGGTCGGGGTCGTCGGGTCGGTCGGCGCGATGTCGGCGAGGTCGACGGCGGGCGTCGCGCTGGGCAAGAGGATCTGATACACGCGGTTGACGGTGACGCCGGCGAGCTGTTCGGCGACCTGGTACGACCAGTCGCTCGGGTTCATGCCGGGGGCGTCGGTGGCCGGTAGCTCGACCTCGAACGCGCCCGTGGCGTCGAGCGGGACGACGACCGGTCCGCCGAGGATCACGTCGTACGCGCCAAACGTGATCAGGGACGGTGCGCGGAAACTGATCTGCCCGGACAGGGGGCGGCCGTCGGGGAACAGGAAACGGCCGGTCACCAGGACTGTGGGGATTCCCTCGGGCAGCACGTCACACCTCCTCGTCGGGCGGGGTGCTGATGCCGGCGGCGGCGGCGCGGGCCGCGGTGCGTACGGGCACGGCGGGCGCCTCGTCGGCGGTGAACGTGTTCCGGGTGTAGGCGCGATACAGGCGGGTCTCGACGTTCTGCCCGCTGGTCTTGGCGCGGTGGCTGACGTCCCACACGACGGTTTGCAGCAGCTCGACGCGGTCGAGGGGAACCTCGATCGTGCGCTGTGTCCATGTGTTCGCGGCGACGTCGTACTCGGCGAGCGTCCGCGCGGTGTCGCCGGACGGGGTGGCCGTGATCTTGACCTGTCCGCCACCGGTCCCGGCGTAGGTGAACACGACGATGACGGCGACGGCGTTGTGTGCCGGGCTGGCGCCCCACCATGCGGTGTCGTAGGCGGTGCCGGTATAGGACTGGCGCGCGGTCGGGTACAGGCCAATGGGCATCCATGGTCGGCCGAGGAACCGCTCGCTGAACGCGTCATCCATGACGATCACGTTCCGGTCGCCGGTGTCCCGGTTCCATATCCGGATCATCTGGCCGGCGCCGGAATCGTTGTTCTCGTCGCCGACGGTGAGGGCGGCCGTGCCATCGGTGGGGCGGGCGATGCCGACGGCCCAATCTCCTTGAACGGTCTCGCCGGTCATGAAGATCGTGTTGCCGTTCGGAGCCTCTGCGATCAGCCGGCCACCCTCGCCGATCCGTACGTCGCCGTTGAGGATCTGGTTAAGGGCGGGGCGCATCTGTGCCCGGCCGCGGAGCTGGCGCACCTCGCGTTCGAGGGCCGACAGCCGGTCTAGTACGTCCTGGGGGACGTAGGTCACTGGGGGACCTCCAAGTACAGCTTGGCCGTCTCGGGGCGGCCTCGCTCGGGTGGGTTGATGGACAGGCCGACGACGCGGTACAGGGCGTCGAGCGCGGTCGGGTGCCACAGATCGCGGATGCGGAGGCGGATCGTTGCGCCGAGCAGGGCGGGCGTGATGTTCCCGCCGAGCAACACCTCGACCTCGGGTATCTGCACGGGATTGCGGGCGGCCGTCCAGTCGGCTCGGGCGTGGCCGTCGAGGGTGGCCTGTACCTCGACGGTGGTGTAATCGCTCGTTCCGTCGAGGCGAGGCCAACCGGCGGCGATATCGGCGTCGTCGACCAGCACGGGCGAGGTGAGCGGGTAGGACTCGACGGCCTGGTTCCTGTTCACGGACGCGCCGCGGGACTGCCACGCGTTGGCCTTGGCCGTGGCGTCGACAGGCCACGTGTAGGTGAGGACCGGTCCGGGGTGGTCGAGCACGATCTCGGCCGCGCCCGCGCGGATGATGGGGTGTCCGAGTTGCAGCCGCTTGACCCTGCGGCCGTCGGTGTCCCGGAACGACGCGATGCGCCACTCGAACCCGTTCTCGGCGGCGGCGAGGTCGTCGAGCAGGTCGCCGATGCTGTGCAGGTCGTAGCGCAGATACTCGCGGTCGCGCAGTACGCCGGACACATCGGTGTCATAGGTGATGCCGAGATCGCCGCCGGGGCTGGCCTGGGCGTAGTCGACCAGGCCGCGCGCGATGTCGAATTGGTCGACCTGCTCGGCGAGCTGCGTGTCGTACAACAGCCGGCGGTACAGGTAGGACTCCCATCCGCCGGCCTGTATCTGGGCGCCGAGGAACCCGCGGGAATCGGAGGCGAGGGCGAGCGTCCACAGGATGCCGCCCCACCAGATCTCACGCCCGCGCTCGACCCATACGCCCGTGCGGCCGGGCTGGATTGCCCGGCGGGCCCGCTCGGCAACGGCGCGGTTCGGGATCGGCACCGTGCCGGTCAACCTGCCGGTTTTGCCTATGTAGTCGTCGAGGGACACGCCGGATACGGGCAGCGCGTCGAGCAGTTGGTCGGAGCGCAAGTCACAGAACAGAAGCCGGTACGGGGGCGCGAGAGACACAGGCACCCCCCGTCACGCAAGGAAGTAGGTCGCGGACGTGCGGATGTTGCGGTCGTTGCGCAGGGCGCCCCCGCCCGACCAGGTGCGCAGCGCAAGCACGCCGGCGGTGTTGAGACGGGCGGAACCCTCGCCGATACCGTCGGACACCGGTAGCTCGATATCGGCAGGCGGGCGCCATCCGGCCGGAACGGTGCCGATCGACTCGTCGGTGATGTTGCCCGCGGCCGGCACGTCGAGTTGGGCCCCCTTGCGGGTGATCTCCAGTGCGAAGAACGCCATGCCGTTACCGCGCCGCGCGGTGTACTGGTTGAGGGTGTAGCCGGATGCGACGGTGAACCCTGTTGTGGCCGACTCGACGGCGAGGGGCGGCCGGTAGGTCTGCCAGGCGCCCGCGGTGGCGTTCCAGCGCTCCAACACGCCGTTTACGTCGCGGTACTGGCCGTTGTAGGCGCCGGCGAAGTTGGTCCCGTACCCCTGGGGGATGATGCCGCCGTAACTGGTGGTGAAGCGGCGCCGGTCGGCGAGCGCGCTCGACCAGTTGACACCGCCCACGCCCGCGGAGGCGCCCGCGGGAATGGTCACGTCCCAAAGGCGCAGACAGGCCGCGGGCAGGGTCGGGGCGATCGGGGGCGAGGCCGGTGAACCGATGAACACCTCGATACGGGCGAGGTTCTGCCCGCTGGTATCGAACAGTTGGTCGTACACGCGCAGCGCAACCGTGTCGACGCGGCCGAACTGGGCGTTTCCGTCGGTGAAGGTGACGACCTCGGGCGCGTCGAGGGCGATCGGATAGGCGCCCTGGGCGTCGGTGCCCTGGACCAGGGCGCGGCCGACGCCGATCTGTAGGGACATCGCGCCCGCGCCCGCGGCGGCGAACGGGTTCCCGCCGGCGATCACGCCGTCGCGGGTGCGTATCTCCGACTCGGGCGCGAACGTTCCCGTGGGCGAGAGGCGGGTGTCTTCTCGGGTCTGCGTGAGGGGCAGCAGCCATGCGGAACGCACGGACACAGGCGGGTTCTCCTTACCAGTAGGCCGAGCGATAGCGCACGGTCGCCGTCGCGGTCGGCGAGCTGCCGGGCGCGGCGCGGAAGATGAGGGATGCGGTGCCGGGGGCGAGCGTGAACGTCTGCTCGGGCACTGAGCGCGAGGTCGCGGTGTAGATCCGCGAGGCGGTGCCGTTGAGGACGACCGTCCCGGCGAGGGTGTCGACGGTGAGCACGTCGCCGGCCGCGAGGGGAAGGTCGTACTCGATCACGTCGCCCGTGGTGAGGTTCGTCAAGGCGGGCAGGATCATCGGGCCCCGGAACTCGACGACCGGGTGTGTCTCGGCGTCGCCGGCATTCAACGTCGACAGGGCGCCCGTACTGCCCGGGGTACCGAACACCAGGGGCCACGCGAGCGGCCACGACAGGCCCGGTTCGGACATGGGCAGGGTTGCCGACACGCTGCGCTCGGTCAGTTCGTAGCGGCGCGGGTCGGTGGCTTGGAACTCCAGCGCTGCGCCCGTGATGGTGCCGAGCCGGTATCCGGGGCCGGCGGGGACGGCGCGGCGGGTGGCGCGGGCGTACGCGAGAAGGGGCCCGCGCTCGTCGAGCCACGCGACGAACGGGCGCTCGTCCTCGACTGGCACCGTGCCGGCGTTGAGGGCGGCGACGGTGGCGCCGATCGTCGCCCGCGGGGCCCGGACGACCATGTCGTCGAGAGTGATCGTGCGGGCCTGCGCGAGCAGCCGGCCCGGGAACGCGCCGTGCGCGTCCGCGCGCGCCACGGTCCCGGAGTCGAGGGCGGGAAGGTCTTCCCATCCGGTGATGGATCGCCACCGGTAGGGGGTGCCGTGGCCGAGCAGTAGGTCGCCGTACTGCACGTGCCCCGGCCGGGTGACCTGGTCTCCTGCCGCCACGGTCACCCCCTTGCCTTCGCGAGCCATGCGAGGGCCTTCGCGTTGTCGTCGGGGGTGCCGTTCTCGGCGGCGTGCCAGTGCTCGACATGGACCGTCGCGCCCGACGACCCGTACGGCGAGCCGTAGGCGCCGACGGTGGCGCCAGCGAACTGGGGGACGGCGGGCGGGGTGACCAGGTTGGACATGACGCGGTCGAGGGCGCCCTGTCCGGCCCGGATGCCCTTGACGACGCCCGCGGGAATCCAGCGGCCCACGCTGCGAGCCATGACGCGACTCGGGCTGTGAATGCCGAGTGCCTTTGCAATCGGGCCCGGAATCAGATCCTTTGCCCAACTGATCAGCGTGGATTTGAGCCAGGAACCCATGGACCTGATGCCGTTCCACAGGCCGCGCACGACGTCGGTTCCCTTGTCGTACAACAACTGTTTCAGGGACCCGATGCCGTCAGAGATCCGCTTCGGTAGTCCGCGGACCCATGCCACCATTTCGCCGGCCTTGTTGACCGTTGCGGTTTTGATGTTCTGCCAATGGCTGATGATCAGGCCGAGTAGAGTCCACTTGAGGAATGCGTTGTACAGCATTCCGGGAATGCCCTTGACCCAATTTACAACGGCGTTCCATCCTGCTATGGCGCCCGACTTGATGGTCGACCAATGCTTGATCAGTAGGCCAATGAGTGTGAAGTTCAGAAACGCGTTAACCGCGGCATCCTTGGCCCACACGATTTTATCGACGAACCAGTCCCAAAGGGCTAGTGTCCATTTCTTGACGTCATCCCAATAGGCGATGATCAGGACGACCAGGGCGGCTATCGCGAGGCCGACCCATCCGATCGGGCCCATGGCGACGATCCACGCTTGCGCCATCTGCGCGCCCGCAATGAGCGACTGAATGCCGAGCGCGGTAATCACTGGAATGACTACGGCGGCGATGACCGCGGCGAGGGCGGTAAAAACCCCTGAGTGCTCGCTCACGAATGAGAACAGCGAGGTAAGGACAGGCAGAACGGTGTTACCGATGAACTCGGTAAGCGTCTGCATGGCGCCCCGTTTGAACGCCTCGATCTTGACGCCGGCGTTGTCGCGCAGGCTGTCGCCCATCTTGCCTGCGGCGCCCCCGACCTGGCCCAACGTGTCTACGGCCTTGGACGGGTCCAGCGCGTACAGCGCTGCTTGCATGTCTTCGGACTTGGTCTTGAAAAGCGAGACGGCGAGGGCGTTGCGCTCGGCAGGGTCCTTGATCTGCCGCATAGAGTCAAAGATCTTGTCCAGTGCGGCCGATGCCTTCGGGCCACCCTCTGTAAAGGCGGCCTGCATTTCCTTGCCGTTCAGGCCGATGGACGCGAAAGCCTTGTCGACTTCCGGCCCGCCACCCTGCACGGTGAGCAGGAACTCTTTCAAGGAATCCGCGACGACGTCGGTATCCCTCGCGCCGGCCTTGAGACCCTGCGACATAAGGCCCGTGGCCGTAGTCGCGTCTAGTCCGATGTTCCGGAAAATCGTCGAATACTCGTTGAACGTATCCGCGATATCGTCGGCCCGCGGGCCCATGTTTTGCAGACCCTTGGTCAGTACGTCAAGGGCCTCCGTGCCGTTCTTCGCAAGTCCCGTTTTGAGCATCTGCCCGACCGCATTTGCGGTCTGGCCGAGATCCAGCTCGAAGGTTGACGCAAGGTCGCTGACCTTCGTTGCGATGCTCTGGATTTGCGCATTGGTCGCGTCCGGCGGTGCGATACCCGCGCGCATGGTCGCCGATATCGCGTCGGCCGCACCCTGGAAATCCTCGGTGACGGCGTCGGCGTACATGGCGCCGGCTATCTCGCCGTACTTCTTTGCCTCCGCCGGCGTCGCGCCGAGCTGGGCGCCGAGTTTGCCGGTGATCTGTCCCTGTTCGAGGGCCTGGCCAAAGCCAGTCATGAGCAGGGCGCCCGCGGCTACGCCGATACCGGCGAGGCCGATTTTCAGGCTCTCCGACATGCGTTCGCGGAGACTTCCGCCGGTCGCCTCGCCCACGTCTCCGCCGGCGGCGGCCACGTCTCGGCCGGCTCCGCGGACGGCGGTTGCGGCGGTGGTGGCGAGGCTGTCGCCGAGCGCGGTCCCGGCCTCGCGGCCGGCGCGGTCGGCGTCCGACGCGATGGTCGCCCCAGACGCGCGTACCTCCTGCTCGGCGCGGGAGAGTCCGGCGCCGACCCCCGACTCGTCAATCGTGATCGTGGCGAGCAGTTCGCCCACGGTCAACGCCACGGCCTCACCTCCTTGGGTGGTGCCGGCCGTGGTGCCGGGCGTGCGGGTGCTACTGGGCCGGTAGGCCCGTGATTCGGGCTATGTCCTCGGGGGAGTCGACGCGGCGCGGTGTGCGGCGCCATGCGCGCGCGAAACGCGAGTCAGGGGACAGGGCGCCGACCAGGGCGACGAACCGGCGGGTGGACATGGCGGCCAACTCCGCCGGCCGCACCTGGTGTTCGCGGGACAGGTCGCCCTCGATGGCGAGCCAATGGCGGATTACCGCTTGCCAGAACTCCGCCGCTTCCCGTTCTTCGGCTTCGCCCTGCCCGCCGCTCGGTTCGGCGCCGGGGCTTTTCCCGCGGCGCGGGTGCGCTCCTGCTCGTCGTGCAGCTCGGCGGCGCGCTGCATGGTCACGCTGCCGGGGGTGCGCACGTTGGCGGCCGAGTAGATCAGCACGATTCCGAACTGTCGGTCGGTCATGCCGTGCTCGGCCCACGTGTCGAGGGTGTCGCCCCCGAACAGCGTCCCCAGCATCTTGCGCACGTCGTTGGGGTCGTTGCTGTCCTGCACGCGCTCGGCCTGAAGCGTGAACATCAGGGGCAGGGAGTCGGGCAGTACGTAGCGGGTGCCGTACAGGGTGAACGACTCGCGGGGCCGGCTGGTGTCCTGCTCGGCGAAAAACGCGTCGAAGTCGGCGGGGTCGCCGGCGGCGGGCGCCTGCTCGTCGAGGTCGTCGTCGTACGCCGTGGTGTCGGTCGTCATCAGCCGGCCACCGCCGCACTCGTCGGGGCGCCACAGCGGGTGATCGTCGCCGACCAACTGGTCTTCTCGTTGGTGCCTCCGCCCTGCTCGCCGGGCGTGACGGTGGCCTCCCATACGACCCACTTGGTCTGTGTCTCGTGCCGCCACCGGACCATGTTCCGCGACTCGATGCCGAGACGCTGGGACCATTCGGCGTCGACGTACGCCTGTCCGGCGTCCTGGGCCTTGGTCGTCTTGTCGATGCGGAACTGACCTTCCAGTTCGAGGGTGGCGCCCCTCTGCATCACGTCCTGTTCGTAATGGCCTTCCGAGTCGAACGCCGTGGTGTCGGCCGTCTCCTCGTTCTCGCCGGGGTTGTGCGTGAACGTGGTCAGTCCGGCGATCGGAAGCCACGTTTCCTCGGTGGCGTTGGCGTCCTCGACCTGGAAAATCCAGCCGCGAGCGTCAATCGGCCTGCTGCTGCCTGCCATGGGGCGGGCCTCCTTACGGGGTGTCGGTGGGGCCGGACACGTCGAGGTCGAAATTCACGACGTGCTCGTGTCGGCCGGTGCTGTCGGTCCCCATCGGGGCCGGGGTGCCGCGGGCTGCGGCGAGGATCAGGTGAGTGCCGTCGGGTAGCTCGACGCCGGCGAGGCCGTGCAGCGCGCGGTACAGGGCCGTACAGCGGGCGCGGGAGACGCGGGGGTCGGCGGTGCCGCGGACGCGCACTTGTAGGCGGGGGGTGTCGGCGTCGTCGCGGGCCTGCGGCGGGGCGCCGTCGTACAGGGCGAGGGCGACGGCCTGGTCGGGGGCGGGCGGCATCGTCTCGACGAACGTGTCGCCGGCGAGGCCGCTCGGGTCGTAGGTGAGCAGGTCGCGCCCGTGCAGATACCGGGCGAGGCCGTCGAGCAGGTCAGCCACGGAGCGACCTCCGCACCTGCGCGGCGATGATCTCCTCAACCGTGCTGGCCTCTTCCTGCAAGGGGCCTTCGAGGTACTTCGCGCTGCGGCCGTTGTCGTGCCGAAGGGTCATGTCCTCGTGCTGGCGGACGGCGTACGGCTGGTCAAAGCTGACGCCGGCCGTCAGGGACGTCTCGTCGACGGACGCGACGCCGGATCGTTCGAGGGTGCCCTCTTCGATCGGGACGCGGGCGCGGGCGCGTTCGAGCACGTGCTCGGCGGCGAGCCGTAGGCCGCGGATCGCTCCCTGTCGGGTGCCGCGTACGGCGGCGGCGCTGTTCCATGTGAGGCGGGCGCGGGCGGTCACTCGCAACTCACCTCCGTACAGGCCGGTACCGGTAGGCCCGGTGCGCTGTGGCCGGCCGTGGTGATCGCCGTGGTGGTGCGTCCGCCGGGCAGGGTGAGCCGTGACCCGGGCGGGCAGATCAGGTCCGGCGCGGTGATCACGGTGGTCGTGCTGAGCACGTCGCGGCCGTCGGCGGCGCGCTGCATGCGGTTGGCGGCGGCGACCAGGGCGGGCACGTCGGTGACGGGCGGGCCGTACTGCGGGCCGTACGCGCCGTCGCCGAGATACGGCTCGACGGTGACCCGGTGGCGGAGCAGGTAGGCGGGGACCCTCACCAGATCACCCCCGGGAGCAGGCCGGCGCGGCGTAGCGCGCGCTGCGCGCGGGGGGCGAGGTCGAGGTCGCCGACGGCGGCCGGGGCGTCGCGGCGGTCGCCGAGCGACACGGGGCCGATAGAGACGCTGCCCCATCGGCCGGCCGCTCCGGTGCCGTCGTCGCCGGTGGCGAGCTGGTACTCGACCTGTGCGCACGTGGCGTCGGCGAGGGCCAGGACGACGGCCGGGTCGGTCGGCATCCCGGCCGCGTCCGTGGCGTACGCGGCGCACAACAGGGCGTCCTCGACGTCCTCGGAGGCGCGGGCGAGCAGGCGCTCGGCGCCGTCCGGTGCTGGCTGCCCGGTCCACGCGCTCAATTGCTCGGGCGTCGCGTAGATCCGGGGCACGGTGTTACTCCTCCTTCTTCTTGGTCTGGGAACGCGAACGCCCCGCGGGCTTGTCTGCCTGCGGGGCGTCGGGCTCGGTCTGGGTGCCGTCCGGCTCGTCGTCCGGCGGCTTGTGGTAGCGGCGCAGCATCACGGCGGCGCCCTCCTTCCTTACGTGTTGGCGAGGGTGCCGACGCATACGCCCTTGTCGTCGAGGCGCTTGACGGCGTAGTGCAGGGTCGTGGTCACGACGGTGGAGCGCGCGAGGATGTCGCGGTCGGACTCGACCAGCGGCCGGCGCTTGTAGAGCAGGCCGAGCGCGCCCCGCTTCATGAGCAGGAACTTTCCGGCGGTGACGCGGTTCGTCAGGAAAACGGACACGCCACCGATGCGGCCGATGCTGCCGGACACGGCGGCGGACGGGCCGTTGCCGAGCTTGGCGGCGTCGACGAACTGCTGATCGGCGAGGGCGTCGGCGTACTGCGCGCTGTTGAGGTACAGGCCGGCGAAGTCGTCCGGCTCCCACTCGTCGCCGAATGCGGCGATCGTGGGGACCATGGCGCCGAGCCAAGAGAACTTGGTGACGCCGGCCGCGGCGGTGAACTTGAGCGGGTTGGCTCCGCCGAGCGCGGTCTCGTCGGCCTGCGCCTGGGTGATCAGGTCGGCGTCGACCTTGCGCGCGGCCAGTACGCCGAACTGCCGGCGGGCCTCGGCCTCCGGGTCGCCGAGACTGACAAGCTTGGCCTTGTCGGTGATCTCGACGGCCTTACCGACCTCCTTGATCACGGCCTTGGCCGAGCTGGTCGACATGGCCACGGGGGTCATGGGGGTGGACTCGGTGAGTTCGTCGAGGTCGCCGAGTGCGCCCCACTTGGGAAACTCGATCTCCTCGCCGGGGGCGCCTTCAAGGGTGTTGTCCTCGACGACGGCGGCCGATCCGCCGACGCGGACCTTCCCGACGAATGCGGCCTGCGCCATGTCGCCCCAGACCTCGGGGACGATCATCGCTGCGCTGGTGGTCTTGGCCATGGGGTTGTTGCTCGCTTTCTCCGGCGCGGTCGCCGGGCGTTGGGGGGCCCGGCGCGGTCGCCGGGCGGGTTAGGAACCGGCGAGGCGCCGGTACGTCTCGGGGTCGGACTGGTGGAGGTCGACGCGCTCGGCGTAGGACATGGCGGCGAACTGCTCGGCGGTGACGGCTCCGGGGCCCGAGGTGCCGAAGTCGGCGCCACCCTTCGGCGCGGTCTGCGGGACCGCGGCGAGGTGCTGGTGAGTGGCGAGCACACCCTCGATTGCCTGCTTCACCGCGGCGCCGTCGGCCGGGTTGATGACGGCGAGCGCGCGCATGGCGGCCTGCGAGTCGAGCAGGCGGGAG
Organism: Streptomyces sp. NPDC043878; assembly: GCF_056435735.1. Classification (NCBI taxonomy): domain Bacteria; kingdom Bacillati; phylum Actinomycetota; class Actinomycetes; order Kitasatosporales; family Streptomycetaceae; genus Streptomyces; species Streptomyces sp. NPDC043878. Next base: position 99,934 of record NZ_JBWKDW010000006.1, read on the forward strand.
ACGTCGGCGCCCGCGGACGGGGCGGCGGCGATCACGGCCGTCTGCAAAGCGAGCTGCTGCGCTGCGCCCTGTCCGTCGGTCACGACCCGCTGTGCCCACTGCGGAAGTCGGGCGACGTCGCCCTCGACCGGCGGCGCCGGCTGCTGCGGGACGGGCGCGGGCGGGGTCTGCGGCGCGGCTGGCTGCTGGGGCTGGGCGGCCTGGGCGCGCGTGCGGTAGTCCGCGGCTTCGGCGCGGGTGTCCCGGATGAGCTTCTGCGCCCAATCGGGCAGAGAGGCGACGTCCTGCGGCTCGCCCCCCGGCGCGGCCGGGGTCTGCGGGGCGACTTGCTGCGGTGCCTGCGGGCCTGTCTGGGGCGCCTGGGGCTGCTGCGGGGCCTGCGGCTGCTGGGGCGTCTGCGGTGCGCCCTGTGGGGCGTTCTGCGGGGCCTGGCCGGTGGTCGTGGTGGTCTGGGTCGGGGTCGACACGGGGTCCTCCTGGGACGGTGTCCGGGGCCGTCGCGCCTGGCGTCCGGCCGGATGGGGGCAAACGAAAAGGGGGCCCGCTCCTGGCGGGCCCCCTCCGGGGTGATGCTCGGTGTTCGGTTAGTCGGCGACGTCCTGGTCGACCGCGTCGGCGACGGGCCGAGCGCGGGCGTATCCGCGTATCCACGAGGTCCGCAGGATCGACGTTCCGGGGTATGGGCACGCGGTCGGTGGGTCGCCCTGCTCGCCGGCCGTACGGCCTTCCCGCGTGGCTTTGACGACGTCCTCGCGCGCGCCCATGGTCACCTCTTGTTCTGCTGGTCGGACTCGTTGTGTCGGGCGCCCTCGGCCCATCGCTGGGATTTGCCGGTCACTTGCTCGATGAACTCGGCCTGTGTGAGGCGCCCGTGCGTCTGCCACCACTCTTTCAGCTCGTCCGACGCGCGGGCGTACGCGATACGGGCCGGCCCGCTGAACAGCGTTGCCGGGTTGTGGCCGGCGGCCTGCGCCTTCTTGTTGAGCAGGTAGCCGTTACAGGCGTCCTCGGCGGCGAGGTACTGCCGATACACGTACTCGTCGTACAGGGCGCGGGCCTCGCGGCGGGTGATCTTGTGCCGCTCGTCCTGGTCCTCGCCGTCGTCCCGGTACAGGCGGGCGGCGGCCCGTTTCAAGTCGTCCCAGAATCCTGCGTCGGCGGCCGGCGGCGGGGTGTCGTCGAGGGCGCCCCATGCGTCCGGGTCCGGGGTGCGCTCGCCCATGGTCTCGGCGAGGGCGTCGCGGTCGGCGAGCAGGTCGTCGACGGCGCTCCCGGTCGCGGCCGGCGGCGGTAGCTCGATGCGGTCGCGGCGGTCCATCTCGCCGGCGATGCGCAACAGTTCGCGCTCGTCGGCGTACTGCATGGCCCATGCGAGGTCGTCGTCGCCGGCGGCGGCGAGGTCGTCGAGCAGGCGACCGCTGGGGAACAGGCGGCCGAGCAGGTCGCGGCGCGCGGCCTCCGCGGCGATTGCTGCGCCCTCCGGTCCGTCGCCGGCGGCGCGGTAGCGTGCGGCGAGCTGTTCGTCGGACAGGCCGACCAGGTCGGGCCGGACGTCGGGGAGGCGGCCGGCGCGGTCGCGTCGGTCGGTCTCCGCCATGATCCGCACGCGGTCGCGGTCGTCGACGTGGGACCACACGCGGGCGAGGTCGTCGTCGGACAGGCCGAGCAGGTCGTCGAGCAAGCGTCCGCGGGGGGCGGCGCGGCCGAGCAGGGCCTCGGTGTCGCGGCGGTCGGCCTCGGCCTCGATCCGGCGGCGGGCGCGGTCGTCGAGCGGCGTGCGCAGTGCGGCGGCGAGCTGGTCGTCGTCCATCTCGCGCAACGTGCGATCGTCGCCGGACCACACGCGGGCGCGCTCGACCTGGTCGGGCGCGGGCGGGCGGGGCGAGGCGGGAAGGTTGCCCGCTCCCTCCTGCTCGCGGTGCCTGAGTCGGCGCAAGTCGGGGTGGTCGGCGAGGTGTTGGCGCATGTTGCCCTGCCACGCCCGCACCTTGGCGGCGGCGGCGCGCTTCTCGGCTGGGGTGGTGGCGACGGCCTCGCGGCGCTTCCACTTGCGTATGTTCCGCTCGATGGCGCGCTGTCGCTGTCCGGCCTCGTACCCGTCCGGGTCCGGCTCGGCGTCCTCCACCGTGGTCAGTCCCGGGGTGTACGCGGACACGCTGTGTCGGCAATTGGGGTGCTGCAACCCCTGCGCTCGGGCTTCGTCGAGGCTTCCGGCGACGCGCACGGGGATCATGCGGCCGTCGTCGGTGGCGTGCTCGACCTCGACCGTGCGCGCCCCCGACGGGCCTCCGATGGTGAGTACCTGGCGCTCCCACGGACGGCACAGGGGGCACTCGCGCGGGGAGTTGGAGACGACGACCAGGTCGACGCCGTGCTCGGCGAGTGTGCGCATGTGGGCTTCCGTCGCGGCCCGCGCGGTCGCCGTCCGTACGGCCATCTCGGCGTACGACGGGAGCGACCAGCGGCGGCCGGCCTTGTCGACGAACGCCCGGATACCGGCGTCGGCGAACTGCCGCAGTGCGTCTTGCACGGCCTGTCGGCGGGTGCCGGTGCCGAGCAGGGGCGTTGCGGCGACGCGGGAGACGACGGCCCGGAAGGTGTCGACGACGGCCCGAAGGATGCCGCGGTGCGTCGCGGTGACGACGTCGACGGCTTCCTGTGCGAGGCGGTCGACGGCCTGCGCCTGGGGCAAGCGGTCGTCGACCAGGCGGCGGGCGTCGTCGGACAGGGCGCCGAGTTCGGCGACCGCGGCGCGGTGCCCGATGTTGTACGCCTCGGCGACCGCGTCGAACACGTCGAGGGCGGTCGCCTTGGCCAACTCGTCGACGACGGCCTGTGCGCTGCGGCGCACCTGCTGCACGGCGGCGAGCTTGGCCTCGACCCACCCGGGCGCTTCCAGGCCGGCGGCGAGCTGGCGGGCGATGATGCCCAACAGCCGCTCCTCGGCGCCGGCGTACAGGTCGCGCGTCGTCGAGGCCAGATCCTCGACCATGCCCGGGTGAATCGGCACGGCTCACCCCCCGGTGGTGCTACGCGGCGAGGGGGTACGTTCCGCCGGGGTCGGCCATGTCCGCGGCGCCGGTCTCGCGCAGGATCGCGGCGACCTCGGCGTCGACCTGGTCGTCTTCCCACTCGGGGTGTAGCCATCGGACCTTGGTCGCGGTCGAGACGGCCCCGGCGCGCTGGAGTAGTTCGAGCGTGGTCGCGGTGTTCTGCTCGGACTCGGCGACGCCGTCGCCGAACACGACGCGCGGGCGTTCGGGCGTGATGCGCTGCCCGAAGTGCACGGCGTCGAGCTGCAACTGAACGTGCAGGCTGTGCGCGAGGGGGTTGCGCCAATACCCGGTCTTCTTCTTCCGGGTCACCATGGATCGGGCGTCGCGGCTGTCGACCTCGGTCGCGGTGATCGGCTCGCCTCCGCCGTCGAGGCCGAACGACTGCGCGCTGTACCCGGCGGACTGGGCGGCCTGCCGCATGAGTGCTTCGGCGCTGCGCTGGTGCTCCTCGACCCTGATTTCGAACTGGTTCAGGGTGATGCCGTTGCCCTCGGTGGGCGGCATGCGCAGCGAGTGCCAGACCTCGCGGTCGTCGTCGAACCCTGCGCCCATGCCGGGGCCGTAGTCCCGGAGGTAACCGTCAGGGACGATCAGCCGCGCGCGGGCGAGGCGGATGTCGCGCATCCATGACGTCCACACGTCGTCAAGCGAGACGAACAGGTCGCGGATGCCTTGGAAGTCGCTACGCCCGATGGGGCTCGAACGGTGCAGTCGGTTGGGTCCGATGTTCGGCACGTAGCTGATCGTCAGATCGCGGATGCCCGTTGCGACGCTGACCCCGTCCTCGCCGAGACTGGCGACCAGGTCGGCCGTTTCGGGGTGCTCGGACAGGGGGACGGCCCGCCCGATGTTGTCGGGGGTGCCCACGTACAGGCCGTGCAGGATGCGCCCGACCTCGTGCCGCTCGACGTGGCGCAGGATCGTCGACGCGGTCGAGCCGGGGAGATCCCGCCACAGGGTTGCGGCGCGCAGCATGCCCCATCGGAACTCGGGGGCGACGTTGTCGGGCTGCACGACGGACAGGATCGGACGGTCGACTAGGTCGCGGTCCCACGTGGAACGCAGGTAGACGCCGGACAGGGCCGAACCCTGCTCGGCGCCCCCGTGCAAGATCTGCTGCAACTGGCCTTCGTCGACCAGGGCGTCGAGGCGTTCCTGTGTGGTGCGGTCCGCGACCTTGATCGTCGGCATGTCGCCGAACAGCAGGTCGGCGGACGTCGCGGCGATATCGGACGGCAACGGCACGTGCAGCCGGTGCCGCGGCCGGCGCGGCTGTTCGCGGCGCCTGTTCCACGGGCCCCGGCGGTTCGGCGCGGTGTGCTCCTCCTCGCCGCACTCGCGGGCGATGCGGCGGCGGTCTCCGGAGTACCAGGCGTCATCGGTGCGCATCTCGGCGTAGTACGGGGCCCACTGCGGCGGCGGCCACGCTGCGCCGTTCTCGGGCAGTGCCATGGGGTTCACCTCCTCGGCTGTGACAAACATGACTTCAACTCCGTTGTTGAGTCGGGGAGTTGGCTGCCGCGCTACGATGAGCGTTCGGAAAGGAGAAGAAACACAATTAGTTAGGAATAATTGTGTTGAATTCTCCGAACCACCGTGTTTGCACCGTGGCCATCCTGGCGCTGGTCAGCGTCGTTTTCGGCCTTGTTGCCGGGATTGGTTGGGCGCTGCTCGGTGGTGAACAGCTGGCTGCCTTGACGGCGGGAGGCGCAGTGTTCGCCAGTTGCTTCGGCCTCTGCATGAGCGCTGTCGCCTACGTCAATAGGTAGGACAGTTAGCACCAGGGAGGGGCGACCTTACGGGGTCGCCCCTCCACCCGTCTGTTGGGCGGTGAGTAGGGGACGCCACTCGTGCGCCGTGGAGTGCACGACGTAACGCAACGCGTCGACGGAATGGTCGTCGACCTTCAACGGGGCGTCCTCGCCGCGCTCGCTCGCCTTGGGGTCCCATGAGTAACCGGGCAACTCGCCGAGCAGGCCGTCGCACGACCGGTGCACGAACAGCAGATCGGCGGCGAACAGGGCGGCCACGGACCGGATGCCGTCGGCGACGGTGTTGTCGGCGCGCGCTACGCCCTGGTGGTCGTCGTGCCAAAGCTGAGTTGAGAACGACTTTGCGCTCGGGTCAACGAACGTCCACTCGGGCGTGACGCCCTTGCCGGTGCCGGGCGGCGCGTCGGGCGGCCGGTAGTCGGCGAGCCACTTGCGGACGGCGGCGCTGTACTGGGCGTCGGTCATGGACCGGTGCGCGCTGCGGGAGTCGAATCGCCACTCGGCCACGGCGTACAGGCGGTCGTCGTCGCCCATGCCGAGCAGGACGGCCGAGAACGGGTTCGTCGTGCCGTAGTCGATGCCCAACCAGTGGCGGCGCATCGTGGGCAGGGTGTCGACGACGTGCCGGTCTTCGTCCCACTCGCTGTAGATGGCGCCCTCGGCGACGACCCATGCGCCCTCGATCATGCGCTTACGCCATAGGCCGGTGTACTCGGCGGCGAGCGATGCAACGTACTGGGCGGACAGGGACGGATTGTCGGCGAGCTTGAAATGCCACGCCCGCATGTCCAACTCGGCGATGCGGTCGAGGTATCCGACCTTGAGCCAGTGCCGCGGGCTGTCGGGGTTGGTCGTGGCGTACAGGCGGGCGCCCGGGACGCTGAGCCTGGCGAGTAGCTGGGTCCAAAACGCCTCGGGCAACAGGGTTGCCTCGTCGACGTAGGCGAGCTGGGCGGTAAGGCCACGTAGCCGGCCCTCGGCGCGGGCGTCCGCGGCGCCGATCAGGTGGACGGTGCGCCCCAGGATCGTTGCCGTGGTCGCCCCGCGGGTGTGCACGACGTGCCGGGCGAGGGGGCCGAACAACGCGCGGTCCTGTAGGGGCTCCAACACGTTGCGCTCGATCGTCTGCAACGACCGACCGACCACGATGATCAGGCCGGACGGTCCGGCCGTGGCGACGGCGATCACGAACGCCAGTAGCGACGCGATGGTCTTCCCGGACCGGACGGACCCGTGCCACAGGTTGATACGGGCGGTCGCCTGCCCGATGCTGCGGAGCTGCTTACGGGACAGGGGCAACCGGTCGAGGTCGAGCACAGGCTCACCCCCCGGCGGCGCCCCCGTCGTCGTGGGCCTGGTCGTCGTTGGCGGCCTGCGTCAGTGCCTCGCCGAGCACTCCGAGCATCGAACGCACCTGCTCGGCGTTCTCTCCACCCTCGGCTGGGGCGAGGCGTAGCGAGGTGCCGACGGCGGTCTGTACCGACCCGATGATCTGGCGTTGGTCGACGAATCGCGGCTGGTCGAGGTTGACGTGTTGCCAGTGCCCCTCTTTGCCGGCGAACTCGCCGTGTACGGCCGGCTGCCAGAGCTGCACGCGTAGGCGCTCGGCGTCGTCCTGGAGGGCGAGGGCGAGGGCGGCGCGGCGCGCGGCGAGGTCGGCGGTACGGACGGCTGTCGCGGCGGCCACCTCGGCGGCGCGGTCGAACGACAACGGCGGCTCACACGCGGCGGCGATCTTCGAAACGGTCGACGGGCTGCGCCGGATCTCGCGGGCGATGTCGTTGCGGGACTTGCCTGCGGCGTGCAGCTCGCGCACGCGGCGGCGGTCGTTGTCGTCGATGGGGCGTCCCACGGGCGGCCACCTCCCGCGGGCATGCCAACGGCCCGACACATGGGGGTGTGCCGGGCCGTCGAGGGTTCGTTCAGGCGGTCTTACAGAACGTCGTCAACGCGGCGTTGATCTGCTTCGCTTCGGCGTCGCTCACCTCGTGCGAGCTGGTGCCGAATCGCTGCTGTGCGGACCAATCGAGCTTGGCGGCTTTGCCGTTGATGGCAGAGCACTGGTTACGGCTGTTGTCGATTGCGTCGTCTTCGTCCGTGACCAGGGCGGGGCTGATCTTGCGCAGTGCGGCGAGTAGGTCGGTGCGCGCCTGTCCGGTCGGCTTCGCCGGAATGCCGGCGTTGTGCAGAGCGGCGGCGGCGTCGCTGGCGCTCACGGATTCGGGCGCGGCCGGCGGCGTCGACTTCTTCGCCGTGGCGTCGTCATCGCTGCTGCTGCATGCGGTGAGCGCTGCAAGGGTGGCGACGGCGGAGAGTGTTAAGGCAATGGCGCGGTGCTTCACGGGTTGTCCCCCCACGGGTTGGTAAGCGTTACGTAAGGGGGACGTGTGACCCGTGGGGATGGTTGCAGGGCGCATGCGAACGCCCCGCCGCTGGGGGGGGGAGCGGCAGGGCGTTCGAGGTAGGGCGTCCGTGTGCGGGCACGCCGAAGACGCGGCCAACAATAGGTCACGGAAAGGTCACGACGCAACTCGCGCGCGTGGGCGGGCCCGCGACCGGTCGGCGCGGCTGCTGACGGCGGCGCCCCGCCTACCGACGATCGGGCGGGCGGGGCGCGCTGCTGCTGCTCGCTCGTCGGCTATGGGCGGACGGGCCGTCGGCCGGCCTGCTGACGCTGCGGCGGCCGGGGCGGCTGCTGCTGCCGACGGGCGTCATCACTGCTGGTCTGCCTGCTGCTGGGCGTCCACATGGGGCCGTCGTGCTTGACCCACGGAAGGGACGGCGGGCCCGGCACGGGCGGCGCCTCGACGAACTTGTACGCCTTCAACGTCGGCGCGGTGCCGACGGGCACCGACCGGTGGTGCCACGCGGTCCGGTACATGTCGGCAACGATGCTGACGGCCTTCCGCATGGCGGTCGTCAGATCCTCGCCGGTCTGCATGAGAACGGCGAGGTCTCGGGCGAACTGCTCGTCGAGGCGGACGGTCGGTCGGGTGCCGGCGATCGGCTGGGCTCGGCGCTGGGTACGCTGCGGAGTAGCCATTGGTTGGGGTCGCTCCTGTCTGGTGGTGAGGGCCCGCCCATACGGTTTGTGAGGAACCGGGCGGGCCCGCTTGTGTGTGCGGGCCTACGGGGTGGAGAGGCGTACTTTCTCCTCGCGGATGAACTGAGTGATCCGGCTCGCGGTGTATCCGGTTTCGGCGGCGATCTGGTCGGGGCTCATGCCCTTCACGCGGGCGGCGAGAGCAATCCGACCCATGGCGGCCTGCACGGCGGCGGCGGCCATGCGTACGGCTCGAACGTCGTCGAGGTGGAAGTCTTCGGCGAGGTTGTCGAGGAACTGGTCGAGGGCGCCGGGGTCATCGCTGGCGCGGGCCGCGTCGTACTCGTTGGTGAGGCCGTGTACCTGCTCGTAGGGGGCGAGGTCGTACGGGTTGGTGTCGCCCTGGGCGGCGCGGTGCGCGGCCCGCTCGCGCTCGTAGCGGTTGAACAGGCCGAGCATGTCGGCGACCAGGCGACCACTGGCCGTGTCGGGCGGCGGCTGCTCGCTGGGGGTCTGCTCGTTGCTCATCTGTGGCGCTCCTGTCGGTGCGGTACGGGGCCCGCCCTCGGTCGAGGGCGGGCCGGTCGGGTGGCTACGGGCGGAACAATGCGCCCTGCTCGACGTCCTGGTCGAGGTCGAACAGGGCCTCGCCGGCCGGCTGCTCGCCGATCCATGCGCCCTGCCACGTGCCCTCGGTGGCCTCGGCCTCGGTGACCATCTGGACGGCGTACAGGGCTTCGGCGTCGGTGACGGTCTCGACGGCGGCCTCGACCTGCTCGGCGTGCTCGACGGCGTCGACGGCACGCGCGGCGCGGGCGAACTGCTCGACGTCTGCGTCGTCGGCGGCGCTGTCGATGCCGAGCAGGTCGGCGACGGCCGGGAACTCGCGGGCAATGTAGCGGCGGACGGACAGGCCGGCGGCCTGCTCCTCGGCGGTCGGCTCGGCTTCGGGCGCGTCGGCGGCGGCCTCGGCGAGGGCCTGCTCGGCCTCGGCCTGGTCCTCGGCGCGGGCGAGGGGGACGCCGATCAGGTGGGCGACGTCCATCGCCATGCGCACGGACGGGCCGGTGTTGGCGTCGACCTCGCGGGGGTCGCCCTCGGCGCGGTGGAACTCGCCGTGCGCGGTGGTGACGGCGACGGGGTGCGACTTCCACAGGAACGCGACGGCGGCCTCGGCCTCGACGACCAGGACGTCGCCGTTCCGAACCGTGTCGCTGCTCATGGCGGCGTCGTACGCCTCGCGGGTCGAGGCGTAGCGGGTGGTGACGACCTGCGGGGCGCGGCCGGCCGTGGCGAGCCACTTACGGGCGGCGCGCTTCTGCGGCTCGGTGGTGTACGCGTCGCCGAGCAGGTACTCGGCGCGGCGGCTGATGACGTGCAGGGGAGTGATGTTCTTCAGCTCGATAACCAGGGTCCGGCCACGACCGCGGCGGGCGGCGTCGAGGGCGGCGCGGGTGTCGAGATCGAGCGGGGGCTCGGTGGTGAGGTGGTCGGCGAGGGCGCCAGGAATCACGGTTGCCACAGTGTCGCTCCTGTGTCGGTGGGTGGGTGCCGGGTGAGGGCCGGCGGTCCTGTCGGGGTGAGGACCCGTCAGGAATCCCAACAGTAGGCGTTGCAGCAATCATTGCAGCAATAGTTGCAGCAGGCGTTACGGAACCGTGACCGGGCATGGTGACGCCCCCGGGGTCGAGTGGCCCCCGGGGGCGTGCACGGCCGTGTGTCGCCCTCAAACGGCCACGGTGCGCCCGGAGTTGACGGCAACCCACAACGCGACCAGGTCGGCGCCTCGCCACGCCCTACGGCCCCGTTCGGTGTCCACGGGTGCCGGGCACGCGGGGCCCGTCGAGCAGGTCGCCACGGCGGCCCGCGGGTCTCCTCCGCCGTTGTGTACGACGATCCGTCCGCCCTTGCAGAACGGGCACGGGTCGTCGAGCGTGAGCGTCCGCCCCTCGCGGCCGAGCGCGGCCTCGACGCTGCGGCGCGCGCCGCGGGCCGTGGCGACGATCTGGTCGAGCAGGGGCGCGGGCGTGATCCGGAACAGCTCGCCGTCGGACTCGGACAGGGCGCGGCCGGCGAGGTAGACGCATGCCCAATGCAGCCCGTGCGCGCGGGAACCGATGCGGTCGACGATCCGGTCGGCGTCGTGCCTCCACTCCGCGGCCCGCACGGTGGGCAGGGTCCACAGGCGGGCGTCGTCGCGGTCGACGGTGCGCTGTACGCGCTCGGCGACGGCGTCGCACATGTCGAACACGTCGCGCTCGACGTCGAGGGCGGCGTCGAGGGCGCGCAAGTTCGCCGGCGCCGGATGTTCGCGCACGACCAGGGGCAGACGGCCGACGGTCGGCTCGTCGCCGGCGCGGTCCTCGGCGGCGACCTGGTCGAGGAATCCGCGGCGCTCGTACGGCATCCATGCGGCCGGCCGCGGGGGCTCGGATATCGCGGCGAGCAGGTCGCCCCACTGCTCGCGGATGGCGGCGAGGTCGTCGGCGGCCTGCTGGCCCCGGTCGGTCGTGGGCTGGGCGGTGACATTCACGGGCGGGTGTTCTCCTTGACGACGGCGAGGATGCGGCGGCCGGCGTCGCGCTCGGCCGGGGCGCGGCCGGCGACGAACAGCTCGTCGGCGACTGCGAGGGCGCGCTGTCCGGCCTGTACGGCGGGGAGTTCGGCGGCCATGGCGGCGCGGTCGGCGCGGCGGTCGCGGCGGGCGGCGAACCATGCGGTCCGGTACCGGCCGGCCTTGTGGTCGGCGGCGAGGGCGTGCCGCTGCCATCCGTCGCCGCGGCGGCGCTCGGTGGCGAGGGCTATGTCGTGCTCGCGCTGCTGCTCGGCGAGGCGGGCGTCGGTCGAGTCGGCGCGGTCGAGGATGCGGGCGTGTATGCGGGCGGCGGTCGGGGACAGGCCGTCGTGTTCGGCGACGGCGGCGAGGGCGTCGCCGAGAGTCTGGGCGTTGCGGACGCGGGCAACGGTGGCGAGCAACTGGTCGGCGCGCTCGAACGCCCCGCGGTGCCGGCGTCGGGCCTCGGCGAGGGCGGCCTCGACGGGGGCGAGCTGCTGCTCGGCGGTGGCGGCGCGTTCCTCGGCCTCGACGATCGCGGCGTCGGCGGCCTCGCGGTGGCGTTCGAGGGCCTGTGTGGTGCCGGCCATGGCGCGGCGGTTCTCGTCGGCGAGGCGCTGTTCCTCGCGTACGTGCTCGGCGAGTAGGGCGCCCTCGGCGGCGGAGAGTACGCCTCGCTGCGCGCGGGCGAGCAGGACGTCGACGACGGCCCGCCGGTCGGCACGGTCGCGGTTGCGACCCTTGGGGGCGCGCTGCTGGGGGCGGGGGCTCATGGGTGCTGCTGCTCCTGTGCGTCGTCGAGGGTGGGCTGTTCGATCGGGGCGCGGCGCGGTCGCCGTGGTCGGCGGGCCCGGACGGCGGGCGGCTGGTGCTTGCGCCGGCACTTCGGCCCGTATCCGTCGGGCGAGGGCGCAGCGAGGGGGCGCCGGCACGCCCTGCACGTCCGGGCCGGGGTCACTCGGGGTCCTGCTCGTTCGCTGCGCGCTCGGCGAGGGCCTGCTCGTCGGCGAGGCGGTCGGCGTACGTCCGGATGGTGCGGCGGGCGTTGCTATAGCCGGTGAGCAGGCCGCGGGTACTGCGGTTGAGTCCCCATTGGGTCCGGGTCTCGGCGTGCTCGACCTCGACCAGGGCGGCGAGCTGGCGGGCGTGCGCAATGAGCAGGACGCGGGCGGCGGCGAGGGCCTGCTCGGGCGTGCGCGTCGCGGTGGTGTCGAGCAGGACGTCGCGGAGCGTGGCGAGCACCTGGTCGCGTTCGGCGGCGTTGAACGCGAGGGCGTCGCGCACGTCGTCGGCGGTAAGCGCGGGCGGCTCCTCGGCGGCCTGCTCCTCGTCGGCCATGCTCGCGGCCACATAGCCGAGCAGGGCGTCGAGGCCGGCGGGGCGCTGCGCCTTGCGCATGCCGCGGGCGGCGGCCTCGGCGGCGCCGGTTCCCGCGGCGAGCAGGGCCTCGGACGGCGAGGCGGGGGCGTCGTGCACGGGGCACGGACGGCCGGTTATGAGCGCGGTCTCGCACTGGCCGGCCGGGCTGTCGAGGCCGTCGGCGAGCTGTCGCAGTACGGACGCGGCGACGGGGCGGGGGAGGTTGCAGGACACTTCGGCCGGGCCTTGGTTCGGAACGGCGACGATCAGGCGGTGCGTGTCGAGCGAGGCGACGGAAACGGCGTCGGGAATGCGGGTCATGGGGCGTAGCTCCGTCTCATGAGTCGGTTGTCGGTGTTCGCGGTGGCGCGGAAGTGCACGGACGAATGCGGGCTTCATGGCGTTGGCGGAGAACCACTGCACGTGTGGTGTGCGGGGTGTCGGTGAACGCGGGCGTGATGCACACGACTGGGCCGCTTCGCGCGCGTGGGCGGGCCCGCGACCGGTCGCGGCGAGGACGTCAGAACGGGGGCTCTTGCACTGCACTGCCCCATTGGCCTGCGGCTGACTGGCCGTTGGCCCACGGGGCGCCCTGCTGCGCTCCGTACGCCTGCTGTCCGGCCTGCTGGCCGTATCCCTGGCTCTGTCCCTGCTGGCGGTACTGCTGGCCGTTCTGGGCGCCGTTCTGGCTGTTCTTGGTCACGGCGGCGGTGGCGCTGCGCAGCGAGGGGGCGACCTCGTCGGCCTGGATCTCGTACGACGAACGGCGCTCGCCGTCCTTTTCGTACTGGCGCTGTGTGAGGCGGCCCACGATGATCACGCGGTCGCCGCGCTTGATGGATTCGGCGACGTTCTCGGCCTGTTGGCGCCACACGGACACGCTGAGAAATACGGGGTCGCCGTCCTTCCATTCGTTGGTGTCGCGCTGGAAGGTGCGGGGGGTGTTGGCCACGCGGAAGTTCGCGACGGGCGCCCCGGACGGGGTGAACCTGAGTTCGGGGTCGGCAACCACGTTGCCGGTGAAGGTGATGACGGTTTCGCCTGCCATTACGCGGCGGTCCTCTCGGGCTGGGTGACGGTGGGGAGTTGGGCGACGGAGGCGAGCTGCTGCTCGCGGGGGCGGCGGGCGCGGTCGCGGGCGCATGCCCGGCACTTGCGCATGCCGTTGGGGTGCGACGGGGGGTAGCTGATGTGGACGACCGCGGGGTCGGTGAGGTCGTGGCCGTTCACGCACCGTTTGCGGCGGGCGTTGACGGCCGACGGGCCGGTCGAGCGCAGGACGTTGGTTCGGTGGTCGACGGGTTCGAGGTGGTCGTCGGCGACGCATCGACGGACGGTGCACAGGTGGTCGAGTTCGAGGCCGGCGGGTATGGGCCCGCGGGCCTGCTCGTAGCCGTAGCGATGGGCGGGGACGTACCGGCCGTCGAGCCAGAAACGGCCGTAGCCGTCGCGGTCGAGGGCGTTCTCGGGCCACAGGCGACATGGGGTGTTGGGTGTGTCGGGGCCGGTGGGGATGGGTCCGGGGGTCGTCTTGGCGGCGAACCGTTCAGCCGGTGTCGAGGTGGTGCGAGCCATGGGGACGTACCTCCGGACGGGATGTAAAAAGGTTCGCGCGTGAGCGAGTAAGAATCACTCGCGCGTGAAATATAGCAGGGAGGGGGCTGGGTTTTTTTCATGTGGCGCCCCCTGCCTGGGTTAGGCGGCCGGTTGCTCGACCTGGTTGAGCGGGGCGAGCGTCCACCCTTCGGCGCGTAGGTCGGCCACGATGCGGACGACGGCGGCCTCGGGGTCGTCGTGCTCGCGCTGGGCGTCCTCGACGGCGGCCCGGACGACGGCGAGTGCGGCGCCCGGGATCATCGCTGTGCCCCGGTGATGTGCCGTGCGCGCTGCCGGTTCTCGGGCCGGACGATTGCGGGCGGGCTCATCAGGGCGCGGGCGTCGCGGGCGGCCTCGGCGGCGAGGCGCCGGCGGCGGGCGCCCTGCTCGGCCTGCTCGCGGGCGGCCTGCTCGGCGGCGCGGCGGTCGGATTCGGCGCGGGCGTCCATCCATGCGAGCCACGTCCGGTGACGGTCCTCGGCGTCCGGCCGGTAAGCGGGCGGGGTCGGCGGGTGGCCGGCGGCGGCGAGCTGCTGCTCGGCGGCGCGCTCGGCGAGCAGGGCGGCGCCGTCGACCTCGCGGACGGTGCGCCACCGGTCCCACCCTTCGTGTTCCTGGAAGATCACGTATGCGCCCTTGTCGGCGAGCGCGGTCACCTTGCGGCGGGCCCGCTTGCGGTCCGATGTGCGGATCACGACCGGGGCGTCGGGGCGGTAGTCCCAACTGGCCTCCACGCGCCACGACGTGACGTTCTTCGTTCGGTCGGTGGGCACGGCCTTACGGCGGTGCTGGCGGGCCTGCTTCGGGGTCGGGCTCATGCTGCGGTCTCCTGCTCCTGGCGGCGGGCGTGGTGTGCCTGGGCGTCCTCGACGCGGCACGGGTGCGGGTCCTTCTTCGGGCGGTGCCCGACGGCGTTGGTCTTGGGGTCGACTCGCCGGCCGCGGCACGGCTTGCCCTCGGGCGCGGCGCACCACGTGCACGCGACGTCGAGGGCGTCGGGGAGGTTGGCGGCGGCCAGACGCTCGCGGGCGGCGCGGTGCGGCCGGTGGGCGGCGAGGGCCTGGGCGACGGTGCGGGGCATGTACGTGCCCAACTCGGCGAGGCGGCGCTCGACTTGGGCGGCGGCCGGGCCCGCGGTGAGGGCGCGGTGCGTTACGGGCGCCTGCCGGCCGGCGGCGACCGCGGAACGCTCGGCGCGCAGTGCCGCGACATACGCGTCGCCCGTCTCGTCGTCCGGGTTGATCTCCGGATGCGCGGTGGGCTCGAACGTGCCCACATGCCGGCTCATGACGTCGGCCTTGTGGGTGTGCCACGGCCGGGATATGTCCGACGGTTGGATGCGGTAGGGGTTGCGGGCGATGTAGTCGCGGGCGGTGCGGGCGGCGTCCCACCCGTGCGCGGTGGCGGGGACGTCGGAAAGCAGGTCGCACCACTGGGCGAGCCGTTCGGCGGCGGCGGCCTGGTCGTCGAGGGCGAGACGGGGGTCGAGCTTGACGACGTAGGCGATCAGGGCGGCAACTTCGCGGGGGATCACTGCTGGGCCTCCATGGCGGCGAGGGCGGCGGCGAGGTGGTCGGCGGACTGGGCGACGCGTCCGCGGGGCGCGGCACGGTCGAGGGGGATCACGTTCGAGGCGTGCGAGGCGGGGGCGCCGGCCGGGACGGTGCCGGGCGCGGGGGCGGGCGGTAGCGACTGCCACGCCCGCAGGAAGTACCGGGCGTGCGACACGCCCTTGCGGTTGCGGGCGGCGGCCTGCACGGCGGCGGCGGCGAGCATGTCGAGGCCGGATCGCTTCGCGAGGGCGTCGACGAGGAACCACTCGGCCGGGGCGAGGTTCCACGCGACCAGGACGCCGGCGGCGGTGATCTGGTCGACCAGGGGGCGGGCGAACTCCGGGATCACTGCGACCGCGTCGCGCCCACGCTCGCTCCCTCCTTCACTCAATCCCTCTATGGGTGGGTGATGGGGGCCGGATTCCGGTCCCCAAAGGGGCCGAGATTCGGCCCGGTAAGGGGATTCCGGGGTATCGGCGGGGGGACCGGACTCCGGCCCGGTAGAGGGGCCGAGATTCGGCCCGGTAGCGGGGAGGGGGCCGGAATTCGGCCCGGTGGTTGTCTGGGCTTTGGGGCCGGATTCCGGCCCGGTAGCGCGGGTGGTGCGGACGTACCCGACGGCCCCGGGGATCGTGTAGCGGGTCGCGCGGCTGCCCTGGGCGGGCTCGTCCTCGATCAGTTCGCCACTGGCGAGGGCGGCGTCGACGGCGGCCCGCGTCGTCGAGCGGGACGCGGCGAGCCGGCGCATGAACTCGGCCGTACCCATGCGGGCGGTGGCCTCCGGCCCGGTGGTGGCGTCGGCGACGGCGAGCAGGACTAGGCGGGCGTTCCCGCGCGACTTCGCGCGGGTCCACACCCAATCCATGGCGTCGAGGGTCACGGGGTGTCGCTCCTGTCGGGGGTGGGGCGCCCGGGGCGAGGGCGCGGTCGTCTCCTCGCCCCGGGGCTGATCACGGGGTCGTGCGGGCGCGCGCGGCGCGGCCGGCGGGGTGGTCGTCGCAGAACCAGCCGTTCGCGTAGAAGCGGACGGGTACGGCTCCGCATCGGGGGTTGCCGTAGTCGCACACCTTCGGCGGCTTGTCCTCGCCGGCCGGGACGTTGACGGCGAGTTGTCCGGGCACGTTCTCGGGCGGCGGCTCGTCGAGGCGGCGGCGCATCGCGGCGAGGGTCGCCGCGGTCGCGCGGGTCACTGCTCGGCCTCCGCGGTGGGCGCGGCCTCGATGGCGAGGGGCGCGTCGAGGTCGAGGGCGCCGGCCTTGACGGCGTCGGCGACCAGGGCGCGGCCGTCGAGCGGCTGACGCTTCGACTCGCGGGTGAACGTCCATCGGTAGTAGCGGCTGCGGGTCGGCTTGATCATCACGCCCGGCACTTCGTACAGCTCGCCCGACTCGGGGTCGGCGAACTGGGGCACGCCGGCGGCGTCGACGGCGGCGAGGACGGTCGCGGCGAACGTCTCGTTGACGACGGTTTCGGTCCGGGCCGGGATGATCCGGAAATCCCAGTGTTCGGGGTAGTGGTCGCGCACCCATGCGGCGAACGCTTCGCGGTCGGTCACCTGCGCCTCGGCCTCGCCCCCGACGCGGGTCACACTGGCGAACTTCGTGTCGTCGTCGAGGGTCACGTCGGCCTTGACGCTGCGGGTCGCCTTGTACTGCTGGTCGAGTAACTTCGCGGCCTCGCGGTTCACGTCCTCGTACAGTTCTTCGGCCTGGTCGAGGCGGGCCCGCATCGCCTGACGGCGGCGCAGAACGGCGGCGAGGTACGCCGGGTCGGGCGCCTTGGTCTTCTTCTCGACGTCGGTCACTGGGCACCCCCGGCGGCCTCGATCTTGGCGCGGAACTGGTCGAGCTGGGCGGCGGTCGCCTGCTCGATGGGCAGGCCGTAGACGCGCTCGAAATCGGCGTCGAGGGTGGTGAGGTGGGCGCGGCTCGCGGCGAGCCTGAGCAGGTTCTCGGCCTCCGCGGCGGCCTGCTCGGCGGTGGCCACGCCGGCGGGTATGGCGCCCTCGGCGGCGACCGCGTCAGAAACGGAGTGCGGGGCGGGCCCGGTCTGCGCGGTGCTGCCCTGCTGCTGCGGGCCGGGCCGGTCGCGGCGCTCCTGACGCGTCGTCGTCTGGCGGCACTGGTCGCACACCTCGCGGGGCCCACATCCGCACGGGGAACCGTTGGCCTTGTTCGCGGCGATCGCGTCGAGCTGGGCGAGGTAGTCGGCGGGGGCGCCGGCGTCGATGGCGGCGGCCCGGATCTTGGCGAACTGCTCGCGGCTGTCCGCCTTACGGGCGGCGGCGACGTAGTCGGGGCGCTGCTGGCGGGCCTGCTGCTGCGGCTGCTCCCACGGTCCGGGCTCGGCGCGGTTGCTGCGGCGCGGCTGCTGCTGCCCGCGCTGCTGACGCTGTTGGCGGCGCTGCTGGTTGCGCTGGTGCTCGGCGCGGTGCTCGGCCGGCGGCTCCGGGGCGTCGCGGTCGCTGTCGTCGATCGACCGGGCATCCACGGGGATCATGAACACCTGAAACAACATGTACTTGAGCGCGGCGCTCATGGCCTTGTTGGTGCTCTTGTCGGCCGTGTCCATGGCCTCACCCGGGACGGTGACGAGTAGGCAGTCGCCCGCGGGCCCGTAGATGCGGTAACGCATCTTGATCACGGTGTGCGTGCCCTTGTCGCCGCGGGGGCGCTGGTGGTGTTCGGCGAGCTCGGGTGCAATGAAACAGCCGTGGTTGCGCATGGGGCCGGCCATGGCCGACATCGCGTCGTCGACGCCCCGGAACTTGTAGTTCTGCTGCGTGTTCTGCTGCCCTTTGGCGACGGGCATCACGTCGCGCATGACGCCGTGGATCACCTGGAAGACGCGCGGGAGTTCGGCCGGGGCGCCCGCGGGGGCGGGCTCGTACGCCGTTTTGACGAACGGGGCGTCGTCCTCGGCCACGGTGGCGGACTGGGCCGGGTGCAGGGCGGTGACGGTCACTGGTGCGCGGTTCCCTTCGGTGTGGTGCGGTGGCGGATGTGGGCGGCGGCCCGGGTGATGCGTCCGGCGAGGCTGATCGCGTCGTCGGGGGCGAGCAGGGGGTCGAGGGCGACGGCGGCCGGGCAGTCGTCGAGCAGGGCCTCGCGGGTGGCGTCGGCCTCGGCGGCGCGTATGGCGCGGCCGTAGTCGGTGGCGTCGTCGCTGCACATCGCGTAGTCGAGGCGGACGACGCTCGCGGCGTGGGCGGCGAGCAGGCGACCGACGACGTCGGGGTCCTGGGCGTACGCGAGGGCGAGTTCGTCGAGCAGGGGGTCGACGTGCTCGGCGAGCGGGAGGCGGACGGCGAGGCCGTCGGCGCTGAGTTGGGGCCTCACTGGCGGGCCTCCGGCGCGGTGTCGAGGCCGAGGGCGGCCGGCGCCGTCGGTTCGTCGGCGACCAGGACGCCGGTCCGGGCGTCGTACGTGCGGGCCCGGGTCCAGTCGGCTTCCGGGAACGCTCGGCTGAGCAGGCCGTAGGCGGCGCGGCGCTGCTCGGCCGTTGCGTCGAGGGCGCCGGCCTCGGCGTACAGGACGACGGCCCGGGTTTCGCGGCCGTGGTGCGTCGTCGGCACGGTGTGCACGCGGACGGTGCCGGGGGCGATCTGGTTGAGCTGGCGCGCGACGACGCGGACGAATGTCGTGCGGGCGTGGGCGGCGCGGGCGCCCTTGATGGCGAGGACGGCGCGGGGCCGGCGGCGCTGGGTACGCTGGGGAGTGTTCACGATTCGGACCTCTCGGGTTCGGTCGGGGAGGGCCGTCCGGGTCGCATCCGGGCGGCCTTTTCCGTTGTCAGGCGGCGGCGCGGTGACTGCGGGTACGGGCGGCGCGGTCGGCGCAGATGCGCCGTTCCAGCTCGGCGAGGGACGGGCCCCCGGGCTGGTAGCAGGCACGCGCGGCGGCGGCTGGGCTCATGCGGTCCATGGCGTCGAGGCCGTGTCGCCAGACGCGGGCGGCGGCCGTGAAGGCAGCGGCACGGGCGCGGGCGGCGTCGAGGGTCGGCGCGCTCATGCGTCGGCCGGAAAGAGGGCGGCTGCGGTCACGCCGTAGGTGCGCTCGATGCTGGCGAGAGAGGGGCCGGCCGGGACGCTGCGCCCGCTCGTCCAACGGATCACCGTCGCGTACGGGGTGTTGAGCTTCCGGGCGATCGCGGCGGTGCTGTTGTCGCCCACGGATGCGGCGGCGGAGCGCAGGGGCTTGGGGTCAAAACGCATCGGGGATGTACCTCGTTCGATCACTCGTGAGCGCTTTTCGCTCACGAGTGGAACGTAGCATGTTTCACTCACGCGTGAAACAAGCGAGGGAGGGGAGTGCGCGTGAGGCGCCAGGGAGGCATGGGAGACCAGGGGAAACGCGTGCTATGGGTGCTACCGTTTGTGAATGAGCGGTGGAGAACCGCTCACACGTTCGATAGTGTGCGGATTCGGGTGTTCGAAGCGGCCTACGGGGGGCGACTCATCACATGCCGAAAAGTTGTGCACGGCGCACCATGAATCTCGCGTGCGCGATACATTGCGCCTATGAATCACGGCTCGCAACCGGAACCACCACTCGACACGTCCTTCGGCGACTGGCTCAGGTGGGCCCTTGTCCGCAACGGCTACGACCCCGAAGAACGCGGCGTACAGCGACGCTTCGCTGACGCATCAGGTATCCCTGTCGCCACCGTCTCGCGACTCCTACGCGACAAGGGGCAACCCGACGTCGGCACGTGCTACGCGCTCGGCGTCACCCTCGGCATCCCCGTGATGCCGCTCCTTGTCCGGGCCGGCCACCTCCCCCCCGAGGCACTTGAGAAAGAGCCTCAACCCACTGAGCGGCCCCGCACCCCAAAAACCGAAGAGGAAGCGCTTACCGCGCTCGGCGTGATCGACGAAACCGACCGCGCCGCAGTCAAAAGCGTGATTAACGCACTCACTGCCAAACACAGGCAGGAGGGCACCAGCTAGGAAAGGGTTGCAAGTGACCAGCCGCACCGATGCCTACCTCACCGCCGCCGCCGCTGTGTTAGTTCTCGTGATCGGACTCACCATCCTGATCACGGAAGTGCTCACGACGGCCGAGGTAGGGCCCGCCATCATCACCGGAACTATCACCACCACAACGGGCGCACTGGCGACCCTGGTCACTGGCTACCGCGCCGTACGGCACTACATCACCGAACACACCAACCGCGCCGCCGCCGCCCTCGTACGCGACATCGTTGCCCACGATGTTCGACTCGCGACCGAACCGCCGGCCGCGAAAGTTGTCCCGCTCGACGGAGCGCAAGCGCGGCGCCTGAACCGGGAGTCCAATACGTGACGCAGACGCTCGACCACGCGAAGGGCTTACGCATCGGCACAAAGCGTGAGCCCTTCGTGGGTTACATACGCGTATCCACCTACTACGAGGAGAAGATCAGCCCCGAGATTCAGCGCTCATCCATCAGCGCATGGGCCGAGCGCAACAACGCCGAAATCATCGACTGGGTTGAAGACCTCGACGTGTCCGGCCGGAAGATGAAGCGCAAAATCAGTACCGCGATCAAGGACGTCGAGGACCGAGTCGCCCGCGGCATCGCCGTCTGGCGGTACTCACGGTTCGGCCGTTCACGCCACGCCAATGCGGTGTATCTGGCCAAACTCGAAGCCGTCGGCGGCCGGCTCGTCTCGGCCACCGAGGCAGCCGATACCCGAACTGCGTTCGGCCGACTGCAAATGGGCATGGCCTTCAAGTTCGCCGAGTACGAATCGGATCGGATCGGCGAGCAGTGGGCAGAGACCCGCGAGCACCGTCGCGCCGCCGGCCTGCCCGCCACGGGCGGGAAGCGGTGGGGGTACGTCTGGCATCGGCGCCAACTCGACGAAGACGCCGGCGTGATTCACCGAGAGTGGTACGAGCCCGACGATATCGGCCTGATTGTCACCAAGTTGTACGAGCGTGTTGCCGAGGGCGAGTCGATGGGGTCGGTTACGCAATGGCTCGGCCGCAACGGCTACCAGGGCACCCGCGGTAAGCCGTGGCTGCAATCCGGCCTCACCCGCTACATGGACAGTGGCTTTGCGGCCGGATGGATTCGGTACCACCCTGACGGCTGCGACTGTCCGCCCAAAGACCCGGACAGCAACCGCTCACGCGGCATGGACTGTCCGAACCGCATCTGGGTGCCAGGGGCCCATGAGTTGATCGTCCCGGAAGACGTGTGGGAGGCGTACAAGGAGAAGCGCGAGAAAGCACGCAACGCCCCCAGCGGGAACCGGAAGCCGGCCTACGTCACGTCTGGCATTACGCGCTGCGGACGCTGCGGCGGCACTGCATCAGCCGCCGGCGGCGCCACCTACGGCGCCGGAAAGGTACTGATCAAGAAACCGGGTTACCTGTTCCGGTGCTCGGCCATGAAAGACAACGGCACATGCGACGGGGTGTACATCCTCCGCACCGTCGTCGAAAAAGCCGTGCGGACCAATTTGCGCAACTGGGCCGACGCGATCGAGGCCGAGGCGGCAAAGATCCCGCAGCAACGAGGCGAGCAGGTCGCCAGCCCCCGTGAGCGGCTGAGCACCGCCCGCCAACGGCTGAATGACCGACTCGGAGAGATCCAGCGAGAGATTGACCGACAGACCAGCTTGGTCAGCCGCAACATCATCCCGGAGGACTCGTACATCCGCGAGCGAGATCGACTCGGGAAGGAGCAGGAGGGAGTAACAGCCGAACTCGCGGAGCTTGACCAGCGCACCGAGCAGGACGAGGCCAAGCCGGCCGACTACCTGCCAGTTGTGCGCGGCCTGGTCGACCGGTGGGACATCACTCCCGTTGAAACGCGCCGGTCCATGCTGCGGACCGTATTGCGCGGCGTGTGGGCATACCCGAAGTCGACCGCGCCGGACGGGACGGAAACCCCCGCATACGCGGTGCCGGTAACCGTCTGGGAAGACGAGCCGAAGCTACTCGGACCGCGCGCCAACGCGTAACCGCACGTCAGAGGCATGCAAGCAACGAGCGTCCGTCCCTCTCTACGTTGAGCAGGTTGGCCAGGCTTTCGTTGCTCACGGCATCTGCCTTTCCCGGGGTGTCCGTTGTGTCCCAGGCCACAGCTCATCAGACCGGGGGGTCCGGTGACAAGGGTCGACCGACGATTGGTTTAGACCTCTGCTCATCGGACCCCGGTGAGTGGTCCCCGTGGCCGGAGTCATTGGTTCCCACGGACCCCGATCAGCCGGAGTTCAGCCCCGGACACCCCTTTCCGCCCCGCCCCGCCCTGCCCTTCGCGTTCCAGCCGCCGACGGCGGCGCGGGCCACGGGGCACACCGGGGCGGCCCCCAGGGCCGGCCAGGGCCGGCCAGGGCCGGGTCGAGGCCACGGGAACGGTGCCCGAACCCGAACCCGAACCCGAACCCGGCCCCGGCCCCGGCCCCGGGACCGGGCCGGGACCGGACGAGGTGTCGCTCACGCGGGCGCGTCGGCCGCCCGGACGTGGTCGAACAGCTCACCCTCGTCCGCCTCGGCGAGCAGGTACGCCTGTGCCTCACCCACGTGGAAGTACATCCCGTGGAGCTCCAGCTCGCCCTCCCGCAGCCCTCTGGCCACCGATTCGTGGGCGCGCAGGTGTTCCAACTGCTGGACCACGTTGGTCAGACAGAGCTGCTCGACGGCGTCGGCGGGCGCCCGCCCGGCGAGTCCGGCGCACGGCCGGCTGTCGTCTGCCATGCGCTCCAGGCTGGGCAGCCCGTGTCGCAGCCACCGCTTCAGCGGGGTCCGCGCACCGCCCGGCTCGGAGGACAGCAGTGCCTGCATGGCCCCGCATCCGGAGTGCCCGCACACCGTGATGGAGCGCACCTTGAGCACGTCCACCGCGTATTCGAGGGCCGCGCCCACCGAGTCGTCCCCACCCTCCTGGCCGGGCGGCGGAACGAGGTTGCCCACGTTGCGCACGACGAAGAGGTCACCGGGGCCGCTGGAGGTGATCATCGAAGTGACCAGCCGTGAGTCTGCACAGGTGAGGAACAGCTGAGTCGGCTGCTGCCCCTCGCGCGCCAGCCGCGCCAGCTCGCCCCGGACCAGGGGTGCGGTGTTGCGGTGGAACGCGCTGATGCCTCGGGCCAGTTCGTCCCCGCCGGACCCGCGGCCGGTCCCGGACCCGCCGCTGCCGCTGGTACCGCCGATCCCGCTGACTCCGCCGGGCTCGCTGGTCTGGCCGCTTCCGCCGGAGTCGCCGGTTCTGCCGAAGTTGCTGGTCCGGCCGGCCTTGACGGTTGCGTCGGTCTCGGTGTCCGCGGCGCCTGCGCCGGTGGTGTCCCGTTCGTCGCCGGGTGGTGGTGCGAGCTGCGGGAGGTCGCACCGGTGGTTGCGCCAGGGCGTCCAGGGGCTGCAACGGCAGTCCCCCAAGGGAATCACCTCTGCTGGAACGAGGCCGAGGACGTGGGAGAGGTCGCGAGCGTGGGAGGACGCCGGCTCGGTGTCCCGCGTCCCGGGACGGCGGCCGGTCAGCTCGACCGAACCGCTCTGCGCGATGTGGGTGTTCTGCCAGTCGTGCAGTGCCTCGTACGCCGCGTGGTCCATGAACGATCCGTCCAGCTCCACGACAGCGTGGGTTCCCTGGGGCACGAGATGCAGGGCACGGCTGAGTCGCGGCACGGCGAGGAACGTCAACTGACCGCGTACGTGGACGTAATGGACTCCTTCCTTCTCCTCATGCGTGATCCGGGTGTGGGCGAGGCGGTTCAGGGCGACGGAGACCGCGACGGCGATTCCCAGCGTCACGCCTTCCAGGACGCCGAGGAGCACCACGCCGAGTGTGGTGGCGACGTAGACGAGCACTTCTCGGTGGCGGGTCACCGTACGGATGTGGTGCAGGGACACCATCTGGATGCCGACGGCCATCACCAGGGCGGCGAGCGATGCGAGCGGGATGAACTCGAGGATCGGGACCATCAGCAGTGCGGCGACTACTACGAGAACGCCGTGGAGCATCGTGGAGTTCCGGCTCACCGCACCCGCGTTCACGTTCGCGGAACTCCGTACGGCGACCCCGGCCACCGGGAGGCCGCCGAGTGCGCCGGAGACGATGTTGGCGGCGCCCTGGCCGAACAGCTCGCGGTTCAGGTCGGACCGGCCGACCCGGGCGGACAGGCCCGGCCGCGCGGTCACCAGCTTGTCCACGGCGACCGCGCCGAGCAGTGACTGCACACTGCACACCAGGGTGGTGGTGAGCACGGCGGCGGCGACTCCGAGCGCCGGACCCTCGGGCAGCCCGGCCAGGGCGTGGCTGCTCCAGGAGGGCAGATCGACCTTGGGCAGGGTCAGCCCGGCGAGCGAGACGGCCAGGGTCGCGCCGGCGACGGCGACGAGCGCGGCCGGAACCTTGCGCAGGAGCTGCCCGATTCGCCCGGGAATCCGGGGCCAGAGCAGCAGCAGGGCCAGAGTCAGCACGCTCGCCGAGACGGCGGCGGGCTGTAGGTCGGCCAACTGGCGGGGCAGCGAGCGCAGGTTGTCGAGGACGGAACTCTGCGGAGTCCCGCCGAGGACGATGTGCAGCTGGGCGACGGCGATGGTGACGCCGATGCCGGCGAGCATCCCGTGCACGATCGCGGGACTGACCGCGAGGGCCGTACGGGCCACCCGCAGACACCCGAGGCCGATCTGGGCGAGCCCCGCGAGGACGGTGATGGCGCACGTCGTACGCCATCCGTAGCGGTGGATGAGGTCGGCGGTGACGACCGTGAGGCCGGCGGCGGGGCCGCTGACCTGGAGCGGGGCGCCGCCGAGCCGCCCGGCGACGAGCCCTCCGACGGCGGCCGCCACGAGGCCGGCCTGGAGGGGCGCGCCGGTGGCGAGGGCGATGCCGAGGGACAGCGGGAGTGCGATCAGGAAGACGGCGATCGACGCCGACAGGTCGGCGCCCTCGACGCGGAAACGCCGGGGCGGAGCCGGCGGCGGGCTGTGGGGTGAGTGGACGCGCTCGGTCCGACTCGGGTCGGTGGCGCTGGTGGGGACGCAGGCAGACATGGTTCCCGTCTCCTCCGGGGCGGCGCGGTCGCGGATCAGGTCGTCCCCCGTCCGTGACGGGGGTCGGGTCGCGGCCGTGGGGTCACGGCGTGCAGCGGCGGGATGAATTGACGCTCAGTAAATGGATCGTAATGCAGAGTAAAGCAATGGCATAGACTTAATGGGCAAATGGGGTAGTAATTCACTCAATGGAGTGAGGTGGTTATTTCATCGGCTTGTCGTACTAATTCCTTCTCGGTCCCGTGCGACCTTGGCGGCGCTGTCGGCCCACCGCGGCAGGCAGCACCAGAGAACGCCCTCACCGGCGTTGGCCAGAGAGAAGGAAGAAGGTGGGCGGAACATGGCCGCCACCCAGAGGTTCGCCGCGGGCGCCGTGGTCGCCGCGGTCTGTGCGGCGTCGCTCGCCGGCTGCGCGACCGGCACCGACGCTTCCAGGACGGGGGCTTCCGGCCCGCAGAAAGCGAAGCCGGCCCACGCGCCGAAGAGCGTGCTGCGTCTGATCGGCGACGGCTCCACCGCGTACACCGGAGCGCAACCGCACCTGCCCAGGGCCGAGCGCCTCAAGCCCGGTCAGCGGCCCCCGCAGTTCGTGGTCTTCTCGTGGGACGGCGCCGGCGAGGACAGCCAGCGGCTCTTCTCCCACTTCCGCGAGGTCGCCCAGGCGAACAACGCGACCATGACCTACTTCCTCAGCGGCGTCTACATGCTGCCGGAAGCCAGGCGCGATCTGTACCGGCCGCCGCAGCACTCCCCGGGCCGCTCGGACATCGGCTTCAACGACGAGCAGGGCATCTCCGACACCGTGAAGCAGCTGCGCCTGGCGTGGCTGGAGGGCAACGAGATCGGCACCCACTTCAACGGCCACTTCTGCGGTAAGAGCGGCGGCGTGGGCGAGTGGTCGGTGGACGACTGGAAGGACGAGATCTCCCAGGCGAAGCAGTTCGTGAAGTCCTGGAAGACCAACACCGGCATGAAGAAGGCGGCCCCGCTGCCCTTCGACTACGACCAGGAACTCGTCGGCGGCCGGACGCCCTGCCTCGAAGGCCAGAGGAACTTCATGACCGCCGCCCGCGAACTCGGCTTCCGCTACGACACCAGCGGCGTCGACCAGCAGGTCTGGCCGGCGAAGAAGAAGGGCCTGTGGGACCTGTCGATGCAGCTCGTGCCCTTCCCCGGGCATTCCTACGAGCAGCTCACCATGGACTACAACTTCATGGTCAACCAGTCCGGCACCACGACCCAGGGCGACCCCGCCAAGTACCAGTTCTGGGGCGACCAGATGCGTGACGGCCTGCTCAAGGGCTTCGAGCGGGCCTACGACGGCAACCGGGCGCCCCTGATCATCGGCAACCACTTCGAGTCCTGGAACGGCGGCACCTACATGCGTGCCGTCCAGGAGGTCGTCGAGCAGGTCTGCACCAAGGCGGAGGTGCGGTGCGTCTCCTTCCGGCAGCTCGCCGACTGGCTGGACGCCCAGGACCCGCAGGTCGTCCGGAAGTTGGGCACCCTCAACGTCGGTGAGACCCCGAAGCAGGGCTGGGCGTCCTTCCTGGCGGACCACCCCGCCCCGGCCCCTAAGGGCGTACCTGGGGCGCCGGCGGTCAAGCGGTAGGGCCGTCCGGCGCGGGCCCGACCGGGCGGGCACCCGGCGTGTCCTGCCCGGCGTGCCTGTCCGGTGCGGCTGCCCGGCCTGCCCGGTGCGGCTGCCTGGCGTGCCTGCCCGGCGTCGTCGCGGCCCGGTCCGGTGCCCGGCCCCCTGCGTCTGTCGCGGACCGGGCCGGTGTCAGGCGCCCGGCCGCTGGACGCCCGCACCCGGTCCGGCCCTGTCCCGCGTCAGGCGTCCGCCGACACTTCCTCGCCGAGCACGAAATCCGGGTCGACCTGCGCCGCCAGGTCGACCCCGGTGCGCGCGTTGCCCCAGGACCGGGCGTTCCTCAGGTGGAAGTGCACCATCTGCCGTGTGTAGCGCTCCCAGTCACGCAGTCCGTACGTCGCGTCGACGGCCGTCCGCAGCAGGTGCAGGGCTCGGCGGTTGGCGTCCTCCAGGAGGTCGAACCGGGGCGGCCGGCCCTTCTCCAGGGCACGCACCCAGTCCGAGTGACCCACCGTCACGAGCAGGTCGTCCCCGACTTCGGCGCGGAGGAAGTCGAGGTCGTCCGTGCCCTGCACCTTGTTGCCGACGACCTTCAGGACGACGCCGAAGTCGCGGGCGTACTCCTTGTACTGGCGATAGACGGAGACCCCCTTACGAGTCGGTTCGGCGACGAGGAACGTCATGTCGAAGCGGGTGAACATGCCGGACGCGAAGGAATCCGAGCCTGCCGTCATGTCGACGACGACGTACTCGCCGGGGCCGTCGATGAGATGGTTCAGGCAGAGCTCCACCGCGCCGGTCTTCGAGTGGTAGCAGGCCACTCCCAGATCGGCCTCGGTGAACGGCCCGGTGACCATCAAACGGACGGCGCCGCCATCGAGTTCCACCGTCCGGGCGCAGGCGTCGTAGACCGGGTTGTCCTCGCACACCCGCAGCAGCCGCGAGCCCTCACCGGGCGGAGTCGTCTTGATCATCTCCTCGGTCGAGGAGATCCGTGGGTTCGAGCCGCGCAGATGGTCCTTGATCAGGGGCAGCCGCTCACCCATCGCGGGCAGGGCGGCGGCCTCGGCCTCGTCCAGGCCGAGCGCGGGGCCCAGGTGCTGGTTGATGTCGGCGTCGACCGCGACGACCGGGGCGCCGGTGGCCGCGAGATGGCGGATGAACAGGGACGACAGCGTGGTCTTGCCGCTGCCGCCCTTTCCGACGAAAGCAATTTTCATGTTCACGAAGCGTAGTCGATCAGTAGCTGTATGTGTCGGACGGGCGTGAAGAAGACCACTCCATCGTGGGGTGTGCCGCCCGGGTGCGTAGGGTCGTACTCATGAGTACGACAGGCGCGACCGCCGATCCGCTCGCGGCCCTGGGTTCGCTGCCCGGGGTGGCCGAGTCCGTGGAGTCCATGCGCAAGGCAGTGGACCGGGTCTACGGGCACCGGGTCATGCGGCGCCGCAGCAACGAGATCACCGCCGAGGCGGCCCTGCGCGGCTCCCGCGGGTCAGCGGCGCTGTCCGGTGCGGACTGGGCCCTGGAAGAGGTGCGCCGGCGTACCGACTTCAGCGGTGACGACGAGGCGCGCGTGGTGGGCGCGTCCCTCCGGCTGAGCGCCGAGGCCGGACAACTGCTGTCCATCTGGCGCCAGTCACCGCTGCGCGTGCTGGCCCGCCTTCACCTGGTCGCGGCCGCGGGCAAGGGCGACGAGGTCGGTCGCCCGCGCCAGGAGGGTGAGCCGGTCGACGAGCCGCTGATCGAGCTGCCGCTGCCGAGCGCGGCCGAGGTGTCGGGCCGCCTCGAAGGGCTCTCCGAGCTGATCCTCGCGGGCGGTTCGGCGCCGGCGCTGGTGACGGCCGCGGTCGTGCACGGGGAACTTCTCGCGCTGCGCCCCTTCACCTCCCACAACGGCCTGGTCGCGCGTGCGGCCGAGCGGATCGTTCTGGTCGGCAGCGGTCTCGATCCCAAGTCGGTCTGCCCGGCCGAGGTCGGACACGCCGAACTGGGCCGCGCGGCCTATCTGGCGGCGCTCGAGGGATACGTCTCCGGCACCCCCGATGGCATGGCCGCCTGGATCGGGCACTGCGGCCGGGCGGTGGAGCTGGGGGCACGCGAGTCCACCGCGGTGTGCGAGGCGCTCCAGCGCGGGGCGGCGTAACGACGAAGAATCGGCCCTCGCGCAGAGGGCCGAAAAGGGTTGCGGCGGTACGAGATGTCGTACCGCCGCTGGCATGTTCACCGGGTTACCAGGCGTCCTCGTGGTGTCGCCCATCAGGTCGGGACTTTGCCCGTCACCTGGTGCGGCTGGCCCGTAATCGACGGGTCGACGTCGCGTGGGTGCTCGGTGTTCATGCGCGGTCCGTGGGGCCGGTATGCGAAGGAGGTCATCCTCGCGGATGTCCTTGGTCTCGCGGGCCGTTAACCCCTTTGTACTCCTGGTCCCGGGCAAGCGGAACCCCTGGCTGCGGTTCTTTGCTTTTGTGACTAAACGGTTCAAAAGCAGACCGAATGAAGGGGAGGCCAACTGCCGTATGACTGCCGCCAGGTGGCCGCCGGACGTCGGCGAGGCTCAACAGGTGTCGCGGGGGTGTCGCCGGGGCGCGCTCAGGCCACCACCGCCCGGCGTCGGCTGGCATACCAGACGAGGCCCGCCGTGGCGGCCGCGGCGCCTATCGCCGCTGCCGCGACGAGCGCCGGGCGGGGCGGTACGGAGAAGGTGGGGAACCGCTGCTTGAGCCGCACCGGGCGGTGGAAGTCGAGGATCGGCCACCCGCGCGCGAGGGCCTCGCGGCGCAGTGTGCGATCGGGGTTCACGGCGTGCGGGTGCCCGACCGCCCCCAGCATGGGCAGGTCGGTCGCCGAGTCGCTGTAGGCGTAGCAACGCTCCAGGTCGTACCCCTCGGACAGGGCCAGTTCCCGGATCGCCTCCGCCTTCGTCGGGCCGTACGCGTAGTACTCCACCTCTCCGGTGAAGCAGCCGTCTTCTCCCACGACCATGCGGGTGGCCACCACGCGGTCCGCGCCGAGCAGTTCACCGATCGGCTCGACCACCTCCGCGCCCGAGGTGGACACGATCACGACGTCGCGGCCGGCGGTGTGGTGCTCCTCGATGAGTGAGGCCGCCTCGTCGTAGATGATCGGGTCGATGATGTCGTGCAGTGTCTCGGCGACGATCTCCTTGACCTGCTGGACGTTCCAGCCGCGGCACAGCGCGGACAGGTACTTGCGCATGCGCTCGATCTGGTCGTGGTCGGCGCCGCCCGCGAGGAACACGAACTGGGCGTACGCGCTGCGCAGGGCGGCCCTGCGGTTGATCAGGCCGCCTTGGTAGAAGGACTTGCTGAAGGTGAGCGTGCTCGACTTCGCAATGACCGTCTTGTCCAGGTCAAAGAAGGCCGCTGTGCGGGGCAAGGAGTGGTTTTCCACGCCCCGAGCATAGGCGCAGCCCATTCGGCGTAAGGTAGGCGCGTTGGTTTGCCTGAGAGGCCTCTCGGGTACACCATGGAAGTCACGGATCGTTCGCGACCGTGCTAACGCGGCCCGACTCCTCCCCCCCCGAGTCGGCCGTGAAGGCGACCCCCGCTCTCCCCCCCGGCGGGGGTCGTCGCATGTCCGGGTGGGTTTCTCCCTTTCTGTGCGCGGCCGTCCTGCCGCTGCCGGGCGGCCGTGGCCGCCTCGCCCGCACGGCCACGATCCATCACGCTGTGTAGTCATCGGGCTGCGCTGTGGAAGTCGTACGGCGTTGTGCACAGGGGTCACCGGTATGGGTGAAGCCGATATTCACAGCCACCGAGTTGTCCACAGTTATCGACCAAGATCCACACGTTTTCCCGGATCGCTGCACCGTGATTCCAGCGCTTCCCGCCGATGCCGACTTCATGGCCGGTCCGGTTAGTCGGAGGCGTTTGGCCGGTTCGTATCGGCCGTTCATATGGAGGCCGCTTGCCGGTTCTTCACATGTCTTGGTAATCGCGGGGCCGCAGTGGCTGCGCGAGAGATGCAGCGAAGGGGGACACAGGCCGTGGCCGGAACCATCACCAAGGATCCACCGCCCGCCGCCGGAGGGCGGCAGGGCGCACCGCTGATCGTCACCGAGGACGCCGAACTGCTCGACGACCTGTTGCGCCTGTGTGCGGCGGCGGGTGCCACACCCGAGGTCCACCACGGAATGCCGGAGCGCAGGGGCCGCTGGGAGGCCGCGCCGCTCGTCCTGGTCGGCGACGACGCGGCACGGCGGGTGCGGGGAGCCGCGCGCAGACGCGGGGTGGTGCTGGTCGGTCGCGACCAGGACGACTCGGGGGTCTGGCAGCGGGCCGTCGAGATCGGCGCCGACCACGTCCTGATGCTGCCCGACGGGGAGCAGTGGCTGGTCGACCGCATCGCCGACGTGGCCGAGGGGGTGGGCCGGCCCGCGCTCACCGTCGGCGTCATCGGCGGCCGGGGCGGGGCCGGAGCCTCCACACTGGCCTGCGCGCTCGCCGTGACCTCGGCGCGCGAGGGTCTGCGCACCCTCCTCGTGGACGCCGATCCGCTGGGCGGCGGACTCGACGTGCTCCTCGGCGGTGAAACAGCCGAGGGACTGCGGTGGCCGGCGTTCGCCGCCTCCCGCGGGAGGGTAGGCGGGGGCGCTCTGGAGGAGTCGCTGCCGCGGCTGCACTCGCTTCGCGTACTCAGCTGGGACCGCGGTGACTGCATGGCCGTCCCGCCCCAGGCCGTCCGAGCGGTGCTCGCGGCCGCCCGCAGGCGAGGTGGCACGGTCGTCGTCGACCTGCCGCGCCGCGTCGACGACGGGGTCGCCGAGATCCTCGCCCAGCTCGACCTCGGGCTCCTGGTGGTCCCCGCCGAACTGCGCTCCGTGGCGGCGGCCGGCCGTGTCGCCGCCGCCGTCGGCATGGTGCTGCGCGACCTGCGGCTGGCGGTGCGCGGACCGTACGGGCCAGGGCTCGACGACCGGGAGGTGGCCCGGCTGCTCGGACTGCCCCTGGCCGGAGCAGTGCCCGTGGAGTCCGCGCTGCTGCGGCCGGACGGCGGCAAGGCGCCGCCGGGCGCGGCCGCCCGAGGCCCGCTGGCGCGGTTCTGCCGGGAGTTCTGGGAGCGGGCCTTGCTGGAAGCGGGTGCGGCGTGAGTACGGCCTCCGGGCTCGCATGGCCGGGACGGCAGGGGGGCGCCGGGCCCCGCTCGCCGGCCGGCCGGGACATGCCCACCCCCGCTCCCTCCGGGCTGCTGGACGGAGTGCGGCAGTGGCTGGCCGAGAGCGGGGCCGAACCGACGCCGGCGCGGGTGGCCCAGGCGCTGCGGGAACAGGGGCGCGTGCTGGGAGACGCCGAAGTCCTCGGCGCAGCCGCCCAGTTACGGTCCGAGCTGGTTGGGAGCGGCCCCCTGGAACCTCTGCTCGCCGATCCGTCGGTGACGGATGTGCTGGTGTCCGCCCCCGAGCGGGTCTGGGTGGACCGGGGAGGCGGCCTGGAGCTGTCGGCCGTGTCCTTCCCGGACGCGGCAGCGGTACGACGCCTCGCGCAGCGTCTGGCCGCCGTGGCGGGACGCCGGCTGGACGACGCACGGCCCTGGGTCGACGCCCGGCTGCCCGACGGGACCCGGCTGCACGCGGTGCTGCCGCCGGTCGCCGTCGGCTGTACCTGCCTGTCGCTGCGGGTCGTACGGCCCCGCGCGTTCACGCTCGGCGAACTGGTGGCCGCGGGCACGGTACCGCCGGACGGGGACCGCGTCCTGCGGGCGCTGGTCGAGGCGCGGCTGTCCTTCCTCGTCAGCGGCGGCACCGGCAGCGGCAAGACAACGCTGCTGAGCGCCCTGCTGGGGCTCGTCGGACCGGGCGACCGGATCGTGCTCGCCGAGGACTCGGCGGAGCTGCGGCCCGACCATCCCCACGTCGTACGGCTGGAGACCAGACCCGCCAACCAGGAGGGCGCCGGGCTCGTCACGCTCCAGGACCTGGTGCGGCAGGCGCTGCGGATGCGGCCGGACCGGCTGGTGGTGGGTGAGGTGCGGGGGCCCGAAGTGGTGCATCTGCTGGCCGCGTTGAACACCGGCCACGAGGGCGGGTGTCTGCGGTAACCATGCAAGCGGGAGGTCTGAGAGTGCCCCGTCCGGTTGCTGGTCGGACGGGGCTAGGTCAAGCGCGCTGATCAGGCAGGGAGTCGGACCCCGTGGATCACGTCGGGCCCCACGTCGACACCGAGAACGGCAAGCTCAGCGGCTCGACGACGCAGCGTCGTGACGTGCTTGTACGGGTCGGCTTCGAAGGTGCGGAAGTAGCGCGGCACAAGGGGGAGGTCTTCACCCCTCAACGGCTCCGGGTCGGCGTTGTAGGCCGCGTACGGGCTCCGGGGAGGCAGGGGCGGCGGGACTACGCGAAGGGTCAGCGTGTCCGCGTCGGCAGCCGCTACGGGCTCCGTGGGGCTCTTCCGGCGCTTGCCCTTCGGGGGCAGCACAGCGACCAGGAACATGCGAAGGCACGCCAAGATGGCGCGCGCGATAGAGTGGCGCACGGCGACAGCTCTCCTAAGTGGTGTCGTCACGGCCCCGTCAGCAGAGTGCGACCAACACTCTGAGTCCTGATGGGGCCACTTTGTTTTGTTGTGATGTGCACGCTAGCACTGCAATCCGCTTCGGGGAGCGGAACCCCGCCCATCCGCCACGGGGGAACGACGGACGGACGGGGCGATCAACGGGCCCTCAGGACCTTCGAGTTGGGCACGGCGCGCCCGGTCTCGGGCAGGCAATCAGTACCCGGGAGACGTACCGCTGTTTCTGGGAGTAGTAGCCCCAGACCACGTCTGACCCGCGTTGCAACGTGTCTTCGACGTACGTGAGTCGATCGGCGAGAGGGAACGCGTGCTCACCGAGGTGCACTTGTTCTTCTCCGCCTTCCCTCATCCATTCAAGTGCGGCCTTGCGCCCTTCGGGATCACGATCAAAAACCCCGTCGAAAGCATCGGGCCGCTTTTCCAACCACTGAGCGATTACCAGGGGAGGAATCTTTCCGGTGTTCGTGTTTCGCTCACTGTCCCTGGGGTTCTCGTGCCCCATCCATGAGCAAGCGTGCCAATGCGTCGTGCTGTCCTGCCAAAACTTCGGCCTACTGTCGTCGGTTTCCGTCATCGCTCTCCCTGCGCCGTCTGCCAGACCACGCAGGCTACCGGAACTGTCCATGAATCAGGGCTTCTCAGGTAGAACGGCTGCCCGGATGCGGTCGGCAGCACTCCGAAGGTCTAGGTCGTCGAGGAAGGCGACTAGCTCGTTCCTGGTCGAACTCAGTTGGGTCTCAAGATCCCCCGTCAGAAGGTGCGGGGCTACTTCCGTACGGAAGGCGGGGCTGTCGACGACCAGTCCAACGAGTTGTTCGGCGAGCCAAAGCCGCGAGCGTTCTTTGAGAGCGAAGGTGAGATGGAAACTGTCTTCAGCTCCGGCCGCACGAGGGCTGTGAATTGTGCCCCGGGGGACAATCAAGGTATCGCCCGGTACCAAGGTGAATTGATGATCTGGTGGGCCAGCGGCAAAACGGGCTCGTTGTTCCTCGGTGAAGCCCACGACGGGTGTCGAGAATTGGGGGTAGCCGAATAAGGGAGAATCAACTACGGGGTCGAACAGGTCCCATACCTTGGAGCCTGAGAGCTGCGCGATGAAGACCGTGAACGTGTCCCAGTGGTGCTTAAGACCTTGCGCCCCGGGTGGAGTCAGATAGCCGCTTATGTGATTCGGGTATCCGATCTCCTCTTGGAGATCTCGCGAGAGCCGGGCAAGGAACGGAATGCGCTGCTGTAGGTTCCGGAAACTGATCGTGTGGCCGTCATTGAGAAGTTTCCGGAGCCGCCCAGGAATAATCTCTTCGCCGTTGATGGTCGTATAGCGGCCAGGGTGGACGGCTTGACCGCCCTTGACGACAGCTATGTTCTTCGGCGCTAGACAGTTCTCGTCGATCAGTTCATAAAACATCTGAAGAGATACGGCCCTGTCCAACTCGGTGCTTCCTCGTGCGTACAACTTCGGCTTGGTGGGCCAGTTCGACAACACTTCGTCGGCACCGTCGGGAAATAGGAATTCCACGGACATGGGATATCTCCTCACTGCGATCAGAGTTGGGCGGGCCGCCCCCGGCATTCGGAGACGGCCCGTCGTATCAGCGTCGACTCACGCCTTGGCGTCGGTGACGGTCAGGCCGAGTTCCGAAGCCATGCCGAAGAAGAGTTCCCGGAGTTCGCCCCGGTCGGCCCTCAGGTCGCTTCCCTCGCCGCCGGGGACGGTGCTGCGCAGAACGTAGCCGTCTTCGGTGCCGGGGATCTTCGCGCCCTTCACACAGCTCTCGTCGTCGCTGTCGCCGCCGTTCCCACCGCAATAGGTGGTGAACTCCGCGCCCGCGATCGGGAGTTCGTAGAGGTTCGGTTTCACAGTGCCTCCGTGTGCATCGGTTCTACGGAGAAGCGTTCTCCGCGCCGTCGTACCCTTTCTGACCCGTTCGGCTACCGCCGTCTTCAAGTAGCCGAACGGGGGTCTATTGGGGGTGTGGCTTGGGTTGCTCGTGCCCGTCCTGGTCCCCGCCGGGGGCACCCGGACCGAAGTACGGCTCTTGCGCGGGAAGGAAGATCTCCGGGTTGCATTCCCCGCACCCGCTACACGAGCCGCCGGACGGTATTTGGCAGGCCATTCCGTCAGCCGTCCACCAGATATGCGGTAGGCAGGTGTGAAGCGCTCAATACCGCGATGGCAGCGTTAATGCGGAGCGTCGTATGTGAAGCGGCCAACTCGCCGACTTCATCGAGCGGAACAAACCGATAGCTCGTCAGCTCCGGTTCCTCCCCGGGTGCCGGGGCAGGCAGGGTGATTTGAGATTCGGATGAAACCGTGCCGCCGTCCCAAACAAGGTTCAAGCCTTCCGTCGACCCGGTTTCCTCGTTCCGCGCCATGTAGTGCACAACGAGAAGCCGCCCGGGAGCTAAGGTCAGGCCCGTTTCTTCCCGCACTTCACGAGTGAATGCCCGGTGCGGCGGCTCGTTTTCGTTCGCGCAACCGCCGGGCAGACCGAACGACCCGCCCTTGTAGCTCTTCTGCACCATGAGTACTGCCCCGGACTCATTCCGGATTATGGCGAGTGCCCCAATGCGGCGACGAGGTGGCTTTATAAAGTCCATATCGGTATGCATGGCTTGCCTGCCGTTCTTCTCGGTGATTCTTTGGCTGTTCAGTACCCTTGCCCGGACTCGAACCGGAGTCTCCGGCTAGTACGTGACCGTTCGACTAAAAGCGACACTTAGCCGGTATTGTGCCTGACTCAACTACAAGGGCCCGTTTGGTTATTCGTATCGCTCCCAGGAATGGCCGCCCCGGTGTTGGGTGTGCAGCCAACAAGCGTCATCTTCGGATGGACTTTTCGAAGAGCAATACGCTTTGCGCTGTACCTTGACGTCACTGCCGTCTGTGCACCATGTAACCCACGCGGCACCGCCGTTATCCGGTCCCAGGTCGAGCAGTAGTGCGGCGTGATCGCCGTACAGGTGCTTATCGATCTCGCATGTCACCCTGTCTGGAACAATGACAGGGCTGTTTTCGGCGTGAGGGAACGCAAGAGCCGCTTCGCGCATACCTTCCGGCACGTCTAACGCGGCGCTGCATTCCGTCACCATTGGCCACACCTTCACGTCGTAACTCGCATTACCTGAGCCGGTTGAAGGTCCGTGGGCATTCCACTGACGGTCAGCTCCGCGAAGTCCTCAAAGGTCCGCCGGAAGTGCATGTGCCCGGTTGCCCGCATGTGGTTTCGCATCCAGTCATCGACTTCCGTGGGGTTGTCGAACCCCTCAGACTTTGCTCCGCAAGGCTCCTCGGCACCCGCTACGCACGCGGCGGAGTATTCGGGTGTAACCGTGGGGTCTTGTCGGGTTGTGAAGTGAATGAAGCGGAATAGTTTTCCAGCGGTCATCAGATTGCCCCCGCGCTGTGTGCGTTGATTTCAGCAAGGGCGGGGCGTAGGGCTTCGGAAAGCTCAACAGGCTCGACGTCGGCAGGAAGGGCGTCCCATTCCCGCCCACCCTTAACGGGCCGGAGTTGGACGCGTCCGCCGACGTGCCCCATGACGCGCCCGACTTTGTCGGTCCGCGTGTCCCGCGCTGCTGTGCCGACGGCAGGTGTCATGCGATCAACCGCCGAAGTCCGTCTTGCACACGGCGAAGGTCCACAGTGTGCGGGTCGGTCCACCCGCCGCGCGGACGCCAACCGAGTAAGCCCCAGGGGCCCAAGTCCCGCTGTAGCGCGGCCAGCTCCGCCACGTCGTCCGGCGTGCGGGTGGTCCTGGTGGTGGTGCTGGTCATGGTCGGTTGCCGTGCCTTCCGCTTCTCGCTGCTCTGTGTGACTTCGCCCTCACACCATGGCGCGCCGACGCGTACGCTCAACAGGGGGAAAGGGTTGCCAACACATGTGGAAAGTCGGGTGAGTTGAACAGGTGAGCGAAGAGCGGGAAGAGCCCGCGAACGGCCTTGAGTGGTTCGGGCGGGAGGTGGAAGCAGCCCTAGCCCACAAGGGCGCTTCCCAGCGTGAGCTATCGGACTCCACGGGCTACGGGGAGCCGTACGTATCCAAGGTGAAGAACGGCAGGATGCTGCCGTCGCTTCACTTCGCGGAGGGCTGTGACAAGTTCTTCAACACCTCTGGCTACTTCGCGCGGTTGCTGGTCAGGATCTCGCAGCACGGACACCCTGAGTGGTTCGTGCCGTATCTGCGTCTTGAGGAGAAGGCCGCTCAGATTCTCGACTTCTCGTCGTTCCTGGTCATGGGCCTACTCCAAACCCCGGAGTATGCGGAAGCTCTGTACCGGGCGGCTCAGCCAAGGGACCCGGCGTCGGTGATCAAAGAGAAGGTTGCGTTCCGGCTCCAACGCCGGACCGTATGGGAGCGGCCGGACCCACCCCTACTCTGGGTCGTGCTGGACGAGTCGTGTCTTCGCCGGGAAGTCGGCGGTCCGGCAGTCATGCGGGGACAGTTGGAACATCTGTTGTCCGAAGCTGAAAGCCCTCACATCACAGTCCAAGTACTTCCATATGACTCGGGTGCTCCCCCGGCGGCCGAAGCCTTTACGCTTCTGACGTTCGGTGACGACGACTCGGCACCGGTCCTCTACTCAGAGGCCATGGGGGTGGGACGCGTGATCGACTCAGCATCCGTGGTCGCGACTGGCACGGACCGGTACGAGCGGCTACGCGCTGACGCACTGTCCCCGGAGAAGTCACTCCGCGCACTGCGCGAAGCGATCAAGGAGCACGCACGATGAGGAAGAACGAGGACCAGCCCCGTTGGGTCAAGTCCACTTACAGCAGCGGTGACGGTGGTCAGTGCCTTGAATGGGCCCCGGATCATGCACGGGCGACGGGGGAGTTCATGGTCCGTGACAGCAAGAACCCGACCGGTCCTCACCTGAGCTTGACTCATGCAGGCTTCGCCGCCCTGGTGGCCTTCGCTCGCAACGCCGACGCGTAGCCCAGACACTCGGAAGCCCCGACTTTCCTGACCGCTAGGAAAGCCGGGGCTTCTTGCTGCCCGGCTCACCGAATTTCACTTTGAGTGACCAATAAGGCCGAGCCGGCGCCGAATCCTAGGGGTGAAACGGACATTGCGGCTTCCGCGGTTTCACTTTAGGTAACGCGCGGTGGGCATGGGGAAGCCCCCTGCACCGACCCGGGATGGATCAGTGCAGGGGGCTTTGGGGTCACACGGTCAACTCCGCGTCGAGCTGAGCGAACTTCCGACGGACGGTCGCCGGGTGCCGGGTTGCTGCGGCAGCGGCTTCGGTCGGCGTGACCTTGTGCCGCCATGCCTTCTCGATGATCGCGTCAGCCTCAGCGTTGGTCAGCCGTGCCTTCGGCAACGGGAGCTGAACGGGCTCGTCGGCCGTCGGCTCGTCGTCGGCCAGCTCGACGGCAACGGGCTCGTCGACCGGCTGAGCGTCCGTCTCCGGCTCGTCCGTCGCCTCAGGGGCCTCGCGGGTCAACTCCGGCCCCACGTACGCCATATGGGCCGTGAGGGGCTCCGGCGGGGGCAGCACCGTGACCGCGTTGGGTCCGGCCATGGCCGCACGGAACCGGTCGGCGAACGCGTCGGTCTTGTCGGCTCGTCGTTCCGCGTCGGCAAGGGCAGCCATGTAGACCGGCCCGACTTCGGCGAGCAGCATCACGAGAGCCGGAGCGATCACGTGCACGACCACGCCGACCCAATCGCGGCGCTCGATGCTGAGCCACACGTTCAGGAAGGTCGACGCGAGCCCGGCCGTCCAGCGGAACGCCACCGGCCACCGGCCGAGACTGGTCACGCCGTGCCGGGCAAGGGTCGACTCCGCCGACAGAGCCATGATGAAAGCCACGTCGACGATGAGCCCCAGGACCCACCCCGACCACTCCCATTCGCTGTGCCGGGAGACGAAGGGAGTGGTCGTCATGGCCGAGTAGAAGACGAGTCCGATGATCAAGAACCAGCGTCCGCCGGTCAGTGTCCACCGGGCGTTGCGAATGCTCTTCCGTGTTCCCAAGTTGCCTACTCCTAGAACGAGTTGAGATCTCTCGTTCGGGAGTGAGCGGGTCGATTGCCTACCGGGAGTGGGTTCGCGGCTCGTCGGCCGACGGCTCGCTGTAGCGCTCCCTGACACGGTCCTGAGCGCGTTCCTGAATGGCCCGTCGGGGTTTCGGTTGCGGGAGTGGTCCGGGCTCGACCTGGGGCCGTTGGCGGGCTTCCTGGGGCTCGTCGCCGGGGCGGGTATGTGAAGGCGAGTCGGCAACGTTGTCAGGTTTGATGTGTCCGCCCTGGAGTCCTGCGGCAATGCGTTCGCTGAACTTGTCCCAGATCACGAACGGGTCGCCTTCGGGCATGTACCGGCCCCGGTCGGCGTCCCATCGGAAGCTGTATGCGCCGACGGTCCGGCGGGTGTGGATCTCCCAGGCCGTGACGCGGTAGGCGGACGGTCCGCCGCTGGTGAAGAGCGTTGCGACGATCGCGCCGTACGTGAGCATCACGCGTAAGAGGTCGCGTCGGCTGAACGCGGGCTCCCGTCCGGCAGGCGATATGCGTCCGTCGGTGTGCCACCCCCACCCGCCCCCTTCCTGCGGCAATGGCACTTCAACGCGAAGCTCGACGGTCGGCGATCCTTCCCCGCTCACAAAATCCCCCTCGCTATTCGGTCAATGACTGGCCATGATCAGGCCAAGGGCTAGTGCACGAATGACCCATATGTCACACCCGGTCACCCCTTGCTCACCAGGCGCAATCGACCGTACACCTGTTCGAGTGAATATGCACGGAACCTTTGCCTCCTGCGATTTCCTATGTGGGAGCTGTGTACTTTGTGAGCTTGTGAATCGCTAGCCCACTCAATTTGAGTGGTCTGGAAACAGGAAAGCCCCCCACCGGTTTCGGTGAGGGGTTCTCTTCGCGCTTCGCGGACTAGCTGTCGGACCACTCGTCGCATACGACGTGCTGACGGCTTCCGGGTGTCGGGACGGTCGGCGTGCTCGGCCTTTTCGGAGCGGTCGGGCTCTTCGGGGTCGCGGGCTTGCTCAGGTTCGGACGCGGAGCCGGAGCGGGAGCCGGACGCGGAGCCGGAGCGGGGCGCGGAACGGAGAAGCCGACGGTCGTCGTGATGGTGTCGTAGTCGACGCACTCGCGTCCATCATCCCCGGATGAACATCCGGCGATCGTGAGCGCTCCGGCGATCACGGCAGCGGCGGCGAGGGTGACAGGCTCCACATACTGCAAGATCTCTCCAAGTCTGAGGGGGCTTGCAGCCCACTCAAATTGAGTGGGCTGGAAAATGCTTCCCGCTTCCGGTTACGACGTCATGCCCCGGCGAATCAGCTTCTCAGCGGCGAGCCACTCAGTCCGCGAGTCCGGCCGGAGCGGAGTCCTGCGCTGCCGCTCGATCTCGGCTGCCGTCTCGTTCGCCCACGCGGCAAGCTCCCGGAGCTGTGTCGGGTTGAGCTGTGCCCGGTCGTTCGGTACGGCGAGCGAGGCAAGCCCCGGCTCGTCGCTCTTCGTGAAGCCGACGATGCGTCCGTTCTGCCCGGTCAGAACGGCCTTCGTTTCGCTGGTGACTCGCATCATATTCGTCTCTCTCCTCTGTCCTGCGTGAAGCATGTTCAGGGCGAAGCGGACTTGCCACTCAGGGAGTCCGGAAGGGTGGCTCATCAGGGTGCGATCACTGCCTTCACGTTCGCGCCCAGATTCAGGCAGCCCGAGAGCGCGTCGAGCCCGCGAAGGGTGTCGACGACCGGCTTCGCTTCGATGAAGGGAAGAGTCACGGACGCGATCACGTCGCCGTCGGCGTTCCGCGTCACGAACTCCGTACCGGTGTCGGTCGTGTTCGTCTGGACGTTTCCGCCCTGGGGCAGTCGGTAGGTCGGCACTCGCGCTCTCCTGTTCGTTCGGGTCTCAGTTCGGGGGTAGCGAGTCGATTGCCTGCCGGTCGACGCGCCGGTAATCGGTGCCCGTCTTGCTGAGGTATCGCGCGGCCTTGAGTGCTCGTTCCGGGTCGTCCTTGAAGTGCCCGAGAGCCAAGTTGCATGAGCGGCACAGAACGCCCCGG
Organism: Streptomyces sp. NPDC043878; assembly: GCF_056435735.1. Classification (NCBI taxonomy): domain Bacteria; kingdom Bacillati; phylum Actinomycetota; class Actinomycetes; order Kitasatosporales; family Streptomycetaceae; genus Streptomyces; species Streptomyces sp. NPDC043878. The sequence goes on from NZ_JBWKDW010000006.1 coordinate 141,010, forward strand.
ACATGCCCCGTGTCGTGGCAGTGGTCGACCCCGTGAGGGATCTCGGGAGTCGGCTCCGTGCCGCAGATATCGCATGGCCGTGACCGAAGCTCAAGGGCGACCGAATAGGCGAGCCCGTACCGTCCGGCACGGTTCCACACGGTTCCGCGCGGCTGTGTCACTTCCGGCCACCGGCGCTCAAGTTGCGCTCAGCGGCTTCGGTCAGCTCGTCGGCAGCCTTTTCGTCGTTTGGTGCGACAGCCTTCACATAGCGCTTCGCGAAGCCCCTGAGCCCCTTGGAGCGAGCCGGACGAAGGTTCCTGACTTCCATGCCCAGGAAGGCGGCAAGGGCTTCGTCGTCACCGCTGTCGCCGTGCCCGAAGGTCAGGGCTCCGTCGATACCGAAGCTGTGCTTGATCACGGCGCGCTGACCGTCGCCCATGACGTCGAGAATCCCGTGAATGATCGCGTGCTTCACGCGCCGGTCTTCACGGTTCAGGTCGTCGGGCTCAATCAGGTCGTCGGGCACGTCGTACTGACCGCGATAGCTGAACTCGTACGACAGCGCGTCGGCGTAGGTGCCGAAGTCGGAAGCCGTCGGGTCTTCCGTCGGAAGCGGAGCGTCGAGCGAGTGGGAGCCTTCGAAGGCGAGCCGGGCGGCGTTGGCACGGTCCGCGCTGAGCCGCTGTCCCTTCGGGGGTACGGACTGCGCGAACTTCTCGGCAAGGGCGTGGTCGCCGTCGGCTCTCTCAAGCATGGTCATGAAGACCTTGACCGCATCCTTGTCGACTCCGGCGTTGCCGTACCGCGCGTCCCGAACGGCGTCGAGTAGCGTCCGCTCGACGGTCGCGTACATGAAGGCAAAGAAGCTGTCGACGGTCTCGCCCTTGAATCGGCTCAGCGACTCCCATACGGCCACGCGGCCGACCTGTTCGAACTCGTCACGGTGGTCGCGGTAGCGGTCGCCTCCGGCCGGAGCGAGTCGACGAGCGGCCTTGTCGGCAAGGGCGGTTATTCGGCTCTCAGTGGCTTTGATGACGGCCGTCGTAGCGGTAAGGCCGCTGTCCTGAGCTTCGCGGACAGTGTCAATCGTGAGCGTGACAGACAAGGTTTTGGTCCCTCCGGGTCGGTCTCGCTCGGGAGGGAGCGAGTCGATTGCCCGGAAGGGGCCGAGAGCCGTGACTCACGAAATGGCGGGGTCACACCCGGTTTTGGGCATGGCTCCGCCACGGCATGGCGAAGTTGAGAAACGACTGACCTAGCCCCGTCCGGGGATATGCGGACGGGGCTTGATCAAGGCCGTCGTCGAATCCAGGTGCCGCCCTAGCTGGGGGCTGCACTTCGTTGCATGTTCACTGAATTCGACTGGTGAAAGCGGACATGGATGCACGCTGCGCCAATTGCGCAACACGCGCTCATACCTGGGAAGGACCGGGAACCTACGGCCGTGACCTTGCCGTGATCTCCCGTGCGGAATGCCGAACAGTGCGGCGGTAGCCCACTCAAATTGAGGGGGCTGAGGGGCTAGAAGTCGGCCCCGTACAGAGAGCCCCAGGACCGGCCCCCGATTTCCGCCTTCGCGTCGATCCGGACCCCGAAGAGATCCATGGTCATGCAGCGCTCGAATTCGCGCGCATAGTCGGCAGCCTCAGCCTTCGGGACCGACGCAACGACTTCGTCATGGATCGGGAGCTTGAGCACGTCGAGAAGACCGGCCGCTTCCATGTTCATCATGGCTTGCCCCAGCACGTCACGAGCCGTTGACTGGACGCGGTAATTTGTCACGGCGTACGCACGGTCCCGGTCGAGCGGAAGCCGACGGCCGGTCGCCGATATCGCGACCATGTTGTTGCCCCGTGCCTCACGCTGCCACCGTGCCGACGCGCGCTTGATCTCCGGGTACACCCGGTCATACGTGGCGAGAGCTGACCGCACCTCCGCCGTCGGCGCGCCGGTCTGTCTCTGGATCGTGTCGAGCCCGCCCCCGAAGATCTTTCCGAGACCGATCACTTTGCAGATCTTCCGGTGCCGCTTCGTGAACTCCGGCCCGTACACGAGCTGTGCCGTGAAGTCGTGAAGGTCGTCGCCGTTGCGGATCGCTTCCTTCATGCGCTTCACGTCGGCGAGCCCCGCGAGAACGCGCATCTCAACGGCCGTGAAGTCCGTCGACAGCATCACGTGGCCTTCGTCGGCCAGCATGGCGCGGCGAATCATGAAGTCGGATGCCGGGAGCGTCTGAAGAGCCGGACGCGTGATCGACATACGGCCGGTGCGGGCTTGAAGGGTATTGATGAACGGGTGAATGCGGCCGTTCGCGTCGACCGTCTCAAGGAACGTGTCGGCGTAGGTCGTGCACCACTTGCCCGCACGTTTCGCCCTGAGTACCGCTTCCGCGAGTGGGTTGGGTGTGCGTGCCCCGATGTGCTGCCAGTCACGGTCAAGGTCTGACAGTGCGAGAAGAACGGCCTTGTCGACCTTGAGGGCGCCGGAAGCCGTCTTCTCCGTCAGCGCTTCACCCATGGCAATGAGTGCTTCCGACACTTGCTTGCCGGAGTTGACCGACTCAACCCCGTACCGCGCTGCCTGAGCCGCGTACTTCTCTTCTTCCTCGCGGAGCCGGACCCGGAGAAGGTCTATGTACTCAGCGTCCAGCACGATTCCGGCGCGCTGCATGATTGCGCACATGCGGGCAATCTCGTGCTCGTACTGAATGAGCGCTTCCCGCACGCCGTACCGGCTCAGCTCGTCCGTGAGGAACGGGTCAAGGCGAGCCGTATAGATCACGTCGAGACCGGCGTAAAGGTTGTACGTCGGATGATCGAGCGGGATACAGGCCCACCCGGTCGCCTTCGTCAGTCCCAGGGACCGGAACACCGCCGTGAGGTCTTCCTGAGTGTCGACGGCCGTGCGGTCGACGTACCACGCCGTTGCGGGCTTGAGGGCGGTACCTATGCCCCCTTCCTGGGGCTGCCGGGGGTCGACGAGCGTGAGCTTGATCTTCGTATCGGTCGTCTTCGGCGCAAGCTCTTCCAGCGGGTAACCGGCGTGCCGGTCGATCACGAGCCAGTCGAACGACGCGTTGTGAATCAGTACCCGGCGGACCGTGCGGAGCGCGAAGAGCGCGGCTTCGACGAAGCGGCCCCCGCGTTCCCAGTGAATGACGTACGCCGTGTCCCGGTCTCCGAACTGAATCGTTCGGAGCCGGTAGCCAGTAGAGAAAATGTCGAGCCCGGTCGTCTCCGTGTCCACAGCGATCGGACCCCGGAGCGTCGCGCGCTGTACCCACGCCATGAACTCACGAAGGTCGCGGTCGTCCCGGGGAACCCGGATCTCAACAACGTCGTCGGCAACGCGGTGACGGTAGGTCTGCAATGTGCCCCCTCACGAAAAAGGGCCCAGCTCACTCAAATTGAGTGGGCTGAGCCCGTCGGGTGGTTGTCGAGTTGTTGAGCTACTGAGCGAAGATCCCGGGTCCGTCCGTCGACTGTTCCGGCTCGTCCACGTGACGAATGCCGATCAGGGCGACACCCTTGTTTGTCTTCTTCTTCGCGATCCCGCGTTCTTCCATGGCCGCGAAGAATGTGCGCCGCGTCCAACGCTCTTTCTGAGGAAGGTTCTCCGCCTCACACCAGTCGAGATAACTGTTGAAGGCGTCTCCGCCGGGCATGACATTGCCCTCAACGTGAATGAGTACGCCCGGGAAGAATCCGGCGAGAGCATCGCTCGTCTCCCGGTACTCCCGTGTCGCCGACGTGATCGTGTCCGGGTCCCTCAGTCCGTCCCGGTACCACTCGACAGCCCCACGCACGGCCCACGCCACGATCCCGGGAGTCTCCGCGAGTAGCTTCCGGTCAAGGTCGTAGTCACGCTCGTGCGGAGCGAAATACCGTGTGTACGGAATCAGCTTCACGCGTCGCCACAAGCCCTCATCCTGCCCCCGGAACTTCGGTCGGTGATTCGTGGCAAGCATGATCAGGAATGTCGGCGCGAAGGTGAAGAACTCCTGTCTCAGGAACCTTGCCGTGACCTTGTCCTTGCCCGTGACGCGCTTGAGGACGGCTTCCGACATGGCTTTGCCGGACTCGCCTTCGGACGCCATGACGAGCCGTGCGCCACGGAGAGCGGCAAGGTCGTTCGGAATGCCGCCGCTGCCCTTGTCTTCGAACGTGGCGAACGGGGTCGTCGTGGTGATCGACCCGAAGACCGTCGTCAGAACATCCGTGAAAACTGACTTGCCGTTCGCCCCCTTCCCGTGAAGAACCGCGAAGCACTGTTCCGATGTGTCACCCGTGATCCCGTAGCCGGTCAGTCGACGCATGTAGTCGACGAGATCCGGCATGCCTGGGAAGATCTCGCTGAGGAACTGTTCCCATCGGGGAGCCTTCGCTGTCGGGTCGTAGTCGACCGGCAGCGAGACCGTGAGCATGTCCTTCTTGTCGTGCTTCCGGAGTCTGCCGGACCGAAGGTCGACGACCCCGTTGCGGAAGCTCAACAGGTGCGGCTTCGCGTCGAACGCGTCCGCTTCGACGTGCACGCTCGGGACGGAGCGAAGCTCAGTCATGAGTGAGTCGATACCGGTCGTGTTCAGGAAGCCCTTCGCGGCTGCCGTCTCTCCGGCAAGGGCAAGTGCGGCACCCATCCTGTGTACTTCCTGCCGGACCTTCGTTGCGCTCTTGTCCCAGGTGCGGCCGTTCCATACGAAGAATCCGAGACCGATTGCGTACCTGATCCGGCCGTCAGTCCACGCGACGAGCGCATAGGCATTGATCGCATGCGTTTCGCCGTAGCGCTTCGTCAGCTCCCCGAGCATGCGTGCGGCTTCCATGCCCTGATCCCGGGACACGAAGTCGGCCCCGGTCCTGTCGGCGACCGCAGTACTCACAGCGTGGTTCTCGCTGTCGACGGCCGACCGGGCAGGCTGAGCGTTCTTCACGGCGCGGTGAAGCACGTCGGCGAACGACCCCGGGTCGGACACACGCCAGTCGGTGAGATCCCAACCGGCTTCGGGGATGCTCAGGGCGTACACCTCAATGCCGTGTGCGGACAGCCCCTCAACAAGCCGCGCGGTGAACCCGTTTCCGGCCGTGTCGTTGTCACCGGCCACGATCACCTGAGTGCCCCGGAGCCCTTCGGCAAGCTCCCGCACAAGCTCAGGATTGTTGACGAGCGACGCGCCCCGGACGGCAACCGTGTCGTAGCCGACAGACACGGCCGTGAGAGCGTCTCCGGGTCCTTCCGTGACCAGAGTGACGCCGTACCCGCCGGAGCCCCTGAAAACGCCGTACGGTGCCCAACGCATGCCGTCGGGGTTGCTCAGGGACAGCCACCGTCCGGGGCACCGGCCGGTAAGGTCACGGCCCTGCAAGCCCCGGGGGATTCCCCGGAAGTCGTTCAGCGGGACCGTGAGCCGGGGGAACTGACGGAAGGGGCGTGAACGGTAGTTACGCGACTTCCCCTGAGCGTCCGTGTACTCAAGCCCCGGAACACGGCCGTCGTCGACACCCAACAGCAACTCAGCGGCCGTGTCAGCGTCGAGCCCGAAGCGGTGAGCGACGTACTTGCGGGCAGCGTCGGCCCATGTCTCGCCCCAGGTCCCCAGGGCTACCGACGTAGCGTCCACGTACGACGCGAGCGCGGCCGTCTGAGCCGTGCCGACGAGTACGGGCTTCTCAGCCGTTACGGTCCGGCCTTCGCCGGTCGCGTTGAACAAGTCCTCCCAGTTGAGCCGTGCGGATTTCCGTACGTCGTTCGTCTCGCACCCGGCACGGCACGTGAAGCGAACTTTGCCGTTCTCGCCGCGCCAGATACGCAGCGACGGACGTGAGTCCGTGTGTGCCGGGCACGTCGCGAGATAGCCCCCGTCGGCGTGCTCGCGCACGTCGGTAAAACGGTCAAGCAACAGCGCGAAGTCCATGGTCGGCTTCTCCTCTCTCTCCGTCGTTCTGGCGAGAGCGCGTCGATTGCCCGGCAAAGGCCGTGAACACAGAAAGTAACTACCGCGGTAGTCTCAATGTCCGTTTATGACCCTGTTCACGGCCGCCGGCGAGGCCTCAAATTTTTACTCAGCGTCACGAGTTGCGCGGACGGTAAAGAGCACGTCGGCGAAGTTCTCGACGTCCGTCGTGAGATACCACCGGTCCGTGTCGAGCCCGCGCACGACCGGCGTGAAGCCGTACCGCTTCCGCATGTCGGCCGTCGACAGCCCCAGGACCCGGCGTACCTGAGTCCACGTGCCGACCGGGAAGTGAACGCGTCCCTGTCGCGTCCCCGCGCGTCGCATCTTGTGCACGACGACCCCGTACGGGAAGCCCGCGTGTCCCGCTTCGGTGCGTGCCTGCCGGAGCCACTTCGGCACAGCCGGTTGCGCCACGTCCTTGCACTCAAGGACGAACGGCACGGCGTGAACGTCGCCGACGTCCTTCGCCCCTTCCTGGGCCGCACGGCGGACATTGAACGGCGAGAAGATATCGACGAGCCGGAGCTTGCCGGTCGCGTCCTTCACGGCGAGCCTGAGAGCTACATTCAGGTAGTCACGAACGTCGCTCTCCCACTTCGTGCCCTTGCTCTTGTTCGGGTTGGCCACGGTCACCCCTCCTAGCCCACTCAAATTGAGGGGGCTGAACGCAACGAAGGGCCGGACAGTGCCCGCGTTGGGAACCGTCCGGCCCTGAGTCGCCCTAGTTGCTGTCGTCGCCGTCGTCGAAGCCGAACCGAACGCGGCGCTCGTGAATGACGGCCTTCGCGGCCTCTGGCGGGAACGTCCACAGCGGAGCCCGTACGGTCCCGTCCTCAGCCCCGGAAAGCGCCGACGTCCAGTCGTACGACTCCGCAGCGTCGAGCTTGCTCACTCGTCGCCGTCCGCGTCGGTAACGGCCGCAGCGAAGGGCTTGACGATCCTGATGACGGGCTTCGTGTACTCGACCGTCTGACCCTTCATCTTGCCCTTCTTTGCCACGTACGAGACGGGCTCAAGCTCGATGTACGCGAGCACCGGACCACCCTCGCCGACCGACTCAAGGGCGTTCTCGGCTTCGTGCAGAACGGCCGCGAGCGTCCACGAACCCGTGACGAACTTGAAGTTGCCAAGGGGCTCGTCGTCGGCAAGCCGGAAGGTCACAGAGATCGAAGGATTCGGCCCCATGTAGTCGCGGGCAGCCTGCTTCCGCTCCGCGAACAGTTCCGGGCACCCGCACGACTGGCCGACGAGCTTGTCATTGCTCGGGTGGCTCAGGAACTTCGTCCCGGTGCAGTGATGCACGAGCTTGCCGTTGACCCACTGCTTCATGTCCGACTCGATGCCGTCGGCTTCGATGATGACCGGAACCTTCGTCGCCGACGTGTAGACGTCGATGAAGTTCTCGTTCGCGCTCTCCTCGTTCTCGACGGGGGAGCCCCCGAACAGTTCCGCAACGGCCTTCGCAACCGTCATGTCGCCGGTCGACACGCGCCACTCGTCGAGCGGAGCCGGGTAGCTCTTGCCGGTCTTCTCGTCGTGCTCCATGTAGCCGGAGTGGAACCGGCCGACCGTGTCATCCGAGTAGTCCTCACGCGGAGCGGGCTTGTTGTCCGGGTCGGTCTTCCAAATGTCGAGCGCCATACGTCTCCCCTGTGAGCGAATTGGAACGACCGGGGAGGAAGGGTCACCGCGTCTTACCGGCTATGTCGCCGTGCGTGGACTGTTCCGGCTTCCTCCCCGGTCTCACTCCGGGGCTAGCGAGTCGATTGCCCGGCGAGCGCGCGCATCACTTCGCCCTTCGCTGCGTACCGGTGACGAGCCGGACAGCCTTCGCGATGGCACGGCCGAGAACGGACTTCGATACGGTCCGGTCCCAGTCGAAGATGTGCCGAAGGCTCAGGAAGACGGCAAACACTTCGTCGTCGATCCGAACCGGCTTGAACTCCCACCCGTCCGGCGTGATGTGCAGGACAGCGGCCCCGTCGAATTCCGGCGTCGGCTCCGGGTTGCCGTCGGGGTCGATCAGGAAGTCAGCGCGCGCGTACGCGGCCATCTGCAAGGCAACATCGGGATACGTGCCCTTGCTCGTCTTCCAGTCGACCATGAGGAGAGCGGGCACGCCCGAACGGTCCGGAGTCGGCTTGCCCTTGTCGTCGAGCCACACGCGAAGGATCGCGTCGAAGCTCCCGGCGTACCCGTGCGTGTCGCTCCACGCCACGTCTTCCGCGCGGACGAGTTCGGGGTTGACCGCTTCCAGGAACTCAGCGAAGTGCGCGCGGTACGGCCCCATGTCCGGGTGCACGTGGGCAAGGAAATCGCCCTTGCTGTCGCGAGCCGTGAAAGCCCCCGTGCGAATCATGCGCTCGAACAGATCGTGTGCCTTGCTGCCGACGTCGGCACGGTGCTTCGTGTACCGGTGAGCGGCACCGGCTACGTACTTGATCGCGCCGTCCCGGTCACGGCTTGCCATGTCGGCAAGGAAGTCGATCGAGTCAACGGCCAACTCAGCGGCCATGTTCGCCGACCAGCGCTGTAGGAACGGCTTCGGAAGCATCCCGATCACGGACGTCACGCCCGGGTGGATGATCTCGCGCCGGTCCGGGTGGACGTAGAACCGGCTCCCGCCCTTGTAGATCGTACGGACTGTGCCCACGTAGGGCCCCCTTCGATATGGGTCTTGTCAGTCCGGATCTAGCGAGTGGATTGCCGGTGACACTCAGCCCCGCCGTACGGCCCCGTGAGGGCATGGCGAAGCCCCGCCGGTACGAGGAGACCCGACGGGGCTGCAAGGGCCGGAGAAGGCCGCTCAGGGACGTGTGCGGGGTCGAGCATGACGAAGCCCCGACCCTTCCCATGTGGGGGAGTGTCGGGGCTGTCTGTTCTAGCGAGTCGCTTGCCTACTCAGCCCACTCAATTTGAGTGGGCTGAGACTCAGCCCTTCGGCTTGAGAGCGGCAATCTCCGTCGAGAGCCACCCGGACAGCTTCTCAAGCTCCGAGACGAGATCCGTCTTCTCGTCGTCGGTCAGCTTGGAACCACCCGTGAGTGCGCCCTTGAGGACTTCACGGCCCTTCGTCAGCTTCTCGAAGGTGCGCTCTTGCCGGGTCTTCTTCGGGGACTCCTTGTCGGCCTGTGCGAGCACGTCGCTAGGCAACCTTTCTTCGAGTTCCTTGACGGCTTCCTTGAGCTTGTCGGCCTTCGCCTTGGCTTCCGCCTTCGCCGCCTTGTCGGCCGACTCGTCCTCAGTGATCTCGGTGAGGGTCTCAAGTTCCTTGCGCTTCCCGACGAGCGATTTCGCCTGAGCGGCTTCACGGGCAAGCTGTGTGCGCCCCTTCTCCGGCAGGGGGATGCCAGCCGCGTCGTACAGCGCGCGAATGGCCTGAGAGGGGGTCAGCTCCGCCGGGGCCTCAGTGCCTTCTTCCTCCGCCTTCGCGATAGCGGCACGGTTCTCGCGAACGGCCTTCTCCGCGTCCGGGAAGAACATGCCGAGTGCGCTGACGTCCTTCTCGTCGAACTTCGCGACCCACTCGACGAGAATGTCATTCATGCGGTTGCCGACCGACTTCACGAGTGACTCGTGAGCGGCGAGCGTGGTCACGTCGTCGTCGGCCACGTCCTCACGTGCGACCCGGTAGACCTCACCGGAAGCGTTCTTCGTGGTCTTCCGGTCCGACTGAAGGTCTTTCAGGCCCGTGTCGGGGTTCGTGATCTTCGTACGGATCTCGAAAATCGTCCGAGCGACAGCCTCGCTCGTCGACCCCATCTTGAGACCGAACTCAACACCTTCGCGAGCCTTCGCCGCAGCGGCCTTGATGAGCGCCGGAACACCTTCGATGGCGTTGAAGTCCTCAGCGATCTCGGCACGCCGGGGAATGGCTACTTCATTGCTCGGCTTCGGGGCAGCGGCGGCCGTCTCGATGGCTGTGCGTGCCTCCTTCACGGACTTGCGTAGCGCCGCCTGCCTGCCCCTGGGGAGCTGACGAATCTTCTCGTCAGCTTCGGCGGAAAGGTCTCCCGCCTTTGTGGCCGCCCCTTCCTCCGTCGGGTCAATGGCCTTGATCTGGTCGACCTTCTCGTGAACGGCGCTCGTCAGCGCGTCAACGTCGACGTCGGCAGGCTTCGCGGCAGCGGTCTTCTTCTTCGGGGGCATGGCTTCCTTCTCTCCGTCGGTGCCCTCAACGGGCGTGATCACTTTACGGGTAACGATGACGTCGAGCCCCGGCACGGCAACCGGCTCTTCGGTCACGGTGACGTGGCCGGTCGGCACGACCTTCGAGCAAGCGGCGCACAGCTCAAGTTCCGGCTTCTGATCCATGGCCGGACCCCAGGAACGAACCGGGGTCTTGAAGCGCGTCGGGCAGTAGGTCACGTTCCGGCCGTCTTCGTCAAGCTCCGGCTTGAGTGCGTGGATCGTTCCGTTGCTACCGGTCGCGCTGCCAACGCGAATGTCTCCGCGAACATCCTTGAGCTTGAGCTTCCCGGTCATGGTCCGGCCCCCATCAGTCGTCATCGTCTCAGTCTCAACCGGCTCGTCGGCCTTCTCCACCTCAGCCTGAGCGGCCATGGCCTCAAGTGCAGCGAGCGCGGCCTTCTCGCACGTCTTGCACAGCTTGCGTCCACCGGCTGTACGAGCGGCCTCAAGCGCGTCGGCAAGGGACTCGAACGAAGGGCCGTCCGCGAAGCGGTACCGGGTCAGCGAGCCGCACGCGTTCTCGGCGTAGTAAGAGACGTGGCCGCCCATGTCGTTGCCGCCGCCGGTCGTGCGGATCTCAAGGCCGTCAATGTGGTTCGTGGTCCGGTTGTACTTGACCGTGAAGCTCATCTTCGGCCGCCCCTTCGTCGTTGTCGTTGTTGCGTCGCCGACACTAGCGTTACGCGAAAGTGCGTGTCCATCAGATCCCTCAAATTGAGTGGGCTGACTTCACTCGAACGCATGAAAGCCCCCCACCGGCGACGTGCCAGTGAGGGGCTTTGAGCTGTGCTGTTTCAGTGTTTCGGGGGTCGCGAGCGAGTCGGTAACCCTGTTCAGATTGTTACGCGCCGAACAGTGCCTGTACGACGTCCATGACGAGTGTGGTCGGGAGGTCTGCCACGTACTGAGCGACGAGCGCGACGACGGCAGCCGCTACGGCGACCACGCGCACACGGTGCTTCTTGAGGAAGTCGACGACCTTCATGCGGTCCGTCCTTTCGTTGGATTGAGTGACTGCCGGACGGCTCAGACGTTCGGGACCTTGAGCGCGTCCCACGTGGCCTTACCGGGGATGCCGTCCGCGTCCGTGCCAGTGAAGCCCCGCTTGCGCTGCCACTTCGCATACGAAGCCTTGTCGGCGTCCGTCCACTGAGGACCGGGGCCCGTCTTGTACGCGGAGCAACCGACCGCGACAAGCCGCTTGCCCATGGCCGTAACGATCGGGCTCTTCGGCTCCCGCTTGAAGAACGCGACACCCGGAAAGGGTTCGTACGTCTTCACGGTCGTCGGGCCGGTCGGCACGGCTCCGGCCTTGCCGGTCGACACGTGCTTGTAACCGAACTTCTCCGCGTCCGGGTCAGCGCTCACGGAGCCCCCGACGTAAGCCGGGTAGCCATACCCGTACGTGTACGCGTCTCGACGCTGCCGCGTCTTGCGATAGACCCCGTCACCTTCGGCCGAACCGTTCACGTTCGTGTTGCCTTCGACGGTCGTGATCGTGTCGGCGTCGAAAGCGACGACGAGCCCCGTGTGAGAGCCCCCTCCGGAGCCGAAGAAGACCTGAGCGCCGACCGCCGGATACTCCGAGAAGCGACCGGCCGTCCGGAACCATGTGACACCCGCAGCACATGAAGCGGTACGCGGGAACAGTTCCGTGACACCGGCCTTGAGCGCGACCCAAGAAACGAACGTCGCGCACCACGCTTGCCAGTCGGCCCACTCAAGCCCCGGCACGGCCGGAGCGTACTTCGTCTTGTTGTTCCAGTGGCCGTTGGAATACCCCTCGTGATACCCGACTTCCGCCGTGGCTATCGATGCGACCTTGTCCACGATCTCAGTCATGCACTCCCCTTTTTGGGCATGGGAAAGCCCCGCCCGATATGCCGGACGGGGCTCGTTCTATTCGGTGTCTAGCGAGTCGCTTGCCTGCCTACTCAGACCACTCAAATTGAGTGGTCTAGGCGAGAGCCATAATCGGAATGTCATGGTCGGCAAGAGCGGCCGTATTCGTCTGGCTCACGGTCGTCGGCAACGTCGTCTGAGTGGCGAGATACCACGCACGGGCGAACGGGCTCGTCGTCATGAAGAAGTTGACGGTCGCAATCGGGGCTTCGTTCTGCACGTGATAGAACGCGAAATCTGCCGTGCCGCCGGTCGTCATGAGCCACGCAACCCAGTAGCGACCCGGGGTCAGCGTGGTCAACGCGATCGTGATCGGTACCGCGCCGATATGATTCGTTGCCATGCCGGTCAGTGCGCCGGTCTCCTGTCCGGCCATGGTGAGGGCGACATTGCTTGACACGACGACCCGGGTTCCGTCTTCCCGGTAGATACCGGCCATGTACCGGTTGGTCGTCACGCCGCCATAGCCGCGCGCGAACATGACGACGGAGCTGACCGTTGTGGACTCAGTGATATTGAAGCCGGTCAGATAGAGACGCTGCGGAGTCAGGTACTTCGCCGCCGGGTTGGCGACCCCGCCCGGATCAAACGACCACGCCTGAAAGCCGAGAGCCTGCGGAGTCCAAGAGTTCTTAGGCAGCACCGTCGGAACCTGAGCGATCGGAAGCCGGGTTGTGCTGTCGAGCGTGGCAACTCCGCTCGCGGCTCCGCGCGTTGAGACGGCAACGTAGGTCGATGACAGCGAAGGGAGTTGGGCGACCGGAACGAGCGACGAAGCGTCCAGCGACGCAACGCCGTTCGCTGCACCTCTCACACTCGCTGCGAGCGCGCTTACGTCGGCAGCCGTGAGTACTACCGCGCCGGTCTTCGCGTTGACGCTCGTAACCGCGTTGCTCGTCGCCGGGAGCTGTGCCGACGGAACCTTGCCGTCGGACCCCAGAGACGCAACGCCGCTCGCAACGCCCTTGTCGCCAGCGGGGACAGCCCCCACGTTCGCGGCTGTCAGCGTGACAGCGGCAGCCGACTGACCGTTGACCGACTGCACCACGCCCGGAACCCCGGCGGCACCTGTTGCCCCCGTTGCGCCCGTGTCGCCCTTCGCGCCTGCCGCGCCCGTGTCGCCCTTCGCTCCGGTGTCGCCCTTCTCGCCCTGGGGTCCGGGAACGGGAACGTACGTCGGCGTAGTCGGGTCGGCCGGAGCAACGTCAGCAAGGTCGATCTCTCCGCCGGGAGTGTCGGCCGGAAGGAGAAGCGCGTACGTCCGCGCGCCGGTCACGCCGGTCAGATTCTCCTTCACCGTGTACGACCAGTCCGACGGGTTCATGTCGGGGTTGTCCGTCGCCGGAAGGACGACTTCGAAGGCGCCGTACTCGTCGAGCCGCGCGACCACCGGTCCGGCAACGAAGAGATCCGCTTCCGGGAAGGTGAGAAGCCCCGGACCCGTGAAGGTCACGGTTCCCTGCAAGCCGCGTCCGTCCGGCCCCCGGTACTGCCCCTTCACCTTCACCGTGCGAATGCTCGACGGCAGCGGGTAACTCTCCGTCGGCGTGCTCATTGGGCCCCCTAATTGCCGAGCATCAGGTCAATGTGTTCGCGAAGGTCCCGGTTCTCAGCGCGGAGTTCCCTCACTTCCTCACGGAGTGCACTGTTCTCTTCACGCAAGAGCCGGACTTCATCAATGAGCCGGGAAACGTCGTCGGCAAGCCGTGCGGCCTTCGCTGTCTGTGCTTCGGCTTCCTCGCGCCACGCGGCCTTAGCGCCGGTCTTGATCTGCCGGAAGACGAGCATGAGAAAGAGCGCGGCTCCGCCGACGATCTCGGCACCCCCGGCAAGGTCGCTCAGCCCCATTCCACCGGCCCCCCGTCCGTCGGCGTGAGCACACCGGCAATACGCGGGTTGCCGTCGTCGGCTTCCTCAAGGTACGTACCGTCCGGCACACCGACGATGAACGTCGGGCTCCCCATCCCGACCGTGAGTGACTCGCCGTTGTAGGTCACGCGCTTGTTCACGTGATACTCGATCGCGAAGCCCTTCCAGTTCTGTCCGTCGTCGAAGCCGATCGGCTGAGGGTGCCGCCACGCGTAAGTGATCGACCGTGTGAGGCCGTTGTTGTCGTTGGCCTTCGTGATCGTGAGTTCCGCCGTCTTGCCGTTCGTGACCATGTCGCGAATCCACAGCGTCACGGATACGTCGAGAGCCGCACTCGCACCCCACGGAATGCTGAACGGAACGGAGACGAGAAGCACCGGCTGATTCAGCCCGGTCGAATTGATCGCGCCGAGAGCGTGTGTGTATTCGGCCCCCTCGGTGCCCTCAAGCGAAGGACTCTGGAAGTTTCCGAACGGAAGCCGCTCGTTCACGCTGCCGAGTTTCGGCTTCCGCTCAAGGGCATTGAGCCGACGCTTCACTTCGGTCAGCTCCGCAATGAGCGACGGGGGGAGTGCGTTAGCTTGAATCGCCATTTTCGAACACGTCCTTACTGGCAAGGGAAAGGGCGACGGTCTCGGTTCCGTTCGCGTCTACGTCCACGCGGCGTTCCGTCAACACGAAGTCGTCGAGCAAGCGCACATAGCCCGAGTCGATTTGGACGCTGCCGTACGAGCCGGGCAGAAACACCGACGGATCGAAAACACCCGGGTACAGGGTCAGCGTGGGAATGGCGATAGGCGACCGGCCGACAGCGGCAATCGCGTTGGCCTTCGGGATGAGATCCCCTGTCGCTTTCAAGTCGGCGTAGGTCGCGACCTGAACGAGCGTCGGCGTGCCGAGCACATTCGACTTCCAGGCGTACGGCTTCACGCCCGTGCCCATGTCGGCACCGAAGGCGAACGACTTACTTGCGAGTCTGCTGCCGTCGTACGTGACCCGGGTGACGTTGCACGAGACACGGTGCGTCAGCGCCGGAAAGGCGGACGACAACCGGGGAGCCATGATGAACCGGTTTCCGATGTGGGACGCGTCGCGCCAGTAGGTCTCATAGCGGAAGTCGAAACCCCCGTCTTCGTCGGCAAGCTCGTTGATTGCCTCAGCCGTGTTCTTGAATTCGGAGAAGCCCCACGTGCGCGAGCGGATACGGCCGGTCGTGTTGAGCCGTGACGTGTCGGTGCCAATGCCCCCGTCGTCGTTCGCGCGCTCAAGCCAGTCGCGCAACAGAAGGGCCTGATCCTTCTTCCCCGCGTAACCCAGCCATCTGCCGAGAAGCCGACCGTCACCCCCGTCGGACAGCCGGAAGAAGCCGCCCAGGTAGCACGCCGAGTAGTACGAGTGCCACCCGGACGCATTCAGTGTCAGCGTCCCGGCGTCAAGGTCCGCGTCGACCGTCCACAGCATCCCGCCCCATTCGGGCAACCCGTTCCGCAGTACCGCAAGTGCGCTTGCGCCGGGGCTGAGCGTGTCCGGGTCGGCAGCCTTCAACGGGATACCGACCGTCGCCGTACCCGCCCCGTTCAATGTCTCGCCGTAACTGATTCCCGTCACCGGCAAGACGTTGAGCACCTCGCCGGATTCGGCCACTATCTGAGCGACTTCATATCGAGCGTTCGGCATGTCACCCCCTCTTTTTCTAGCGAGTGGCTTGCCTCCCAGTCCCCTCAAATTGAGTGGTCTAAGACGCTGTATTGAAGGGGCCCTTGCTCATCTGGACATTGCAGTACAGGGCCGATAGCGCGCCGACTGCCGCCATTTCGAGCGCACCCGTGGACATGAGGGCAATGCGCGCGTCTGCGCCGGTCGCTGAGAAGAAGGTCTGAGCGCTCGATGCGTAGGTTGTCACCGACGGGCGAGTGATGGTCGTCGGGGTCGTGCCGATGACGACGAGCTGTCCCGGAGCCTTCGCCGGAGAGAAATCGACGCGGCCGGACAGTTCCCACATGGTCGACGACTCGCGGACGTACAGCGTGCCGGAAACGGTCACGTTGGTCGCGTCCGAAGTCTGGTAGTTCTGCAAGGTCACGGCTCGCCACGGACCCGGGTCCGACGTGAACCACGTCGAGCCCGCAGTACGCATCCAACGCTGATTTGTTCCCAGGTCGACCACTGTCGCGCCGACACGGACGGCCGACGCCGACGGAAGCTGTCCGGCCCAATCGATCCCCACCGTGCCCGGGGCCGACATGATGCCCTGATCGCGGTACTGGCCCGTGTAGCGCGTGACAGCCAGCGTGAAGGTAGTCGTCGCCTTCGGAACGTCCACCCATCCCAGGGCAACGGCGTTGCTGGGGCGTGCCGGAGCAACCGGGGTCGCCGCCGGAGTGCCCGCGATGATCTCGACCGCGACACCGTTCGTGCCGTCGACTGCCGACGTGGTGACACGGGCAACGATCAGGTCACGCCGGGGGTTGTCGTTGCTTGCCGTCGGCACGGCCACGGTCGCGCCCGGGGACCATGCCCAAACGGCGCTGCCGGACGCGAGACCGACGAGCGCGTTGCCGGAACCGACCGTCACCGTACGAGCCGTCTGGTCACTGCTCATCAGGAACTCAGACGCTCCCGCGAACAAATGAGTGAAGCCCATTCGGGGCATGTTCAGGCTGTTGAAGTTGGCAAGGTCGCTTCCCCCGTACGACACACCGTCCTGAAACCAAACGAAGCCCGCCATATCTCAGACCCACCTATCTACCCAGGACAGCACTGCCCGCGCTGCCGTGTACTCGTCTCGGCTCGTGAGCCTCAGTCGGTGCGTGCCGGGTCCGTACTCCGGCCACACGGAGCCGTCATGGACGAGCCCCGTAATGTCGTTGCCGTTCCATGCGGTGACGATCTCGTTGGCGCTGTCGACCACGAAGTTGCCGTTGAAGTCGACCGCGAAGCGCTGCCCCGTCGTGTCGTCCCAGAGAACCGGGCTAGCTCCGCCGGTCACGGCGACGGTCGGACGTGCCGGAATGGAGCCCCACTCAGTGACCCATGTGACCGGGTCCGCCGGGGGAGTCCCGGCATCCGTGACCGTGAACGGAACGGTCGTCGGCACGACCATGCCCGACGGCACCTGATCGCGCTTGAGGTACCTCACGACAGCCTCACGGGCAGCGTCGCCGTACATGTACGGGCTCGTCGCGTACAGCTCGACCACGACGTTGCACACGCCGTAGGCAAAGTTCAGGTCGAGCGGAGCCGACCGCTTCCTAGGCCGTGCCATGAGGTACGCCGTTTGGTCGGCCGCAACCCCGGGGAACCGGAACGTGAAAGCCGCTTCCGGGTTCCCGGGGATAAAGGCAGCCTGTACCGCATTGAGAGCCTCAGTGAACTCTGACCGCGTGGAACCGTAAACCTCAAGCGTGAGAGTCACGGTGCGGCCGTTCATGTAGTCGTCCCCGGCAAACAGGCCGTGACGCTGCACAAGGGTGAGATCCGAAGAGCGGACTTCCGGCAGCGACAACAGCCCGTCGACCTGAACGATTGATATGGCGGAGTCGGGTTCCCCCATGACGAGCCCGTTGTACGAACACGTCCAGTCTTCCAACTCCGCCATACCGGCCCCTCCCTGAGCGTCCAGCCCACTCAAATTGAGGGGGCTGAGTTATGCGGGTGACGTACGAAGGGCCCACGCCACCTCGCGCCCGATCGTGAACGGGTCGGCGTTCGTCTGCACGTTGACGACGACCCCAGTTCCCGACGTGCCCGCGTGATTGGGAATGACGGTCGAGCCGTCCGGGAGGTTCACCCACTCCGGCCCACGCTCACCGACGCGAGTGAGACCACGGGCCGGACCGCCCATGGCGCGAATCTTCGGAATCGGATTCGATGGCAGGGAGATCGATAGCTTGCCCCAACCCAACCTGTCGGGAATTGCCCAGTTGAGAAGGTCGATCACGCCATTGATTGCACCCTTCGCGGCACGGGTCACGGTCGACGCGAGCGAGGAAGCGAAGCCCCCCAGCTTGCCGAGACCGTTCTTGATTCCGTCGATCACGCTTCCGCCGATCGACTTGCCCGCGTTCACGAGCGACGACAGGGCAGATCGGAGCCGTGAGGGGAGCCCCGTCACGAACCCAACAACCGCGTCGATTCCCGCCTTCGCCTTATCCCGAACCCACTTGAAAGCGTTCGTCGTGGCCGTGACGATCGTGTCCCAATGCTTGATCAGGAGTCCCGGACCCGTGAAGTTCAGGAAGAGATCCTTGAGCCATCCGAAGATTTTCTTGACCCAATCCCAAACCCATTGAAAGGCTTCGAGCGTGTACTTCTTAACCGTGTCCCAGTTCTGCCAGATGACCAGCGCGAGAGCCACGACAGCGGCAATCACAAGGGCGATCGGCCAGATAGCGACAAGCCAGGCAGCGGCCATGACACCCGCCTGAATGAGTGCCTGAGCACCCATGAGGACCCATGAACCCACGATCACGGCAGCGGAGACGACGGCACGGGCAGCGGCAGCGATCCAACCCCCGACGGTCGACCACGACGCGGCAACCTGAGTCGCTGCCGACGTGACCGAAGCGGCTGCCGTAGTGACCCACCCGGTAACCACCTGAGCGCCGGTAATGACTTGCTGCACACCCCATGCGATCAAGGCCGGGAGGATCAGGGCCGTGATCACGCCCGCGATGATCCCGAACGTCGTGCTGTGCTGAGCAATGAAACCGGCGGTCACTGTGATCGCGTCGCCGACACCCGAGAGCTTGTCGGCAAGGGCTTCGACCGCAGGAACGACGGCCGTTCCGAGGAAGTCGACGACACCCTGTTGCAGCGAGCGAGTGAAGACCTTGACCTTGTTCGCCGCGTTGTCGTGCATGGTGTCGCCTGCCTTCTTGGCGGCACCGTCGACCTTGCCGAGAGCATCCGTGGCCTTGTCCACGTTCAGCGAGAAGAGCGCGGCCCCCAGGTCTTCACCCGGACCACCGAAGAGCGTCTTGACCGCGTTCGCCTTCGCGGCTCCGGCAGGCATCTCGCGGAGCTTCGCGAGCACCGACCCGAGAGCATCCGAAGCGGCCTTGCCCCCGGCGTTCACGTCCTTCGTGACCTGACTGCCGTTCAGGCCAATCGAAGCGAAGGCCTGATTGATCGCGGTACCACCCTGCCCGGCGACCAGACTGAATTCCTTGAGTGCGTCGGCGACCTGATCGGCATCACGCGCGCCACCCTGCAAGCCCTGAGAAATCAGGCCCATTGCGGTCTTGCCGTCGAGCCCCAGGGTTCGAAATGAAGTGCCGTACTCGTTGAACGTGTCCAACAGGTCTTCGGCTTTATTCGCGCCGTTCTGAGTACCGGCAACGAGAATGTCGAATGCCTCAGTGGCATTCTTCGCCATGCCGGTTTTCAACATCTGACCGACGGCATTAGCGGTTGGGCCGACTTCGTCACCCAGGACCGTGGACACGTCCATTGCCTGTTTCGAAATGTTCGCCATTTCGTCGGCAGTGGCACCGGCCGGAACAAGCCCCTGTTGCCAAAGGTTCTTGAGCGCTTCGTTCGCGTCGGCGACGGACTCGCCGTAACCGTCCGCGTAGACCTCACCGGCAGCCTTGCCCAGCTTCTGAGCTTCCGCCGGGGACGCACCCAACTGTGCCGCGAGAAGGTCTGTGTCGGCTTCCTGGCTCAGTGCTTCCATGAGCCCCGCACCGATGCCGACAGCGATTGCACCACCGGCCGCGAGAGCAAGCGTCTTCGCCTGGTCACCGAACGCGGCTATGTCGTCGCCCGCGTCGGCAAGGGTGTCCGCGAGTTGGTCAGCGTCCCCGAGAAGCGTGATCCGAATCGGGTCGGCCACGATGCACCCCCTATGCAGTTGTTACGCTCAGTGGCGACCGCGGGGCCGCCTATGTCCGTTTCTGTACGAGTTCACCCCGTGCCGGCATAAGCATGATCATTTACTGAGCGTTACGTCATGACGGGAGTACGACGCTCCCCGTTCCCCGTGGCCGGACGACCGGCGCGGCCCCCGCGCTGAGCGCGTTTCGTCGCCGCCTTCTCCGCTTCCAAGTCGGCAACCATCTGATCGACCAACGCGTTGAAGTCCCTCAGCTCAAGAGACTTCACGTCACCCCACGACAGCCCCCGGAAGTGGCCGACGAGCCGGGCAGCCGTTACGACGCGTTGGCTACGGGAGGGTTTGCCTTGCCGCCCTTCAACTCGATCCGGAGCTTGCCCGCGTCCTCAAGGGTGAAGTCAGGGTTGTCCCGACGCTTGATCACGTAGGCCATGGCCTTGAGGAGTCGGGCCTTCTTCTGACCTGGCTTGCTCAGGGAATCGAGCGGAGCGTCAATCAGGTCTTCGATGATCTCGATTTCGTCGAGAGTCAGGCTGTCGATGTTCAGGGACAGAACGTCGGGAGCAACGGCAGCGGTCTTCTTCGCGGGCATCTATTCACTCTCCAAGTAATCGCGCACGACACCGGCAACAAGCCGTTCGTAAGTAGCCGCAACCTGGGGGCTCTTGCGAGCCATGGCGCGGTAAAGGAATCGGTTCGGGTGAATGTTGCGCTTCCGGTAACCGAAATGAATTGCAGCCGCGTAAGGAACACGGGACGCGGAGCCCGCTTTGATCACGACGTTCTTCTGAGAAGCAACGACCTTGACGCTTTTGTCGAGCTTGCCCGGACGGTATTTCTTGCTCGACTTCGCGTCGCGCTTTCCGTCCGGGCTCTCGTGTACGGCCTGCGGCAAGAGAACGTTTCCCGCTGCCTTGTTGGCCTCACGGATCTTCTTTCCTAGCTCCCGGTCCCGGAGCTGCCGAACGTTCCGCTGTAGCTCACGGAGCCCTTCGACGCGGACCGTGTACGCCGAATTGTTCGATGCCATGAGCCGCCCCCTTACGGTGCCGCGTCGGGCTCCGGCTCCGTGTACGTGGCCTTGATCGCGGCAACGCCCGTGCCCGGGTCGAGCACACGGAACGGAAGGGTGTGAACGGTGACTTCGTCAACGGCGGACTCAGGCGACTCGCCCGTGAACTGAATCGCCGGGCACTCGATCTTCAGTGCCGAACCCGGAAGCACCCCGTCAAGGTCGAGCACGAGCCCGCACACCTCACCGGCAATGAAGGCTTCGTACAGCCCCAGGGAGTCAGCCGAGAACTCACCCTCAAGCTCACCTTCGTACGACGGCATCGCGTTACGCGTCGGCTTCTTCTTCAACTGATTCGCGCGGAGAAAACGCCGGTCGGTCTTCATGCCCCGGTCGGCCGAGACGCTGAACTTGCTCACGTCCATCGGAACGGAAGCACCGGCGCGAGTCAGGGTGATCGCGGTACGCGTCCAGTCGTACGGGTACGACTCCGCCGGGTACGTCGGCGCGATGATCTGAGCCGCAACCTGCGTATGCGTCACGTCCTGGAAGTCGAACGTGACCGTGAGCGCAACGGCGTTCTCGACTTCGGCCGTCAGCTCCCACTCGGTGGCGACACAGCCGACGTGCCGGTAACCGACCTTCGTTCCGTCGACCGTCGGCCGGACCATCTGAGCCGAGAAGGAAGGCGACGCGCTGTCGGTGCTCGTCTCCGCAACGGTCGTTTTGATCCCGTTCGCCGTCGAGACAGTGACCTTGTCGAACGCGGCGAGGAAGAGCGAGGAAGCTCCGGCGTCGAGTAGGTCAACCTCAAGCTCACCTTCGCCGCCCATGTTGATTATGTTCCGGCGGTCGGCGCGTGCCGTCTGCATGCCCGCACGGAAGCCGACGGACTCGATGAACTCCCGCGAAGTCTTCCAAGAGTCGGCTTTCCCCTCGTACCCCTCGACCACCGGCGAGAGAGTTCCGTACGCGTCTTCGCGGCCAATGCCAATGCTTGCGTCAAGCGCCATGCGCGCGCCCCCTTCTACTGCATGACGCGCCCACGGACGCGGACGCGGATTGTGAGAGCGCTGTACGCCCCGTCAGTCGTCTCCGCCGTGTCGACCGTGGCCGACTCTGGGCGTAGGTCGACGAGCCCCTTCACGGTCGTTCTGTCGACCTGGGAACACGCGTCAGTGATCGCGTCGCGAAGCTCGTACACGCCACGCTCAGCGGCAACCGGGTCGCCGGGAGTGATATTGATCGCGTGTACCTCTACGTAGCCGGTCACGTTCGTCGGCTTCGTCGGGCCGTCCCGAAACGCTGCCGACTGCATGTCGTCGTCGGTCGTCGAGCCAAGGAAGACTTGCCGACGACGGTTGCTGTCGCCCTGTTCCGCGAAGGTGCATTGCGTTCCGGCGGGAACTGTCCCCTTGAGCCGGTCGAACAGGGCAACCTTCGTGTCGAATATCAGCGCCACCCCGGACCCCTCACAGGAAAATGAACGGGAGTCGGACCCGGTACAGATTCAGCTTCGCGTTCACTTCCGGCAGCGAAGTCGGACGCCAGTTACCACCGGCTTGCGCAAGCTGAATCGACCCGAATTCGGACTGAAGCTGTAGGGCCCTATCCGGAATCCGGGACACCTGGTCGAGCACGTATTGCCGCGCGAGCGTGCGCACACACCACCGGATCGTTTCCGGCGTCGGGCTCTCCGTCGTGTCCCACTTCTGACCGCAGTACGTTTCGACTGTCTCAACCGAGAAGTCGATTGCCTCGCTGAGCGTGCCGTCAGAGAAAAGCGCGGAGTCGTCGAGCCCGTCGAGCGCGCGGACTTCCTCAATCGTCGCGTAAGGCATGCAACCCCCTTCCCGGGGCAGGGGACCCAGACCACTCAATTTGAGTGGACTGAGCCCCCGTGCCTGCCGGACTTACGCGGCCGGAGTGACGGTCAGAACGCGGGTCGCGCGCTCGTCGACGAGCAGACCGTCAGCGCGCTGAATGAAGCGGTACACGATCTGATCGTTCATGAACTTGTAGTCGGCCGACCGCTCGACGCGGAGCGGACCGGCGAGACGGATTCGGTACTTGCTCAGGTCGCCGAAGAGAACCTTGTTCGCAGGCATGCCGTCGTCGGTCGCGACGACCTTGCCGTTGAAGGTGTCCGGGGCACCGGCGGTCATGGCCGACTGCCACAGGTACGTGCCGTCCGTGGCCTTGAGCTTGCGCATCTTCGCGGCCGTGAGATCCGCGACCACGAAGGCCGCGTTCTGCCGGTACGAAGAAGGAAGCTCGTAGAAGAGATCGATCAGTGCGTCAGACACGGTCGCGTCGCTCGCGTTGGCCTTGTACGTCGCGGTCGCACCCTGGGAAGCCGGGATGACGCCCTTCGGCTGCCCCGTGCCAGTACCGGTGAGGAAGTGACGGCCCATGCCGTCACCGATGGCCGGTCCCGCGTCGCCGACCAGGAAGCCGACAAGGTCAAGTGCCTGGTCGTCGATGAACTCCGAAGAGACGATGGACGCGTACGCGTACTTGTAGGCACCCACCGGACGCTGAACGGTGGTCGGCTCGCTCTCGGGAATCGCGCCGTTCTCGCCCACGATGGACGCGGACGCACGGCCGACGACAACCGTGAAGTCGATCGGCTCGCCCCCGGACGTCGTCAGCACCGTCGCACCGTTGCGCATGACGGTCGAGCGCTCGACAGCCTGAGCGAGAAGCTGACCGAACAGAGTCCGGGCGAGGAGGTTCGGGTTCGTCGGCCGGTCGACGGTCCGGCGCTCGATCCGCTCCGGGGCGAACTCCAGCCGCTTGCCCATGCCGGACTCACCGCCCAGAGAGCGGAGCTGTGCCGCAGCCTCAGCGAGCTTGTCAGTGTCGCGCTTCTCTCCGGTCCCCTTGAGCCCCTGCATGAGAGCAGAGACACCGTCGTTGGCCTTGAGGAACTCGACACCGCGCTTGATCCGGCCGTCGAAGTCTGCGATCGAAGTGAGAAGGTTCGTCTCCTTCTCGCGAGCCTCAGCGGGCATGTCCTTGCCCGCGTACTCGTCGGTCAGCGTGCGAAGCTCGTGCGTAGCCTTCTCGCGCGCTTCGAAGTTGGCGCTCAGGGTCGTTGCGTCCATGACGCTCCTTACTTAGAAAGCGCGCGGAACAAAGCACGCGCGGCATGGTGAGAAGCCGGGATGAAATCCGCAGGCTGGGAATCGCGCACTTCAGCCGGGGGCGCGAACTCCCCGATAGACAAAGCCCGTTCGATCGAACGAAGCGAAGCCTGAGTTGTGGGGTAGGCGGGATTCACGACCGGCCCCAGCTCGACGACGTTCATTGCCGTGATCTCCCGGACTGGAAGCCCTGTCTCGGGGTCGTCTTCGTCGGCACGTCGCTGCCCGCCGTCGAGCACACCGAACGTGAACGAGCTACCGCGAAGGTCACGGCGCTTGAGGAGTACGGCAACGTCACGGCCGGTCGTGGTGTCGGGCAAGTCGACTTCGTACCAACCGCCCTCACGGTCTTCGCCGACACGGAGCGTCTCCGCACCCGTCCGGCCGAGCAACGCGTTCGCGTTGTGGTTGAACGTGGCAAGCACGTCGTTCTGCCGCAGCGACGGAGCACCGGCCCCGGGAATGATCCGCTCCCGGAAGCCCCCCAGGTCGTGAGACAGGTCGTTGAACCGGTAGGCGTACCCACGCATCACGATCAGACCGTTGTCGGCCGACCGCTCTTCCGGCGGGCTCACCGCGAACCGAAGCTCAAGATCAGGCATCCGTGCCCCCTTCGTCGTCCGGCTCGTTCTCGACCGGTGGATTCACCGGCTCGTCGGTCGGGGGTGCGGGTTCCGGCTTCGGCTCAGGCTCCGGCTCGTCGTCGACAGCCCCCAGGTTGAGCGGCACGCGGTAGGTCGAGCCGAGACCGTCGGGCAGCGGAGCCATGTCTTCGGCATGGCGCACTTCGTCAATGCTGTAAATGCCGTTCTGCAAGCCGAGTGAGTACAGCTCCATACGCTCTTTGGGAGCACCGCGCTTGATCTCGTCAAGGTTGAACTTGACGAACTTCATGCGGTCGGCCGTCTCCGCAAACAGAAGCCGGGTGAAGCCCGCCTCAATCCGCTCAAGCCACGGGCGCAGAGAGAACATGGAAAACGCAATGTTCTGTTCGGCAAGACCGGAGCCCCACGAAGTCGAGTTCGTCGCGTCGGATATCAGGTGAGGCGGCACACCGAAAATCCGCGCAATCTCGGGAACCTGAAATTGCCGGGTCTCCAAGAACTGTGCTTCGTCGGGGCTCATGGCCACCTTCGAGAACTTCGCACCTTCCGTGAGAAGGGCGACCCTGCCTGAGTTCTCGACACCGGAGTTGGCGACGCGCCACGCGTCCCGCGCACGCCTGAGCCCGTCTTCCGACATGGACCCGGGAACCTCAACGACTGCCGACGGCATAGCCCCATTGCGGAAGAAGTGCGCCCCGTACTTCTGAGCGGCAAGAGCGAGCCCGATGGACTCACGCGCGTACGCCACCGGAGACACCCCGGAGAAGTCGCCGGGCAGCATCATCCCGGGAATATGAAGCACGTCCCGGGGCGTGAACCACCCAAGCAAGACTTCATTGCCGTCGTCGTCGATATCGAACGCTTCGAAGACCTTCCGGCGAACCCCGTCGATCGTCACCATGTGCGGCACGATCCGAGACGGGTCGAGCACGTCGAGACCGACGATGTTCGGACCGTTCCACCGGACAGCGAGATACGCGTTGCCCTCAAGCAAGAGGGACAGGACCGTCTGAGACAGAACGTCGATCCGACCCATGCCCCCGGGTTCGGCGTTCGGATACTCAAGCCACTCAGGAGAGACGACCTCCCGGCGTGCGCCACCACGACGTGAGTACGTCGAGATAGGCAGCGTGGCAATCGTCTCGCTCAGAAGCCGGACACACCCGAACACGGCCGACACCTGTAGTGCCTGAGTGCTCGTCACGCGCTCGCCCGAAGCGGCGGTGTTGCCGTACAGCGTCGGGTCGTACGGCTCCCATGCCCGCGCTTCATTGGCGGACGCAAGGGCGGGGCTCGTGCCCCGGCGGAGTAGGTCAGACCAGAAACCCACCGGGGCCCCCTTCTAGCCCACTCAAATTGAGTGAGCTGTCTAGTCGTCGAACATCCCGGCTTCACCGCCGATCACGTGCGTGCCGTCGTTGTCCTCCCAGGTCGCGAGAATTGCCGTCTCAGTCCATGCGCCGTTGTCCTCACGCCACATGACCGCACCGTGAACGGCGAGAATCATGGCTATGGCAAGGTCGATCTTCCGGCGGGAGGAAGCGTGTTCCTTCGTGATGCGCGCGCCGTTCTTGTCCTCACGGAGCACCGCGTTACCGATGTGCCGGGCAAGAGCCGGATTGCCGTCATGGGACATGCGGCCATCGCGAGCCGCGTCGTACACGGCCTGAGTCGCCGGGACCATGCGCTTAAGAGAGTTGGTCGGGAACGCTTCGACCGGGTAACCCTCAGCCTCAAGGTTGTCTAGCGTCTCTTCCCACCGGTACGGGTCAGCGACGAGATTGACGACCTTGTACGTAGCGAGAGCTTCGTGAAGGGCTTCGCGGACGTCGGCCATGGGCACGCGCCAATGCGCGTCATCCTGCGGAGCTTCCCAGTGGCCGAGCACGAACACGCGAAGGTCGCTCACGCGGCACGCGACGAGCGCCGTACTGTCGCCCTTCCAAGAGCCGTCGAAGCCCAGTACGACGGCTTCCCGGGGCTCAAGGGCGTCTTCCCTCGCAAGGGAGTCCCAAAGGCCGTGAGGCAGCCACGTAGAGGCTCCGCGCACGAACTGAGACAACCGGTAGATCCGGAAGCTAGCTTCCGTCGAACGCTGACAGGCAGCGCGGAAGTCTTCTTCGTTCAGGATCTCGTACGACGGATTGCAGCGCTTCCAGACTTCCGGGTCGGTGTGGTCGACCGTGTCACCGAGACGCGGACCCCATGACCGGTAGAACAACGTCGGGTCGTTCAGCTCACCGGAGTTGACTCGCTCGCCCGTCTCGCACAGCGCGGCAAAGGGCCCGTCGGGGTCCGGTCCGGCCGTCGACACGACGAGCGTCATGGGTTGGTTGCGCGCGGCAGAACCCAGGGTGAGCGCGTCGAACAGGTCGGCGTTCTTGCTGAACGCGTATTCGTCGAGCGACACGGCCGACGGGTTGAGTCCCTGTTGCCGTCCGGCGTCCGCAGACACGACGCGGTACGTGCAGTCCTTGTAACGGATCACGTCACGCTGCACGTCGCACACGGCCGACAGCTTCGGAGAAGCCTTGACCATCTGTTTCGCAGCGTCGAACACCATGCGCGCTTGATTGCGGTCATTGGCCGCAGCGATCACCTGTCGCTGAGCGTCAGCCCTGTCGGCGATCAGGTGGTACAGCATGACCGCAGCGGCAATCGTGCTCTTGCCGTTCTTGCGCGCGATGCACACAACCACCATTCGGTGTTTGCGCTTCCACCGGCCGAACGCATCCTGTTCGAGCCGGTACGCGTCAACGAGTAGATCCCGCTGCCACGGCAAGAGCTTGAATCGCTGCCCGGCGAACGAGCCGGTCAAGTAGCAGAACTCTTCGATCCATTTCGCGACGCGGTAGCCCTCAGAAGGAAAGGGCGCGTTCGCCGGAATGTGCCGGGCAATGACCGGGTCGATTTTGCTCACCGGTCACCCCCAAATGGTGCGTGCTAAAATCCCGCCCGATAAAGGGGAGGGATCACCAAATGTTTGGTGGAAAGAAGACGCAGGAAGAGAAGGAAGCCGCGAAGCGCGCACGCGACTTATCCGTTGCGGCGGGGCTTCTCGGAATCCGAGTCGTCAACGACGGAGCTACGTTCCGGTTCATGGGTCAAGATGACGTGCCCGTACAGGGAGCGACCGTGACCGTTGACAGGGGGGAAACGGCGAGACGCATCACGGCAACGCGCGTCGCACTTACCGGCATCTTCGCGCTTGCCTTGAAGAAGGATTCGACGAAACTCTTCATCACAATTGAAGGCGCCGACGGGTCCGCCATGCTCCGCGAAGTCGGAGCGGGCAAGGAAGGCAAGGCGCGGACGTTCGCCACCATGGTCAACAGTCGCGCAGCGCAGTAGCCCTCTAGTGCCCCTGGGGAAACCTGGGGGCACTAGAAATCTTCGGGACCGGCAGCAACCTTCCGAGCCTCAGCGGCGACGATCCCTAGGCGCATGCGCGCTTCGGGCGTGAAGCCAATGACGGTCTCGATGCTGCGGAGTTCCTTTTCGGTGCTCTCGACATAGCGCAAGAGCGGGTGCGCAACCGGCTGCCCGGAGTAGCCCTCAGACAGGTAGCCGTCGGCTTCAACGCGGTCGAGCAACTCGGCTCGCCGGTCGTGAAGCTCCGCGTACCTCAGGATGATGTTCCGGTCGGTGTCGGGGGAGTAGGCACCCGAACCGGCAGCCCACACGTTCCGCCACACGTCACGGCCCGTGGCCTTGAGGTGAACAGGCACCCGTGGGGCGCGACCCTCGTACACGACCGGGGCAACCGGCTCGTCGGCGTAGGACGCGTTACCGGTCCGCACGTCCGGGGACTTGCTACGGGTCACGTCACACCACCTTCGGGGGTCTTAACCACCCCTTAACGGGTGCCTTTCTCCGGGGGTCGGCAGCGGCCTTGCCCAGTAACTGCAAGGGGTATTGGTCCTGGGGGGCCGGGGTCCGGCGTCACACCCAGCGCGCGTTTTCCGAGCTGGGGCCGGGATCGCTGAGGGCTTACGGTCCGAACTTTCGAACCGCTCTCCCCACCCATCCGACTCAGAACGGCGGAGTCTTCGAAGGGAAGTCCGCACGCGTCTTCGTCTTGTGGCATCGCTTGCACAAGACCTGAACGTTGCCGTCAACGTCTTCGCCACCCTTCGCAAGGGGCGTGATGTGGTCGACGTCAACCTGAGAGCCGAGGAAGTGACCCCGACAGGTGGCGCACTCGACGAAGCCGACGGTCCTGATCGCGGCACGCACGGCCTTACGGAGACGAGCCGCAGCATTGTCCCCACGTGCAATGGCCTCACGGCGCTTGCTGTGCGACTGTACTGAGCGTGCGCTCTCGTAAGCCTTGTGGTGCACGCGGCACCGGCCGGAGTGGGTAGCCCACCCCCTACAGTCAATGCACCGGGTGCGCATGTCACCCCCCCTACCTCAACAGATTCAGCCCACTCAAATTGAGTGGGCTAGATGCGAGCCCCCTTGACCGGACTTGAACCGGTCAGTGCACTGCCGCGCTCCAGGCGTCCACCACGCCTCAAGGGGATGGGTGCACGCTCAGAACCCAGGGCCGAAGAGTGGTCACCGGGGAGCATGCACCGTGAGAGAAGGGAGGCCAGTCCGCCGAATGGCGCTGAGCCGGAAGGGTGCGCGGTACTCCCTCTCTCACTCCCTATCTAGCGAGTCGATTGCCCGTGCCTACGATGTGAGCGAGTCGATTGCCCGGCAGGCTCCGGCCGTCGGCGCGATGAGTGGTCAGCGCGGTGACGATGTGACGGTACGGACTCCACTCCGACTTTCCCTTAGGGATTCCTATGGTGATTCCTGATCGACTACTCGAATCGTCACTTCATCACTCTTCCCAGGTCAGGGGCCCAATTGAGTAGGCTTCAAGATCAAGGATGTGTCACTAGTTAGGCTAACTAACTAGATCAGGGCACACGAAAAGGCCGACCCTGGGGGAGTCGACCCTTCGCGCTGTGATCTACGTCACGCGACTAGCTCAACCGCTTCGATCGCGGCCAGCTCTCCCGCTGCCGGGTTGTCGCGGTACCACTCCGGCCCCAGGAAGACGACGGTCACGCGGCTGTCGCTGTAGCGGCGTTCAGCGGTCTTCGGAAGGGGCGTGACGGTCGCTACCGCCCCGAAGTCCGTGAGCATGCTTCGACGGCCGTCTGTGTCCCTCTCCGCCCACTCCTGGGCCACCGTGCGCCCGGTCTTCACCCACTCAGAGCGGGGGCCGTCTACGTGGGTCTCAGCTTCCTTCTCAAGCGCTGCAAGCTTCTCTTCGAGTTCTGTGATCTGTCCCGTGATGCGCTTCGCGCTGCGGCCCCCGGAGGGTAGGGATTCGAGATTGCCGCTGAGGTTGTCAATGCTCGTTTCGGTTTCCGTGATTTCCCGGTCAAGGTCGCGTCCTTCGTGCACTACCTCTTGCAGCCATCCGAAGTTGCCGAAGCGCTTCAAGAATTCCGTTTCGACGGTCTCGTTGATGCCGCTTGCCTTGACGATGTTCGACGGGTGCACGCTCTTCTTTCCGACACCGTTCTGACACAGATACGTCGAGTAATCCGTACCCTTGACAACGCGGTTTTGGTGGTACATCGGACCGGAGCAATCCGAGCACTCAGCGACGTGCAAGAGGAGTGCCTTACCTGTGCGCTTTGAGCCCTTGCCCACGCTGGGCTTTTTGAGCTTGGCCTTGATCGTGTCGTGCGCTGCTGCATTGAAGATTTCGGGGCCGACCTGTACGGGCTCACCCTTCGCATTGAGGACCGGAATTAGGTTCTCGGCGCAACGCGGCTTGTCCGCCGGAGCCTGGCAAAGGTAGCCACGGACGGCAGGCGTAATGAGCACGTCGCGAAGCGTTGTGGTGCTCCACTTGGTTCCGCGCAACTTTCGGCCGTCGCGCTTCCGTGCGTGGTCGGCAGGGGAGAGCACTCCGCGCGCGTTCAGGTCATGCATGATGCCGGTCAACGAAGCACCCTTGTTGACGAGCTTGTCGGCAACATCGCGAAGCACCGCCGCCGCTTCTTCATCGATTTCGAGATACTTGCCGCCGTCGCGCTTGACGATTCGGTATCCGTACGGGGCGAGACCACCCAACCAACGGCCTTCGGTGCGCAACTGTTCCTTGCTGGTGAGGATTCGAGTTTTGATCTGATCCCGCTCGAATTCTGCGAACGCGGAAAGGACATGCACGACGAGCTTCGAAGTTGTGGGGGTCAGAGTGCCGTCGGCAGTGATAAGTGTGGCGCTGTTGTCTTCGGTCGCCTTGAGGAGACGCGAGAACTCCAGCACGCTCCGCGCGTACCGGTCGAGCTTCGCGGCAAGCACGTAATCGGCCTTGCCGAGCGCCGCGAGTACCTTCCCCATGCCTTCGCGGTCTTCGAGCCGTGAGGCACCGGATACGTCTACGTCTTCCGCGACGAAGAGCACTCGCCACCCGTTGCGCTCTGCGTACTCCCGGCACGCTGCGGTTTGGCTCTTTACAGAAGTGGACTCGTCGGAGTCACGGCTAAGTCGGATGTAGATGATGCACGTCGGCTGTCTCACGTTGGCCTTCAAGCGAGTCGGTTGCCTGAATGGCTAGGCGAAACACCCGGGCGGCTGCGGAACCGTGCACGCGAACGCCGCTGCTGACGTGCCGACCCGGCTGGAGGCCCTCGGCACGGCCGCCGGGCTCGACCGTGCCGCCCTGCACAGCCAGTTGGCGGCAGCGCTGTCGGTGGTCCTCCACCTGGCGCGGGACCGCACCGGCCGGCGGCGCGTCGCCGAGGTGCATGTGCTGGAGCGGGACGCGTCGGGACTGGTGCGGACAGTGCCGGCGCTGCGGTGGGGCGCGGAGGCGTTCGCGTACGAGCGGGGATGGGAGCGGTTGCGGGAGTTGCTGCGGAGCGGGGGTGGCTACGGGGTGGGAGACGAGGTCGGCGGGACGCGTCGGGGGTGAGAGCGTGCGGCCGACCGTGCCCCGCGGATGGCGGGTTGTGGACATGCGCGTCGAGACAGCGCGCGGGCGAGGCGAGTCGGGGCGGCCCCGGATGTCTGGCCGCCGGCGCCTGGCGATGGAGGAGAGCGGGAGTGCGGCGAGGTGGATCGGAACGGTGAACGGGATGGGTGAGACGTCCATGGGAGCGATGTCGGTGGGACAGGCGTGGTCGGGACGGATGGCGCCGGCACATACAGAGATGGCACAGACGTCGTGGACGCAGACGTCGCTGGGGCCGATGTCTTTGTGCGCTGCCGCGGTGTGTGCGGGGGCTGCGGTGTGGCTGCTGGGCGGGCGGAATTCCGGTGTGCGGCGGGCGCGGTTGTTGCTCGCGGGAGGCGGAGTGGTGGGGGTCGGGCCACCCGCTGGGGACCGATGGGCCGGTCGGCTGCGGCTCCTGCGCGAAAGAGTGCGGGCCGAGTGGTGGTCGCTGGCCGCCGGGCTGGTGCTCGGCGTGCTGGGTGCGTCCGTGCTGCCGGTCGTCGCGGGGGCGGCCGGGGTGCCGTTGCTGCGGCGGCTGCGGAGGGCCGCCGAGGCGCGACGCGGCCGGGAGCGTCGAGGAGACGCGGTGATCGCGCTGTGCGGGGCGCTCGCTGGGGAGTTGCGTGCCGGGCGGCAACCCGGCGAGGCACTGCTGAGTGCCGTCCCCGACTCCGGAGGACTCGGTGAGGCGCAGGCCGCGGTGCTGGCGGCGGCACGGTTCGGCGGCGATGTCCCGGGCGCGCTCGCGGGAGCCGCTCGGCAACCAGGCGCCGACGGGCTGCTGGGCCTCGCCGCCTGTTGGCGCGTGGCAGTGGATCAGGGGGCCGGCCTGGCGGCCGGGCTGGACCGCCTCGAAGGGGCACTGCGAGCCGAACGGGACCAGCGGGCGGACCTGCGCGCCCAGTTGGCGGGTGCCCGCTCCACCGCGGTGATGCTCGCCGGGCTGCCGGCGCTGGGTCTGTTCCTCGGGTTCGCCCTCGGCGCCGATCCGCTGCACGTGTTGCTGCACACCGGACCAGGGCTCGGATGCCTGCTGATCGGCGGCCTTCTGGAGGGCCTCGGGATGTGGTGGGCGATGCGGATCGTGCGGGGAGCGGAGGCGGTGTGAGCACGGAGGTTTTCCACAGGCTGGGGGTGACCTTGGGGACGCTGCTGGTCCTCGGCTGGCTGATCCGGTTGCTGGAGGCGGTGCGCCGCGATCGGAAGGTCCGGCGGCGGCTGGCCGAACTGCTGGCGGTGGTGGACACGGCGCCCGCCGGACCACGCTTCGAGGTGAGGGAGGAGTTGCGGCGATGGCTGCGGACGGCGGCCGCGGTGTGCGCCGGGTGGGCTCTGATCGGCGGCTTCCTCGGTGCGGCGCTGGGGCTGGCCGCGGGAATCGGTCTGTGGCGATGGCGCGGACGCCGGCGGACCGCCGACGCCGGGACAGCGTTCGATGCCCGCGCGGCGGTGCGGCAACTACCCCTCGCGGCTGACCTGTTGGCGGCCTGTATTGCGGCGGGCGCCAGCCCGGTCATGGCGGCGCAGGCCGTCGGGGAGGCCCTGGGCGGGCCGGTCGGCGACCGGCTGGCCCACGGCGCCGCGCAGGTGCGGCTCGGCTGCGAACCGGGCGAGGCGTGGCGCGGGCTCGCCTCGATACCGGGCGCGGAGGCCCTGGCCCGGCTGCTGGAACGAGCCGGCGTGTCCGGCCTCCCCGCCGCCGGACCGGTCGCCCGGCTCGCTGCGGACGCCCGCGCCGACTGGGGCCGCGCCGCGACGGCACGAGCCCGGCGGGCCGCCGTGACGGTCACCGCTCCGGTGGGGCTGTGCTTCCTGCCCGCGTTCATCACGATCGGGGTCCTGCCTGTGGTCATCGGACTCGCGGGCGGAGCGCTGGGAGGAGGCGGGAGATGAGAGGCACGGCATGACGGCCGGCCGCCTGGAGCGGGCGGTGGACAACCGGCGAGAAACAGAAGCGAAAGACCAGACCAGAGCGGTACTGATCCCAACGGGGGTTGCGATGTACAAGGTGGTTCGGGCGTGGATGCGCGTCCTGGTGTGCAGGGCGCGTACGGCGCGGAGGGACGCCGGGATGGTCACCTCCGAGTACGCGATGGGGATCGTCGCGGCGGTGGCGTTCGCCGTGATCCTCTACAAGGTGGTGACGAGCGGGGAGGTCACCGCGGAGTTGCAGGGCATCGTGAAACGGGCCCTCGATGCGGGGGTGTGAGCGGGGGGCTGACGAAGGGTTCGTGACGGCGGAGTCGGCCGTGGTGCTGCCCGTCCTCGTGATGTTCGCGATGGCGTTGGTGTGGGGGCTGCTCGTCATCGGCGCCCAGATCCAGTGTGTGGACGCGGCGCGGACGGGTGCCCGGGCGGCGGCCCGCCAGGACCCGCCGGACGCCGTGGTGAGGGTGACCCGTGAGGTGGCGCCACGCGGAGCGAAGGTCGCCGTCAGCCGGGAGGGGGACCAGGTCCGCGTGGCGGTGGTCGCGCAGCCGCCCGTGCTGCGCGGACTGCCCTTCGAGGTGCGGGAGGAGGCCGTGGCCTTGGCGGAGGAGACGGTGACAGGGCCAGGGGCAGGGCCAGTAGGGGCGGAGGCGGGGTGATGGCCGACGACTCCGCGGGCTGCCGGACCGCTGTCGACTGGGCGCCCGCCTCTCACCGTGGGCGCGGTGCGGGATTCCGGGCCGCTGCCGGCTGCCGGGGGCATGCGGGCTGCCAGTCCGGAGCGCGCTGCCGGCCCGGTGAACGCTGTCGGCCCGGCGCCCGAGGCGGGGCCGCTGTACGGCCCCGCCTCGGACACCGGCCGATGCCTCGACGCCGAGGCGTCCCCGGCTCCGGCCCCGCAAACGCCGGGCGGTGGGCCCTCGTCCGGAGTTCCGACAGGGGTTCCGCCACCGTCTGGAGCATCGGGGCGATCGGTGTGCTGTGCGTCGTGTTCGGGGTCGTACTCGCTCTGGGGCAGGCCGTCGTGAGCCGGCACCGTGCGGCGGGCGGGGCGGATCTCGCGGCGCTGGCGGCGGCGGACCACTGGGCGGAGGGCGGTCCGGCTGCCTGCGCCCGGGCCGACCGCGTGACCGGAGCCCAGGGGGCGCGGCTCGTGCGGTGCGTGGTCGTGGGCCAGATCTCGGACGTGACGGTCAGGTCGGGACGGCCCCCGTTCGCGGCCGAGGTCAGAGCGCGGGCGGGACCGGCGGAACCGGTCTCACCGACGGACCCTCCGGACTTCGCCGGCCGGCTCCCTTCGGTCAGTCCTCCGCACACTGCCAAGCAGACGTCCCCAGCGACAGGCCCTGCGGGCAAGGCAACCCCGCCGGCCTCACCGGCGGGCCCTGCGGGCCTGGCACCCGCGCCGGCCTTGTCAGCGGGCCCTGCGGGCCTGGCACCCGCGCCGGCCTTATCGGCGGCCCCTGCGGGCCAGGCTCCCGCGCCGGCCTCAGCGACGGCTCCCCCTACGGACCAGGCACCCGCGCCGGCCCACCCAGCTCCGGCTCTGTCTCCGTCGCCGCCCGCTCTTCGCCCGCCCCCGCCGCGGCCTTCTCTTCCGGAGCCCCCCGAAGCAGCACCGTGAGCAGTCGCACCGCCCCGCGCTTGTGCAGGGGGTCGTTGCCGTTGCCGCACTTGGGGGACTGGATGCAGGACGGGCAGCCCGTCTCGCACTCGCAGGACGCGATGGCCTCCCGGGTGGCCGTCAGCCAGGCACGGGCCGTGTGGAAGGCGCGCTCCGCGAAGCCCGCGCCGCCGGGATGGCCGTCGTAGACGAAGACCGTCGGGAGGAGGGTGTCGGGGTGCAGCGGGATCGACACGCCGCCGATGTCCCAGCGGTCGCAGGTCGCGAACAGGGGGAGCATGCCGATCGACGCGTGCTCGGCGGCGTGCAGTGCGCCACCGAGGATCTCCGGGTTGATCCTGGCCTCGTCAAGCTGGTCCTCGGTGACCGTCCACCACACGGCGCGCGTGCGGAGCGTGCGGGGAGGGAGGTCCAGTTTCGTCTCGCCGAGCACCTCGCCGGTCATGAGCCGTCGACGCAGGAAGGAGACCACTTGGTTGGTGACCTCGACGGAGCCGTAGCAGAGGCGGCCGCTGCCCCAGGAGATCTCGGTGTCCGTCTCCAGGACGGAGATCGAGGTCGTGTCGCGGGCGACCGTCGAGTAGGACGGGCTCGCCTGTTCGACGAGGGCGACGGAGTCCTCCAGGTCGAGAGAGCGCACCAGGTAGGTACGGCCCTGGTGCAGGTGCACCGCGCCCTCGTGGACGGTCGTGTGGGCGGCGCCCTCGTCGACCGTGCCGAGCAGCCGGCCCGTGCCCGCCTCGACGATCTGTACCGGCTGTCCGCCTCCGCCGCGGATGTCGGTCAGGTCGGCGGCCCGTTCCCTGCGTGTCCAGTGCCAGGCCTTCGTCCGGCGACGCAGCAGCTTGGCTGCCTCCAGCTGGGGGAGGAGCTCCTCCGCTGCGGGACCGAAGAGCTCCAGGTCCTCCTCCACCAGGGGCAGCTCCGCGGCCGCCGCGCACAGGTGGGGCGCGAGGACGTACGGGTTGTCGGGGTCGAGGACCGTGGACTCCACGGGCTGGTCGAAGAGGGCCTCGGGGTGGTGGACCAGGAACGTGTCGAGCGGGTCGTCGCGGGCGATCAGGATGGCGAGGGCGCCCTGCCCGGACCGTCCGGCGCGGCCGGCCTGCTGCCACAGCGAGGCGCGCGTGCCCGGGTAACCGGCGATCAGCACGGCGTCGAGACCGGAGACGTCGATGCCGAGTTCGAGAGCGGTGGTGGCGGCGAGGCCGAGCAGTTCGCCGGAGTGCAGGGCCTGTTCCAGGGCCCGGCGCTCCTCGGGGAGATAGCCGCCGCGATAGGCCGCGACACGCCGTGCCAGCGACCGGTCGACCTCGGCGAGCCGCTCCTGGGCGATCACCGAGATCAGCTCGGCGCCGCGCCGGGAGCGTACGAAGGCGACCGTGCGGACGCCCTGGACGGCGAGGTCGGTCAGCAGGTCGGCGGTCTCCGCGGTGGCGGTGCGGCGGACCGGCGCGCCTTTCTCGCCCCGCATCTCGGTGAGCGGGGGCTCCCACAGCGCGAAGACCAGCTCGCCGCGTGGGGAGGCGTCGTCGTTGACCTCCACCACGGGCAGGCCGGTCAGGCGGCGGGCGGCCACCGAAGGTTCCGCGGCGGTCGCGGAGGCCAGCAGGAAGACGGGAGAGGCGCCGTAGCGGGCGCAGAGGCGCCGCAGGCGGCGCAGCACCTGGGCGACGTGGGAGCCGAAGACACCGCGGTAGGTGTGGCACTCGTCGATGACGACGTACTTCAGGGATTTCAGGAAGGAGGACCAGCGCGGGTGGGACGGGAGTATCCCGCGGTGCAGCATGTCGGGGTTGGTGAGGACGTAGTTGGCGTACTGCCTGACCCACTCCCGCTCCTCGAACGGAGTATCGCCGTCGTAGACCGCGGGGCGTACGCGATTGCCCAGCGGTTGTGAAAGTTCCTTCACCGAGCGGCACTGGTCGGCCGCGAGGGCCTTCGTGGGGGCGAGGTAGAGGGCGGTGGCGCCGCGGCCGTTGGCGGCCTCGGAGCCGTCCAGGAGTGTCGAGAGGACGGGGGCCAGATAGGCGAGCGACTTGCCCGACGCCGTACCGGTGGCGACGACGACCGAGTCGCCGTCCAGGGCGTGCTCGGCCGCCCGTGCCTGGTGGGCCCAGGGGTGTTCGATGCCGCATGCCTGCACCGCCGCGATGACCTCCGCGCGAATCCGGTCCGGCCAGACGGCATGGCGGCCCTCACGTGGGGGCAAGTGCTCCGTATGAGTGATGCGCGAAGTCCGGCTCGGCCCCGTGGCGAGCCGGTCCAGGACCGCGCCCGGCGAGAGGCGGGACACGGGGTCCGTCGGGGTTCGGTCGGATCGGTGATTCTTGGCCATCGGCACCGAGTGTGTCACTGGCCTGACGGACAATGGGACCAAGGCGTCGTGCACGCCTGCCGTAAGTGATTGAATGCCATCGCGGCTGGCGAACCGTCCAGGGGGCTCTGCCGAGGTGTCCCATAGGGCGACCGCTCGATAGCAAGGTGCTGGAGGATCCGTGGACCTGTCCCTGTCGACCGAGACCATCGGCGATCGCACGATCGTCAGGGTCGGTGGCGAAATCGACGTATATACCGCGCCCAAGTTGCGCGAACAGCTGGTCGAGCTGGTGAACGACGGCAATTTCCACCTTGTCGTCGACATGGAGGGCGTGGACTTCCTCGACTCCACCGGGCTCGGCGTGCTGGTGGGAGGACTCAAGCGGGTGCGTGCACACGAGGGCTCGTTGCGCCTGGTCTGCAACCAGGAGCGCATTCTCAAGATCTTCCGTATCACCGGCCTCACCAAGGTGTTCCCGATCCACACCTCGGTCGAGGAAGCGGTGGAAGCCACCGACTGATCACCGGTCCGGGCGGAACGCAGTCCCGCCCGGACCGTCAGTAGTGAACGAGGGGGGTCCGGAACTTTCGACGGCCCGGTCCCCCGACAGCACGCCCGTAGTTGCGAGGGGGATGCATGGCCACCGTTGAACTCCGCTTCAGCGCGCTGCCCGAGCACGTCAGGACCGCCCGTCTGGTGGCGGCAGCGGTGGCGCGCAGGGCCGGAGTGGACGAGGCCGTCCTCGACGAGGTCCGCCTCGCCGTCGGTGAGGCGTGTTCGCGCGCCGTCGGACTGCACCAGTCCGGCGGGATCACCGCTCCGGTGATGGTGCTGCTGATCGAGGACGAGAAGCAGTTCTCCATCGAGGTCGGCGACGAGGCACCGCACACCGTCCCCGGCGAACGGGGCTCCGGTGGCGCGGACGGAGAGAGCGACGCGGACACCGAGGAGGACGAGATGGGCCTCGCGGTCATCAGCGGACTCGTCGACGATGTGGAGGTCTCCGCCGGCGAGCACGGCGGACTGATCCGCATGACCTGGCCGACCACGCCGCCGCTCGCGGTGCTCACCTGACGTCGACCTCGTCACTCTCGTATCGCCAAGGGCCCTGCTCAGCAGGGCCCTTGGCGCTTCCGGAACACTCTTCCGGCCGGCACGGGGGAATTCGTGAAGGAATTCACGATCAATGCCTCGCCCATTCGATCAAGGGCCGATCAAGGGCCGATCAAGGGTCGGGCGAGGGGCGATCAGGGGCCAATGCTTTCGGGGCATTACTCCATTCGGGTCCTGTCGTGGCCTGCCGATCATTTGCTGCGGGGCGTGCAAAGGCTAATTCCAGTTACCGCGTACTGTTTTGATCAGCTTCCGCTACTTACAATCCGTCCACATCTTGAGCTCAGCCCAAGCGTCAAGGAGGACGAATGGCGGGGCTTTCTACCCCTCAGCAGTTCGATCACCCCACAACCTTCGCAGCCGCAGTACTGACCGACAGCAATCGCGTCATGGTGATGGTCATCGCCCTGGTCGCCCTGGCGGCCCTCGTGGTCGCGGGCATCCTGGTGCGCCAGGTACTCGCGGCGGACGAGGGTACCGACAGCATGAAGAAGATCGCGGCGGCCATCCAGGAAGGCGCGAACGCCTACCTGGCCCGGCAGCTTCGCACGCTCGGCGTATTCGCCGTGGTCGTGTTCTTCCTGCTCATGCTGCTGCCCGCGGACGACTGGAATCAGCGCGCCGGGCGATCGGTGTTCTTCCTGATCGGCGCGGGCTTCTCGGCGGCCACCGGCTATATCGGCATGGGGCTCGCCGTCCGCAGCAATGTCCGTGTCGCCGCCGCGGCGCGCGAGGCGACCCCGGCGGAGGGCGAGCCGGAAAAAGATCTCACCGCCGTCTCACACAAAGCAATGAAGATCGCTTTTCGTACGGGCGGCGTCGTCGGCATGTTCACGGTGGGGCTCGGTCTGCTGGGCGCCTCCTGCGTGGTGCTGGTGTACGCGGCCGACGCGCCGAAGGTGCTCGAGGGCTTCGGCCTCGGGGCCGCCCTGATCGCGATGTTCATGCGTGTCGGCGGCGGCATCTTCACCAAGGCCGCCGACGTGGGCGCAGACCTCGTCGGCAAGGTCGAGAAGGGCATTCCGGAGGACGACCCGCGCAACGCCGCGACGATCGCCGACAACGTGGGCGACAACGTCGGCGACTGCGCGGGCATGGCGGCCGACCTGTTCGAGTCGTACGCCGTGACGCTGGTCGCCGCGCTGATCCTCGGCAAGGCGGCCTTCGGCGACGCCGGGCTCGCCTTCCCGCTGCTCGTGCCCGCGATCGGCGTCCTCACCGCGATGGTCGGCATCTTCGCCGTGGCGCCCCGCCGCGCCGACCGCAGTGGCATGTCCGCGATCAACCGGGGGTTCTTCATCTCCGCGGTGATCTCGCTCGTGCTGGTGGCCGTGGCGGTGTACGTCTATCTCCCCGGCACGTACGGCGACCTCGACGGTGTCACCGACGCGACGGTCCGGGCCAAGGACGGCGATCCGCGGATCCTCGCGCTCGTCGCCGTGGCGATCGGCATCGTGCTGGCGGCACTCATCCAGCAGCTGACCGGCTACTTCACCGAGACCAGCCGCCGTCCGGTGCGGGACATCGGCAAGAGTTCGCTCACGGGCGCGGCCACCGTCGTCCTCGCCGGTATCTCCGTGGGTCTGGAATCGGCCGTCTACACCGCCCTGCTGATCGGGCTCGGTGTGTACGGGGCGTTCCTGCTCGGCGGTACGTCGATCATGCTGGCGCTGTTCGCCGTGGCCCTGGCCGGCACCGGTCTGCTCACCACGGTCGGTGTGATCGTCGCCATGGACACCTTCGGGCCGGTCTCCGACAACGCCCAGGGCATCGCCGAGATGTCCGGAGACGTCGAGGGTGCGGGCGCGCAGGTGCTCACCAACCTGGACGCCGTCGGCAACACCACCAAGGCCATCACCAAGGGCATCGCCATCGCCACCGCGGTCCTCGCGGCGTCGGCGCTCTTCGGGTCGTACCGTGACGCGATCACGACCGGCGCGCAGGACGTCGGCGAGAAGCTCAGCGGACCGGGCGCGCCGATGACGCTGATGATGGACATCTCGCAGCCCAACAACCTCGTCGGGCTCATCGCGGGCGCGGCGGTCGTGTTCCTCTTCTCGGGGCTCGCGATCAACGCGGTGTCGCGGTCGGCGGGCGCCGTGGTCTACG
The DNA here is from genome assembly GCF_056435735.1 of Streptomyces sp. NPDC043878. Lineage (NCBI taxonomy): Bacteria > Bacillati > Actinomycetota > Actinomycetes > Kitasatosporales > Streptomycetaceae > Streptomyces > Streptomyces sp. NPDC043878. Next base: position 181,547 of record NZ_JBWKDW010000006.1, read on the forward strand.
AGGTGCGGCGGCAGTTCCGTGAGAAGCCCGGGATCATGGACTACAGCGAGACGCCGGAGTACGGCAAGGTCGTCGACATCTGCACCAGGGACGCCCTGCGCGAACTCGCCACGCCCGGTCTGCTCGCCGTGCTGGCGCCCATCTTCATCGGGTTCACCCTCGGAGTCGGGGCCCTGGGCGCGTTCCTGGCGGGCGCGATCGGCACGGGCACGCTGATGGCCGTGTTCCTCGCCAACTCCGGTGGCGCGTGGGACAACGCGAAGAAACTCGTGGAGGACGGCCACCACGGCGGCAAGGGTAGCGAGGCCCATGCGGCGACGGTGATCGGGGACACGGTCGGCGACCCCTTCAAGGACACCGCGGGTCCCGCGATCAACCCGCTGTTGAAGGTGATGAACCTGGTGGCGCTGCTCATCGCGCCGGCGGTCATCAAGTTCAGTTACGGCGATGACCGGAGCATCGGGGTGCGGATCATGATCGCCGTTCTCGCGTTCCTGGTCATCGCGGTCGCGGTCTACGTCTCCAAACGGCGAGGGATCGCCGTGGGAGAGGAGGACAACGCCGAGCGGGTGTCCAACTCGTCGGATCCCGCGGTGGTTTCGTAGGCCGTCGTACGGCGCTCTTCACCAAGGAGCGGGGGGGGGGGCGCGCCTTGGGTTTTTTTTCTTCCGCGGGAAACAGGTCGCACGAGTGTCTGCGCGGACGGTCGGTTCGTTTGCACGGTCTCCACGGCGTGTTTGTG
>NZ_JBWKDW010000006.1:182298-299192 GCF_056435735.1 Streptomyces sp. NPDC043878
TAGGTGTTTCTTTCTCTTGCTCTCTGCCTTTCCCGCCCCCCCACACCCCACCCCCCCCCCCCCCCCCCCCCCCCCCCCCCCCCCCCCCCCCCCCCCCCCCCCCCCCGCTTCGTGCGGGCGTACGCCCTCGCCGTGAGCCTTCTCTCGCCCGGCGCAAATAGTCCCAATAGTGGTCTTAACGGATGTTCGATTCGTGGGCACGGCCCACCTGGCGTGTATGTTCCGGGGCCGAGAGCCATGGAAGGGACCAATCCGGTGAACAAGAAGCTCGCGGCCGCACTGTCCGGCGGTGCGGTACTGGTACTGGCGCTGTCGGGATGCGGTGGCGGCGACGACGGCAACGCCAAGCTCGACGCCTGGGCCAAGCAGGTGTGCGACGCCGTGCAGCCGCAGGCCAAGAAGATCGAGGCGGCCAACGCCGCGATCCAGAAGGAGACCTCCGACAACAGCACGCCGGAAGCGGTGCGGAAGACCGACGCCGAGGCGTTTCAGGCCATGTCGGACGCCTACAAGGCGATCGGCGCCGCCGTGAACTCGGCCGGCGCGCCGAACGTCGACGACGGCGCCAAGAAGCAGCAGGACGCCGTCAAGGAGCTGAACGGCATCTCCACGTCGTACGGCGACCTCAGGAAGCAGGTCGACGAGCTCAACACGAAGGACCAGGCCAAGTTCGCGGACGGCCTCAAGGACATCGCCACCGAGCTGGACAAGCTGAGCCAGAGCGGCAACGACGCGCTGAAGACCCTCGAAGAGGGCGATGTCGGCAAGGCGATGGCCCAGCAGGACACCTGCAAGGCGGCCGCCGCCTCGGCACCCGCGACGGCGAGCTGAGGGCCTGCCGGGAGCGGGCCGAGACTCCGCCGGGAGCGTGCCGAGACCCTGCCGGAGACGTGCCGAGGGCCCGCCGGGCGCGGGCCGAAGTCCGGCGCGGGGCAGCGGTGTCCGCGTCCCGCGGGTCACAATGGGGGCGTGAGTAACTCCGGCCTGCCCGCGCTCCCCGCCCCTGACCGCGCCGACGTCACCGTCCGCCTGCGGGACGCCCTGATCGGGGCCTCCTTCACCGCCGACGGTCTGCTCGAACTGCTCGGCGCCGCCGCGTACGCGGCCCTCGCCCGCAGCGAGACCGTGCCCGCCCTCCGGGCCACCCGGGGCGACACGCCGCTGGAGACGCTCGTACGGCTGTTCCTGCTGCAGCAGCCCGTGCCTCACGCGCGCGTGGAGGGCGTCCTGTCCGTCGCCGAGTGCGTCGAGGCCGGCTGGCTGACCCGTGTCGGCACGGGCGCCGGAGCGGCCGTCGCGGCGACGGTGGACGTACGGCCCTTCGGCGGTCCCGACGGCGAGGACTGGTTCATCGTCTCCGACCTCGGCTGCGCGGTCGGCGGCGCGAGCGGCATCGGCAGCCGCGAGGAAGGCATCGTCCTCGGCGTCGGCGGCGCCTCCACGACGCTGGCCGGCATCACGGTCCGTACGCCCGTCTCCGCCGCCCTCGACCTAGGCACCGGGTCCGGCATCCAGGCGCTGCACGCGGCCCGGCACGCCACACGCGTGACGGCGACCGACCTCAACCCGCGCGCGCTGCACATCACCGCGCTGACCCTGGCCCTGTCCGGCGCGCCGGCCGCCGATCTGCGCGAGGGCTCGCTGTTCGAACCGGTCCGGGACGACGAGACGTACGACCTGATCGTGTCGAACCCGCCGTTCGTCATCTCGCCGGGTGCGCGGCTCACCTACCGCGACGGCGGGATGGGCGGGGACGATCTGTGCCGCACGCTCGTTCAGCAGGCGGGGGACCGGCTGCGCGAGGGCGGGTTCGCGCAGTTCCTCGCCAACTGGCAGCACGTGGAGGGGGAGGACTGGCAGGACCGGCTGCGGTCCTGGGTGCCGCGCGGGTGCGACGCGTGGATCGTGCAGCGTGAGGTGCAGGACGTCACGCAGTACGCCGAGCTGTGGCTCCGGGACGCCGGCGACCACCGGGCAGACCCGGTCGAGTACCAGACACGCTACGACGCGTGGCTGGACGAGTTCGAGGCACGCAAGGTGCGGGCCGTCGGCTTCGGCTGGATCACGCTGCGCAGGACGGACGCGGCCGTGCCCTCGGTCACCGTGGAGGAGTGGCCGCACCCGGTCGAACAGCCGCTCGGCGACACCGTCCGGGCGCACTTCGAGCGCCTCGACCACCTGCGTGAGCACGACGACGCCGCCCTGCTCGCGGGACACTTCAGGCTCGCGGCGGAGATCGTCCAGGAGCAGGTCGGGCTGCCCGGCGCCGAGGACCCCGAGCACGTGGTGCTGCGCCAGAACCGCGGCATGCGGCGCGCCACCAAGGTGGACACGGTCGGGGCGGGCTTCGCCGGGGTCTGCGACGGCAGCCTGAGCGCGGGCCGCATCCTGGACGCCATCGCCCAGCTGGTCGGCGAGGACCCGGTGCTGCTGCGCGACCGCACGCCCGCGCAGATCCGGCTGCTGGTGGAACAGGGGTTCATCGAACCGGTCTGAGTCGAGCCGGTCTGAGTCGAACCGGTCTGAGTCGGAACCGGTCCGAGTCGAACCGGCCCGAGTCGATCTGGTGCGAATCGGAACCGGTCCGAATCGGAACCGGTCTCAGACGGACCGGGCTGAGGCGCGGCGCGCGCCCGCGCTCGCCGCGCACGTCAACAGGGCCGGTGCGCTCCCCGCCGCGCCCCACCCACGTCAAAAAAGACAAAAAGAAGACGACCGGAAAAACACCCGTGCCGGACCCGGTGCGGCGCCGGCCGGACGCCGGGTGACCGGCGAAACCGGGGGCGCCGTGGGCGAGCCCCCGGCCGCGGCTGTTCCGCGTTCACCTCAGGTTCGCCTGTCCGTCGTCCCCGCGTGTCAGCCTCCACGGGCTGGACACACCGGGACGGGAGAGAAGAGGCACGGGGAGCCATGGAGAGCGGACCGGCGATCTTCGCGGGAGTGGTGTTCGCCCTGTTCGGAGGCGGGCTGCTGATGTGGACCGCGGTCCGCGTGCGGCACCGCGAACCCGTCGCCCACGGTGTGAGCCCTGTCGCATCGGCGACGCTCGCGACGATCACCGCGGTGCTCGCGCTGGCCCTCGGCGCGTGGTGCTTCGCGCGGCTCTGAGGACCACGCCAGAGCCGCGCGCGAGGCTGCGACCTGCCCGCGGCCGCGGTGAAGGGGAGGTCGCCCGCCGGACAGCCCCGAACAGAACGGCGGGCACTCCGGGCGGCAGGAATGGCGGTAGTCGGGTTACCGTTCGAGTGGCCGTTGCGAGCTTTTCCCGTTTGACACGGGGGCGGGATGTACCGTCACACTCCGCAGCGTCACCATGACCCGACCCCGGGACGAACGCCTGGGGAGGCCCCAGCGTCGACCGGAGAGAAGAGCGAAGTTGTCCCCGACCAGCGAGACCGCACAGGGCGGCCGCCGACTCGTCATCGTCGAGTCGCCTGCCAAGGCGAAGACGATCAAGGGCTACCTCGGCCCCGGATACGTCGTCGAGGCGAGCGTGGGGCACATCCGCGACCTCCCCAACGGCGCCGCGGAGGTGCCGGAGCAGTACACCGGCGAGGTGCGTCGGCTCGGGGTGGACGTCGAACACGACTTCCAGCCGATCTACGTCATCAACGCGGACAAGAAGGCCCAGGTCAAGAAGCTCAGGGACCTGCTGCGCGACTCCGACGAGCTCTTCCTCGCCACCGATGAGGACCGCGAGGGCGAGGCCATCGCGTGGCACCTCCTGGAGGTGCTGAAGCCCAAGGTCCCGGTCAAGCGCATGGTGTTCCACGAGATCACCAAGGACGCCATCCGCGCCGCCGTCGCCAACCCGCGCGACCTCAACCAGCGCATGGTCGACGCCCAGGAGACCCGCCGCATCCTCGACCGTCTCTACGGCTACGAGGTCTCGCCGGTCCTGTGGAAGAAGGTCATGCCGCGCCTGTCGGCCGGCCGCGTCCAGTCGGTGGCCACCCGTCTCGTCGTGGAGCGGGAACGCGAGCGCATCGCGTTTCGTTCCGCTGAGTACTGGGACCTGACGGGCACCTTCGCGACCGGCCGCGTGGGCGACTCCTCGGACCCGTCGTCGCTGGTCGCCCGCCTCCAGGCCGTCGACGGGAAGCGGGTCGCGCAGGGCCGCGACTTCGACTCCCTGGGACAACTCAAGAGCGCGAACATCCTCCACCTCGACGAGGCGAACGCCCGCGCCCTGGCCGCCGCCCTGGAGGACACGCGGTTCGCCGTCCGCTCCGTCGAGTCGAAGCCGTACCGCCGCTCGCCGTACGCCCCGTTCCGTACGACGACGCTTCAGCAGGAAGCCAGCCGCAAGCTCGGTTTCGGCGCGAAGGCGACCATGCAGGTCGCCCAGAAGCTGTACGAGAACGGCTACATCACCTACATGCGTACGGACTCCACGACGCTGAGCGAGACCGCCGTCAAGGCGGCCCGCGCCCAGGTCACGCAGCTGTACGGCGCCGACTACCTGCCGGCCCAGCCGCGCACGTACGCCGGCAAGGTGAAGAACGCGCAGGAGGCGCACGAGGCGATCCGGCCCTCGGGTGATCGTTTCCGCACCCCGGCCGAGACGGGTCTGACCGGCGACCAGTTCAAGCTGTACGAGCTGATCTGGAAGCGGACCGTCGCCTCCCAGATGAAGGACGCGACCGGCAACTCCGTCACCGTCAAGATCGGTGGCACGGCCGCCGACGGCCGGGACGTGGAGTTCAGCGCCTCCGGCAAGACGATCACCTTCCACGGCTTCCTCAAGGCGTACGTCGAGGGCGCCGACGACCCGAACGCCGAGCTCGACGACCGTGAGCGCCGCCTGCCGCAGGTCACCGAGGGCGACGCGCTGACGGCCGAGGAGCTCACGGTCGACGGCCACGCCACCAAGCCCCCGGCCCGCTACACCGAGGCCAGCCTCGTCAAGGAGCTCGAAGAGCGCGAGATCGGCCGCCCGTCGACGTACGCGTCGATCATCGGCACGATCCTGGACCGCGGCTACGTCTTCAAGAAGGGCACGGCACTCGTCCCCTCCTTCCTGTCCTTCGCCGTGGTCAACCTGCTGGAGAAGCACTTCGGCCGGCTCGTCGACTACGACTTCACCGCCAGGATGGAGGACGACCTCGACCGCATCGCCCGCGGTGAGGCGCAAGCCGTGCCGTGGCTGAGGCGGTTCTACTTCGGCGAGGGCGCCGGCACGGGCGGCGCCGCGGACGCCGGCAACGGCGACGGGGACCACCTCGGCGGCCTCAAGGAGCTCGTCACCGATCTGGGCGCGATCGACGCGCGCGAGGTGTCGTCGTTCCCCGTGGGCAACGACATCGTGCTGCGGGTCGGGCGCTACGGGCCGTACATCGAGCGCGGCGAGAAGGACTCCGAGAACCACCAGCGCGCCGACGTCCCCGAGGACCTGCCCCCGGACGAGCTGAGCATCGAGCTCTCGGAGGAGCTGCTCGCCAAGCCGAGCGGTGACTTCGAACTCGGAGCCGACCCGTCGACGGGCCACCAGATCATCGCCCGCGACGGCCGCTACGGGCCCTACGTCACCGAGGTGCTGCCCGAAGGCACCCCGAAGACCGGCAAGAACGCCGTCAAGCCGCGCACCGCCTCGCTGTTCAAGTCGATGTCCCTGGACACGGTGACGCTCGAGGACGCGCTCCGGCTGATGTCGCTGCCGCGTGTCGTCGGCAAGGACGCCGAGGGCGTGGAGATCACCGCGCAGAACGGGCGCTACGGGCCGTACCTGAAGAAGGGCACGGACTCGCGCTCGCTGCAGACCGAGGACCAGCTCTTCACGATCACCCTCGAAGAGTCGCTGGAGATCTACTCCCAGCCCAAGCAGCGTGGCCGCGCAGCCGCCAAGCCGCCGCTGAAGGAGCTGGGCGAGGACCCGGTCAGCGCGAAGCCGGTCGTCGTCAAGGACGGCCGCTTCGGGCCGTACGTCACCGACGGGGAGACCAACGCGACCCTGCGCTCCGGCGACAGCGTCGAGGACATCACCCCCGAGCGCGGCTTCGAACTGCTCGCCGAGAAGCGTGCGAAGGCGCCCGCGAAGAAGACGGCCAAGAAGGCGCCCGCGAAGAAGGCCCCGGCCAAGAAGGCGACGGCCGCCAAGAAGACCGCGGCCAAGACGACGACCGCGAAGAAGACGACGGCGAAGAAGACGACGGCCACGGCGAAGAAGGCGGCTGCCGCCAAGTCGGCGTCCGAGGACTGAGTCTTTCGGGCCGTCTTCGCAGGCCCGGCCTTCCGACTCGCCCGGTTTCGGGCCGCGTTCGGAAGCCGGGCCTCCGCGTTGCGGCGTGAAGGCCGGTCGCGGATTCTTCACGCCGGCTTCGCGAAAGGAACGCCCCGGCATCACTTTGGTGTCGGGGCGTGCGCACGTGCGGACGCGCGCCCCAGGCTGTCAGTTGCTCCCGATAGGCTGAAAGCATGACGCGAGGCGAGCAGCCAACGGCCCACCACCCGGCCCCCGACGACGCCCTTGTCGCGGACTCCCGCGAGCGCGCCGTCCGCGCCCTGCTGCGCCGGCCGCAGCTGAAACGGCTGTGGAGCGCACAGCTCGTGGGCGGTGTCGGCGACACCCTCGCCCTGCTTGTGCTGGTCGTACTCGCGCTCCAGGCGGCGATCGCCGAGGGCTCGTTCGGCGGCGGCTACCGGGGCGTGGCGTTCGCGGTGGCGACCGTGTTCGGGGTGCGCGTCCTGGCGACGCTGCTCTTCGGAGCCGTCCTCCTCGGCCCGCTCACCTCGCTCACCGCCCACGAGGGCCCGCTCGACCGCCGCTGGACGATGGTCGGCGCCGACGGTCTGCGGGCCGCGGTGCTCATCGTGGCGCCGCTGTGGATCGACTGGATGCCGGACGACGCGCTGGCCATGATCCTGGTCACCGCGTTCGTGGCCGGCGTCGCCGAGCGCTTCTGGACGGTGTGCCGCGAGAGTGCGGCGCCCGCGCTGCTGCCCGCCCCGCCCCCGGAGGGCGCGACGGTACGACCGCTGCCGGACCACCTGGACGCCCTGCGCCGCCTGTCGCTGCGTACGAGCTTCGTCGCCATCCCGCTCGCGGCCGCCGCGCTCGTCGTCGCGTCGCTGGTCAACAACCTGCTGGGCGCCGGCATCGACTGGTTCGCGCAGCACCAGGCGGCCCTCGCCTCCTACGTGGCCGCCGGACTGTTCGCCGCCTCGCTGTCGGTGCTGACCTACCTGGAACTCCCCGGCACCCGTACCCCGCGCGCGCGTTCACCGCTGGAGGGGCTGCGGCGCCCCCGGGCGGGCGCGGGCGTCGACAACGGCCGCACCGGCGCGATCCCGCTGCTGGTGCTCGCCTGCGCCGCGGTCGCCGGATCGGTGGCGGCCGCGGTCGCCGTGTCCGTGCTGCACGCCAAGGACCTGGGCGGCGGCCCGGTGCTGTACGGCCTGCTGGTCCTCGCGCTGACCGGGGGAGTCGTCCTCGGCATCCGTACGGCGCCCGCTGTGCTGCCCACCCTGTCGCGGCGGCGCCTGCTGTCCCTGGCCATCGCCTTCACCGGTGTCGCGCTGCTGGCCGCCGGCCTCGTCCCGGACGTCACCAGCGTGCTGTTGATCGTCGCGCTGGCCGGTGCCGGCGCGGGCGTCGCCGCCAACACCGGGCACACCCTGCTCGACCAGGAGGCCGAGGAGTACCGCCGGGCCCGCACCACGGAGCACCTGCACGCGGTCGTACGGGTCTCGGTGGCCCTGGGCGCGCTGGTGGCGCCGGTGGTCGCCGCGGCCGTCGGACCGCACCGCCTGGAGAACGGCAGGTTCGTCTTCGCGCACGGCGGCGCCGCGTTCACCCTCATGCTGATCGGCGCGTTGCTGCTGCCGGTGGCCGCGCTGGTGCTCGCCAAGATCGACGACCGGTCCGGTGTGCCGCTGCGGCACGACCTGCGCGACGCGCTGCTCGGCGGCGACGACCCGGTGCCGGCGATCACGACGAACGGTTTCTTCATCGCCCTGGAGGGCGGCGACGGCGCCGGGAAGTCCACCCAGGCCGAGGCGCTCGCCGAGTGGATCAGGGCCAAGGGCCACGAGGTCGTGGTGACGCGCGAGCCGGGGGCGACGCCCGTCGGCAAGCGACTGCGGTCCATCCTGCTGGACGTGTCGAGTGCGGGCCTCTCGCACCGCGCGGAGGCACTGCTGTACGCGGCCGACCGCGCGGAGCACGTCGACACGGTCGTGCGGCCGGCCCTGGAGCGCGGCGCGGTGGTCGTCTCCGACCGCTACATCGATTCTTCCGTCGCCTATCAGGGCGCGGGCCGTGACCTGTCCCCGACCGAGATCGCGCGCATCAACCGGTGGGCGACCGACGGACTCGTACCGCACCTGACCGTCCTGCTCGACGTGTCGCCGGAGATCGCCCGCGAACGCTTCACCGAGGCCCCTGACCGGCTGGAGTCCGAGCCGGCCGAGTTCCACGCGCGCGTGCGGTCCGGCTTCCTCACGCTGGCCGCCTCCGACCCGGGCCGTTACCTGGTGGTCGACGCGGGCCAGGAGCCCGAGGCGGTCACCACGGTCGTGCGGCACCGGCTCGACCAGATGCTGCCGCTGTCCGAGGCCGAGGTGAAGGCGCTGGAGGAGGCGCGCAAGGCCGCCGAGGAGGAGGCCCGGCGCAAGGCCGAGGAAGAGGCCGCCCGCAAGGCCGAGGAGGAGCGCCTGGAGCGCGAGCGCCAGGAGCTCCTCGCGCGGCTGCGGGCCGAGGAGGAGGAGCGCAAGCGCCGCGAGCTGGAGGAGGCGCAGCGCCGCGAGGCCGAACGGCAGGCGGAGGAGGCCCGGGTGCGGGCCGAGGAAGCGCGCCGCCGGGCCGAGGAGGAGCGCGCGCGGCTCCTGGCCGAGGAGAAGGCGCGGGCCGAGGAAGAGGCCCGTCGCAAGGCCGAGGAGGAGCGCCGGCGCAGGCAGGCCGAGGAGGAGGCGCGGCTGCGCGCGGAGGCCGAGGAACTGCGTCTGGAGACGCAGCGCAAGGCGGAGGAGGCCCTGCTGCGCGCCGAGGAGGCGCGCCGGCTGGCCGAACAGGCCACGGCCGCGGCCAAGGCCGGTCCGCAGCAGCCCCCGGCCGTTCCGCGGGACGCGGCGACCGTGCCGACTCCGGTGGTGACGCCGACGAACGCGTCGGGCGGACCGGTGGACGAGACGGCCGTACTGCCGCCCGTGCGTGACGAGCGGCCCGACGGCCGGTCCTCCACGACCGCCTCGGCTTCCGCCCGGGCGTCCCGGGTGCCGGACTCGGAGGTGACGGCCGAACTGCCGCAGCCGCCGGTGGCGCCGGGCGCGTCGGACGAGACGGCGGTCCTGCCGCCGGTGCCGGCCCGCGCGGCGGACGACGAGACGGCCGTGCTGCGTCCCGTGCCCCGCGGCGACGCGGAGGAGACCGCGGTGCTGCCGCCGGTCCGGTCCGGTGCGGCCGACGAGACGGCGGTCCTGCCGCCGGTCCGCGGGAACACCGCCGCCGACCGCGTTCCGCACGGGTTCTTCCGGGACGAGCAGGCGGACGGGACCCCGGCGGTACGACCCGACGGGACCGAGGACCGCACGCGCGAGCTGCCTCAGGTCGACGCGGACGGGACACCGCAGCGGCGGGCCCGGTCCGACTGGGCCGAGGAGACACCGCTGGACGACCTCCCCACCCTGGCGGACGAACTGCTCGGACCGCGCGAGGACGACGAGGACCAGGGCGGCGAAGAGGGCCGGGGCCGCGGCCGCGGGCGGGGAAGAGGACGCCGGGACTGAGCGGCGCGGCTGTGCGCCGTGCGCGGGGTGCGCCTTTGAGACGGGTCCCCTTGCTGCGGTGCTGCGGTGCTGCGGTGCTGCCGGGTCGTGGGGCACGGGGCGTGGGGCGGGGGTCGGGGCAGTCCGGTGGCGGCCGTTGTCAGTGGCGCCGCGCACAATGGAGTCCGCACCGCGAAACGTGACGAAAGGGCGGGGTGAGGCGTGACCGTCTGGGACGACCTGGTAGGCCAGGAGAGGGTGAGCGAGCAGCTCGGCGCCGCCGCACGGGATGCCGACGCCCTGGTCACCGCGATCGCCGCCGCCGCGCCGCCGCCCGAGGCGTCGAAGATGACGCACGCCTGGCTGTTCACCGGCCCGCCCGGCGCGGGGCGGAACCAGGCGGCGCGGGCCTTCGCCGCCGCCCTGCAGTGCGTCAGTCCCGACCGCGCCCTCGGCGGGATCCCCGGCTGCGGCTTCTGTGACGGCTGTCATACGGCGCTGATCGGTACCCACGCCGACGTCAACACGGTCGCGGCCGTCGGCAGCCAGATCCTCGCCGACGACATGCGCGACACCGTCCGCAAGTCGTTCACCTCGCCGGCGAACGGCCGCTGGCAGATCATCCTCGTCGAGGACGCCGAGCGGCTGAACGAGAAGTCGGCCAACGCGGTCCTCAAGGCGGTCGAGGAACCGGCGCCCCGCACGGTGTGGCTGCTGTGCGCGCCCTCCATCGAGGACGTCCTGCCGACGATCCGCTCCCGCTGCCGTCACCTGAACCTCTCGACGCCCGCGGTGGACGCCGTCGCCGACATGCTCGTACGCCGTGACGGCGTCGAGCCGGCCGCCGCCATGGCCGCCGCCCGGGCCACCCAGGGGCATGTCGACCGGGCCCGCCGCCTGGCCACCGACCCGGCCGCCCGCGCACGCCGGGCCACCGTGCTGAAGCTGCCCCTGCGCGTCGACGACATCGGCGGCTGTCTCAGGGCGGCCCAGGAACTCGTCGACGCGGCCTCGGAGGACGCCCGGCAACTCGCCGAGGAGCGGGACGGCAAGGAGACCGAGGATCTCAAGGCCGCGATGGGCGCGGTCCAGGGCGGCCGGATGCCACGCGGCACGGCGGGCGTCATGAAGGACCTGGAGGACAAGCAGAAGCGGCGCAGAACGCGTACCCAGCGGGACAGTCTCGACGTCGCCCTCACCGACCTCACCGGCTTCTACCGGGACGTCCTCGCCCTCCAGTTCGGCTCCCGCGTGGCGATCGCCAACGTCGACGCCGAGGACGCGCTGGAGCGACTGGCCCGCAGCAGTTCCCCGGAGTCCACCCTCCGCCGTATCGAGGCGATAGCCGCCTGCCGGGACGCCCTCGACCGCAACGTCGCGCCGCTGCTCGCGGTGGAGGCGATGACCATGGCGTTGAGAGCGGGCTGACAGCACCGGTCCGCCGGGGCCTTCGAGGTCGGCGGTCCGCCGGTTGACGAGGTAACTCGTACGAGGCACAGCGGGCACGCACAGCACTCACCTCATTGCACAGCGTTACGCTCGTTGGATGTACATCAGGCGAAAGGCCCGCCCGTCCTCCTCCCGCGAGTCCCGTCCCCGTCAGCGCGTCTCGGCCCGCACGGTCCGTGCCGGTGGTGTCCTGCTCGCCGCCGCCGCGCTGCTCGTCTCGGCCTGCTCGCCCGGCGCCTCGACGAGCTCCGCCAGCTCCGAGGCGGGGGCTGCGCTGGTCGCGCTCCCGCAGGCCACGCCGTCCGCGCTCGCGTCGTACTACGGCCAGAAACCGAGCTGGCGCAGCTGCGGGGTCCCCGGTTTCGAGTGCGCCACGATCAAGGCGCCGCTCGACTACGCCGACCCGTCGGCCGGTGACGTGCGGCTCGCCGTCGCCCGCAAGAAGGCCACGGGTCCGGGCAAGCGGCTCGGCTCGCTGCTGGTGAACCCGGGCGGACCGGGCGGCTCGGCGATCGGCTACCTCCAGGCGTACGCCGGGATCGGCTACCCGGCCGGCGTCCGCGCCCGGTACGACATGGTCGCCGTCGATCCGCGCGGGGTCGCCCGCAGTGAACCCGTCGAGTGCCTGGGCGGGCGGGACATGGACGCGTACACACAGACGGACCCCACGCCCGACGACGCCAAGGAGACCACCCAACTCATTGACGCCTACAAGAAGTTCGCGGAGGGCTGCGGTGCGGACGCGCCGAAACTGCTGCGCCATGTGTCGACCGTGGAGACGGCCCGGGACATGGACATCGTGCGGGCGGCGCTGCGCGACCCGAAGCTGAACTACGTGGGGGCGTCGTACGGGACGCTCCTCGGGGCGACGTACGCGGGCCTCTTCCCCGGCCGCGTCGGGCGGCTGGTCCTGGACGGTGCGATGGACCCGGCGCTTCCCGCCCGGCGGCTGAACCTCGATCAGACGGCGGGCTTCGAGACGGCGTTCCAGTCGTTCGCGAAGGACTGCGTACGGCAGACGGACTGCCCCCTGGGCGCGAGGGGCACCAGCCCCGCCCAGGTCGGCAGGAACCTGAAGGCGTTCTTCCGGAAGCTGGACGCGCACCCGATCCCCACCGGCGACGCCGACGGCCGCAAACTCGGCGAGGCCCTGGCCATCACCGGTGTGATCGCGGCGATGTACGACGAGGGCGCCTGGGCCCAGCTGCGCGAGGCGCTGACCTCGGCCATGAAGCACAACGACGGCGCGGGCCTGCTGGTCCTGTCCGACAGCTACTACGAGCGGGACGCCGAGGGCCGCTACACGAACCTGATGTTCGCCAACGCCGCCGTGAACTGCCTCGACCTCCCGGCCGCCTTCTCCACCCCCGACCAGGTGCGCAGCGCGCTCCCGGCCTTCGAGAAAGCGTCCCCCGTCTTCGGTGAGGGCCTCGCCTGGGCCTCCCTGAACTGCGCCTACTGGCCGGTGCGGGCCACGGGCGAGCCGCACCGCATCGAGGCGAAGGGCGCGGCGCCCATCGTCGTGGTCGGCACCACCCGAGACCCGGCGACCCCCTACCGCTGGGCCCGCTCCCTCGCCCACCAGCTCTCCTCGGCCCGCCTGCTCACCTACAAGGGCGACGGCCACACCGCGTACGGCCGTGGCAGCAGCTGCATCGACTCGGCGATCAACACGTACCTGCTCCACGGCACGCCCCCGGCGCGGGGGAAGCGCTGCTCGTAGCTCCCGCGGGGGAGAGGGCGAAACCGGCGGGTGCGGGGAGGGGCGGAGACGGCGGGTGCCGGAGCCGTCCACGGGAAGAAACCCCAGGTCACCGCCGCCGAGACATCGCCCGGCCACCGCCCCGACCGGCCCCGGAACCCCACCTCCGGGGCCGGTACGGAGCACCCCTGGAAACTGTGTAGACTTACCGACGTTGCTGATCGCACCATGGTGTGGCAGCGCGCCGCCTTAGCTCAGATGGCCAGAGCAACGCACTCGTAATGCGTAGGTCTCGGGTTCGAATCCCGAAGGCGGCTCTGTGGAAGCCTCAGGACTCACTCGCCGTGACCTGGGGCTTTTGCTTTTGCCGGATGCGGCGGCGCTGTGAGCGTGCCGCGCGGTTGTCCCTGGTCTCATTTCTGGTCTCAATGGACGGTTCAGGACGGGGTTCCGGCTGAGGCTCCGGGGTGGGTTCCGGGCGCGGCATGAAGGTGTCGCCCATGCGGCGCATGGCGTCCTTCGAGAGGTGCGAGCGGCCCTTCACGTACTGACGGGTCTGGCTGATCTGGGTGTGCCGGGGGATCTCCATGATCGTGGGCATGTCGACCCCGAGTTCGTTGAGGATCGTGCCGGCGGTGTGGCGGCTTCCGTCGTACGGGCGGGGGTTCCCGTTTCACGGAGGAACGCAAGCGACTCGGCTCCGCACCCCGGGTGAATGCGGTTGGGAGGGAACTCCCATCAGTCTCTGGCCGGGCCCGGCCGCGCGGTTCCCGCAGAACCCTCGCACCGCGCCCTCGCAGCTTCGGCTCATTCCGTCCGTGCTCCGATCTTGTCGATACCATTGCAGGAACGGCGAGTTGGGGGAGTCCTGCGTGGAACCGCTGATGAGTGTGGTGCTCTCGACTGTCGGCACGGTCGCTTCGGGCGCTCTTTCCGGAGCGGGCGGCGAGATGGGCAGGCGGACCTCCGAGAGTCTCTACGGCTTGCTGAGTCGAGCACGCACCGCGGATGACGGAGCGGGCACCGGTTCCGGAGGCGGTGAGGAGCAACCCACCCTGCCCGTCACCGCGCAGGAGCAGACGGCAGCCGCCTTACGGCTGATGGAAGTCGCCCGCAGATCCCCCGAGTTCGCGCGCGAAGTCGCGGAATGGGCCCGTGAGGCCTCCTGGCTGGCGCCGCGTGCCGTGCCCGCCGTGGCCAGTGGTGCCTCCCGTCCGCAGATGCTGCCGCCGGCGACCGCGGTGTTCACGGACCGCGAGGACGTGATCGCGTGGATCACGGCACTGCTGGACGTTGATGACCACGTACAGGGCGCGCCGACGATTGCCGCCCTCACCGGGCCGGGCGGGATCGGTAAGACGGCTGTCGCCGTTCAGTGCGCGTACGCACTACGGGAGCGGTTCCCCGACGGGATCCTGTTCGTGGACCTGGCCGGCGCGTCCTCCGGCACGGCCCTCCCGCCTTCCGACGTGCTTGCGCGGTTCCTGGAGAGGCTCGGGGTTCCGCCCGCCATGGTGCCGGGCGATGAGGCCCGTCAGCGGGATCTGTTCCGCGACTGCACGGCCGACCGACGCATGATGGTCGTACTGGACAACGCCCATGCCGACGCCCAGGTCATCCCGTTGCTCCCGGCTTCGCCCGGGTGCCTCGTCCTGGTGACGAGTCGGCACCGGTTGGGCCGCCTCGTGGCCGAGCACGGGGCTCGTCCGCTCGTCCTCCGGCCGCTGTCGACCGCGGATTCCGTCCTCCTGCTCCGGCGGGTCGCGGGGAGTGAGCGTGCGACGGCTCCGGACGCGGTCGTTCAGGCCGTGGCGGAGGCGGCTGGTGGTGTTCCTCTCGCGTTGTGCACCACGGGTGCCGGTCTCGCAGTCCGGGAGCACTTGGCCTGGGAGCGAGTGGCGCGACAGTTGAACGAGCGGATCCACGGCCAGGGCCAGGGAGGCGACGCCATGCGATCGGGAAGCACCGACGACCCAGGTGGTCCCGCCGATCCTGTTCGCCACGCGCAGGATGCCTCGTACAGCGAGCTGACTCCCGAGTGCGCCGCCTTCTACCGTGCGATCGCGGGGTGGGCATGGCCGACCGTGACCGTCATGTGCGCCGCCCATGCCGCCGGCGTGGAGGAGGGCCAAGCACGGGAACTGCTGGAGCAGTTGGCCAGGGTGCATCTGCTGGAGGAGGTCGGTGAGGAGCGCTACCGCTTCCACGATCTGGCGCGGGCGCACGCACGTGAGCTCGCGGTGGCCGAGGACGGTCATGGCCGTATGTCCGCCGGGGTCCGCCGGGTGGCGGTCGCGTATCTGCGGTGGGCGGCGGAAGCGGACTTCCGGGTCATGCCGTTGCGCTGGCGGCTTGGCCCCGCCTATCGGGCACTCGTTCTGCCGGAGGACCGTGACCCGGCGGACGGCAGACGCGCGCTGGCGGAACTGCGTCGTGAGCGGGAGAACCTCGCGGCCGTCATCCGGGCGGCCGGTCACCACGGCTTCGACGACCTCGTGTGGCAGTTGTGCGAGGCGATGTGGGGTCTGCATCTGCTGCTCGGCTTCCATGCCCAGTGGATCGACACACACCTGCTCGGAGTCGAGGCCGCCCGGCGCTGCGCCGCGGAGTTCGGTGACCGGCGTGCGGTGGGCCGGATGCTGGTGCAACTCGCCTTCGGTTACATGGGAGCCGGGCGGGCGGACGACGCTGAGGAGGCCCTCGCGGAGGCGGTGGGCGCGGACGAGGCGTGCGGCCACCATCGCGGGCAGGCGAGCGCAGTCGAGGCCCTGGGTCTGCTCCGCCTCAAGCGGTGGAGGTATGCGGAGGCCCAGCGGTGCTTCGAGGAGGCGCGGGAGATCCTGGGGCGTATCCGGGAGGGCGACGACGGGTGGGAGGACCTGCCTCGTGCCACGGCCCTGCTGGAGCACCACATCGGCCGTGCCCAGACGAAGCAGCGGCACTTCGCGGAGGCTCTCGCGCGGCTCAACGACGCGCTGGTGCGGTTCCGCCGGCTGCCCGGCGGCGGCGACGCCTACAACGAGGGCCGGGTCTACATGAGCCTGGGCGAGGTGCACCTGGACGCGGGCGACACGGACCTCGCACGGGTGTGCCTGGACAAGGCCGTCAAGGCCATGGAAACGGCAGGCGCGGGGCTGCAGCTCGCCGATGTCTTCGAGTCGAGGGCCCGGTGCCATCGTCTCTCGGACCGTCCGGCTCAGGCGGCGGCGGATCTTCGCACCGCCGCTGTGCACTACGAGGAGAACGGTGACCGGGTGGGTGCCGAGCGGATCCGGACGGTGCTCGCCGAACTGGAGGCGTGAGACCCGGCCGACGGTGGGGACGGCGGGAGCAGTTCGACGGTGACGTGATGGGCCGTGGCGCCGGTGCGTACGGTGATCGCAGGGAGGGCGTTGGCCAGGGGCTGCCCGCTCGCGAGCCACGCGTAGAGCGCGGAGGCGTAGACGGCGGGATCGCACAGGTCGGGCCGCCCGTCGCGTTCCGTGGCGGCGGACAGTCGCACGAGATCTCCCTCGCGGGTGCGTACGACACAACGGTCCGGGCCGTCGACATAGGCGACCAGTCCGCAGTCCGGATAGCGGTCGAGCGCCTCCGAGGTCCAGGCGGCCGGCGGCCCGAGCCGTGGGTCGTCCCCGGCCGCATGCCGTACGACGACGTCGGCGACGCGCAGCCGGCCGGTCTCCCGTGTCTCCTCGTCGGCCACCGTGTGCGCGGTGTCGGCCGGCGCCGCCGGGTCTTGCGACGGGTCGGGCTCGTCGCCGACGACGGCGTACCGGACGAGGGCGAGTTCCGGAGGATCTGTACTGATCCGCTGGGCGAGGACGCGGATCGGCGCGGTGACGCGGGCGGGGATGTACGGCGGCAGCGGCAGCGGGTCGAGCAGCGCCGGGTGCCCTGCGGGCTCGGGTATGTCCATGAGGCCGTAGAACAGGCGGCGCAGCAGGGCGGCCGACTCTCCTGGTGACGAACTGGTCTGCTGCGCCAGTTCCTTGTAGCGGCCGGGGTTGTGCGAGGTGATCGCCCGGTCGATCTGGGCGCGGAGGCTGCCGCGGCGGAGGAGGCGGGGAGCCGTACGGCCGAGGGCGGCCACCGGGGAGAGCGGGTCGAGGTCTTCCTGGGGGAACGCTCCGAGGAGGACGGGGATGCCAATGGACGCCGCGTAGTAGGTGACGCTGGAGTGGTCCCCGAGGACACAGTCGGCGGCGATCAGGGCCTGTCTCCACCCGTCGAGCGGCGGGATCGCCTCGAGGCCGGCTCGCCGCGCGTTGTCCAGCCACGCACGGACCTGGCCAGGACCGTGGCCGTACCAGATGTTCGGATGCAGAACAGCAGTCGTCCGGTACTCGTCGGCCGGCAGCTCCGCCGCCAGACGTGACAGCAGCCAGGGCAGGAGATCATCCGCACCCGGTTCGCCCGCTCCTCCTGCCCCGGCACCGCCGAAGAGGGAACGCGGTGCCCAGGTCGAGCTGACGACGATCAACCGCCGGCCGGGCCCCACACCCAGTGCACGGCGGAAGCGGTCGCGCTGGGGGAGAGCGCCGAGGATACGGTCGTAGCAAGGATCCCCGGCGAGTATCGCGGTGGGGACCGCCTCGGGGCAGGTCGAGCGGAGCCTCTCCAGCTGTTCGGGGTGGGACAGCACCGTGGCGGTGGCGAGCGGACGCCCGTCCTCCAGGAGCCAGTCCGGCGCCAGGCCGAAGACCGGTGGCCCCGCGTCCGGTGTCCGGTGTCCGGTGTCCGGTGTCCGGTGTCCGGTGTCCGGTGTCCGGTGTCCGGTGTCGCCAACCTCTTATTGTATCCCACCCCATGGGACAAAATGGCCAACTTGCCGCGTATCGAGCCCAGTTCGCCGCCATAGCTCGCGGCCACCGCCAGATCGAACTCCGTGTCCTTGGCTTGGTCCCAAGGGAGGACGGGCAGCCCCGCCTGAGCCAACAACTCGGGCACTCCGGCAAGGAAAGGAGATGAACCCGTGCAGGTGGCGAACATCTGCACACGGACATCGCTGTGGAAAAGCGGAAGCACGTCCAGCAGGCGAGTCGCGGACGTCACGTTGTGCACGATGAACAGGACGCGACGACAGCCCACGCGTGTGACCCACCGTTCCGCGTCCTCGCCCACCGGTACTCGCAACCGCGCCGTCCCACCTGTCACTCCGGCTTGTTCCCCTGACCTGATCGATTCTTTTCTTTCTGTCGTCCCACTGGATGCTAACTGGGTCCACGCTGCGGAAACCGGGAGGTGGGAAACCCGGTTGGCCCTGGTCTCGTAATACGTAGGTCTCGGGGTCGATCCCGAAGGCGGCTCCGTGGAAGCCTCAGGACTCACTCGCCGTGACCTGGGGCTTTTGCTCTTGTGCGGGCGGGCCGGCCACGACTTCACCGGTGATCGCGTCGTTGATCCCATTGATCGCGCTGATTCCCCTGATTCCGCTGATTCCGCGAAGGCTCGGCGGGGAGCCGGCAGGGGGTCGTCAACGACACGTCGAGGCGCGGGAGTTGGCCGCGTATGGCGTCGATGTGCTCCGCTATGCTCAGCTCCGTTCGAACGGGTGTCGGTCGGTAAGCGCACCGACCGTCGATGAGGGATCGTGAGAGAGCGCGTGAGATCCGAGGATGGCGATCACCAGGCCGCGACGCGTTCGGGGTGGGGCTCTGAACGCGGTGCGGGGCGCTTGATCGCCGGCCGGTATCTGCTGCACGACGTCCTCGGGCGAGGCGGCATGGGTACGGTCTGGCGCGCTCACGACCAGTTGCTCGACCGTCCGGTCGCCGCCAAGGAGCTGCACATCCTCACCGACGGTGACACCGAGCACCGTATACGCGTGCGCCGCGCCGTTCGGGAGGCTCGTGCCGTCGCGCGGGTGCCGCACCCCCACGTGGTCGGCGTCCACGACCTGGTCGAGTCCGAGGACCGGCTGTGGATCGTCATGGAGCTCGTCGAGGGGCCCTCGCTGGCTCATCGGATCGCCGAGACGGGACCGCTCACACCGCAGCACACCGCCGCCCTCGGTCTGCAACTGCTCGACGCGCTGGAGGCCGTGCACGCGGCCGGCACCCTGCACCGCGACGTGAAGCCCGCCAACGTCCTCGTGCGGCCCGGCGGCAACGTTGTCCTCACCGACTTCGGCATCGCGGCCCTGGACGACGGCGAGTTCCTGACGACCACCGGTGAACTGGTCGGCTCCCTGGAGTACATGGCGCCCGAGCGGGTCATGGGCTCGGAGGCCGGTCCGCCCTCCGACCTGTGGTCGCTGGGCGCGTCCCTCGTCACGGTGTGCACCGGACGGTCCCCGTTCCGCAGGCCGAGTGCGCCCGCGACCCTGCACGCGGTGGCGTACGAGGAACCCGCCCTGTCGGAGCGGCTGGGGCCGCTGCTGCCGGTCGTCGAGGCGCTGCTGCGCAAGTCGCCGGACGACCGCCCCTCGACGCCCGCCGCACGGGAGGCGCTCCGGCGCGTCGCGGCGGGGGACCCGGACCCCGGGCAGTTGCTCCCGTCGGAGACCCTGCGCGTGTCAGGGGCGGCGTCGCCGTGGGCCGACGCGGACACGGTGACCAGAGGCCAGGAGGGCGTCGTCCGGCCCGGACACGCGGTGCCGACGGCACGGCACACCACCTCGCTCCGGTCCGCGCCCCCGCAGCCGTCCCGCTCCGCCGGGCCGAAGCGGCTGGTATGGGCCCTGGCCGGTACGGCGGTGCTGGCGGCGGGCGTCGTCGGCGGGCTCTTCCTCACCGGGACGCTGCCGCTCGACGACACCCCGAAGACGACGACCACCGGTCAGGTCGTCCAGGCGGCGACCGGATGGCAGCCGGTGAGGGGAGTGTCCGTCCGGCGCGGAGACCGGGTCACCGTCCGGTTCGTGTCCGGACAGTGGACGGCCGACTACCGGAACATGCCCGTGACCGGGCCCGCCGGGTACGACGCGCAGACCAACAAACGACTCGACGGAGCCCAGGACTGCAAGATCAGGGCCGCCTCCCCGTTCGGGGCCCTGCTGGCACGTCTCAAGGGTGAGCAGGACTTCCCGGTCCACGCCGTCGGACGCGAGGTCACGTTCCAGGCGGCCGGCAACGGCATCCTGCAACTGGGGATGAACGACGTCGCCGGGTCCTGTTCGCAGGACAACAGGGGCACGCTCACCGTGCGGGTGAGTGTGACGCGGCAAGGGTGAGTGTGACGCGGCAAGAGTGAGTGTGACGCGGCAAGGGTGAGTGTGACGCGACAGGGCTGAACGTGACGCGGCAAGGGTGAGACGTGTGCCTGATCGCCCCCGGTCGGGAACCACCGACACCGCCGACAGCCCCGACACCGAGGCCACAAGCGACGCACCCGTTCGCCCCAAGATTCCGCGTACTTGAGAAGTCCTTACCGTGAACGGCTAGCATCCCGGTCGCAGTTGTCGGCCGGGATGAGGTGAGGGACATGGGGGCGTTGCCGAGGATCGCCGTCGCCGTCGTGACCATGGGGAACCGGCCGGGTGCCGTGGAGGCGCTGCTGGAGTCCGTGGCGAAGCAGGACCACGCGCCCGCGCGCATCGTGATCGTCGGAAACGGTTGCCGGCTGCCCGAGTTCACGCACGGGCTCGCCCTTCCGGGTGAGGTCGCCACGATCGACCTGGAGGAGAACCTCGGCTGTCCCGGCGGGCGGAACGTGGCGCTGGCGCGACTGCGGGAGTTCGGCGACGTGGACGTCGTCGTGGAACTCGACGACGACGGACTGCTCGTCGAGGCCGATGTCCTGCGCCGCGTGGGGGAGTTGTTCGCCGCCGAGCCGCGACTGGGAATCGTCGGGTTCCGTATCGCCGACGAGAACGGGGAGACCCAGCGGCGGCACGTGCCCCGGGTCGGTTCCTCCGACCCCCTGCGCGGCGGACACGTCACCGGCTTCCTCGGCGGCGGGCACGCCCTGCGCATGACGATGCTCGGCGAGATCGGCGACTGGCCCGCCGAGTTCTTCTTCGCCCACGAGGAGATCGACCTCGCCTGGCGGGCCGTGGACGCCGACTGGTCGATCCGCTACGCGCCCGAACTGCTGCTCCAGCACCCGAAGACCTCGCCCGCCCGGCACGCGATCTACTACCGGGTCAACGCCCGGAACCGGGTGTGGCTGGTCAGGCGCCGGCTGCCGCTGCTCCTGGTGCCCGTCCACCTCGGCGTGTGGACGCTGATCACCCTGCTGCGGGTGCGGTCGGCGGCCGGTCTGCGCGCCTGGTTCGGCGGATTCGCGGAAGGCGTACGGGAGTCTGCCGGTGAGCGGCGGCCCATGCGCTGGCGGACGGTCTGGCGGCTCACCCGGCTGGGACGGCCGCCCGTCATCTGAGACCGCTGTCGTCCGACACGCCTGTGGTCCGACACTGCGGGTGGTCCGCTACGGCCTGTGGTCTGCCGCCGTCTGTTGTCGGACCGGGCCTGTGGTCGGACACGGCGCGTGGTTCGATACGGCTTGTGGTCTGCGGCCGTCTGCCGTCTGCCGTCCGACCCGGCCCGTTGTCCGCAGCCGTCTGCCGTCCGACCCGGCCTGTGGTCCGCAGCCCTCTGTCGTCCGGCACGACCTCTCGTCCGCCGCCGTCCGTTGTTCAACCGCTCGTCGTCCCTGACCAGACGGTGAACGACAGGACGAGGGACCCGGTCGGTCACCTCGGCCGACCGGGACCCTCTTCGTGTCCCCCGGAACCGGCCGCGACGGCGACACTCCCCCGAGTTGCGCGTCCTACGCGCGCGCCGTCGGGCCAGATCCGATGATGTGATCACATCAGGCCGCGCCAACGAATCGCTAACATGTGGCCAACGGTTCTACTTTTCGGCGTCCGCCGATTGGCGGGAAGCCGTTGTCAGCTGAGGCTCGACGGCCTGTGTGCGGGGGATTTCCGGCCGGGGGCGCCGTGGGCAGGTTGGCGGGAAAACGCCCCGCAGAGGCGGGAACCCGCCAGACATGCCGCGACGTCGGGACATCAGAGACGCGGAAACGGCGGAAGGCCACCGCGGAGTGCGGGCGCGGCCGATCGAGGCGCGGGGGAGGGCAGTGGACGGCGTGATGCGGTGCGAGCTGCGGTTCGGACTGCTGGGAACGCCGGTGCTGTACGACGTTCACGGCGGCCCCGGTGGAACCGGCGGCGAGGTCAGGAGTGTCACCAGTCCCAAGGTGCGGGCGCTGCTCGCGGCCCTGTTGCTGGATGCCGGCCGGGCCGTCTCCGTCGACTCCCTCAAGGACGCGCTCTGGGCCGGCGCACCGCCCCCGTCCGCGCGGGCCTCGCTGCACAATCACGTGACCCGGCTGCGTCGGCTGCTCGACGAGCCCGAGCGGCTGCGTGCCGTGCCGCCCGGCTATCAACTGAGGGTCGAGCCCGGCGAACTGGACGTCCACGTCTTCGACCGGCATGTCGCCGCGGCCCGAGGCGCGCACGCCGCCCGGAACTGGGCGCGGGTCATCCACGAGTGCGCGGCCGCGCTCGCACTGTGGCGGGGCACCCCGCTGAGCGGGCTGCCGTCCGAGTTCGCCGGGTACGCCTTCGTGGAGCGCCTGAAGGAGGCGCGCCTGCTCGTCCTCGAATGGCGCTACGACGCCGAACTGGCCGTCACCGCTACGCGCGTCACGAGTCCGGCCCGCCTCGCCACCCTCGTACCGGAGTTGGCGGCGCTGGCAGCCGAGCATCCGCTCCGGGAGGCGTACCACCGGCAGTTGATGCTGGCCCTGCACCGCACAGGTCGGCAGGCCGAGGCCCTGGCCGTCCACCGCGACCTGCGCACCCGCCTCGTCGAGGAACTCGGCATCGAGCCGGGGCCGACGGTGCGGCAGGCCCATGTGGAGGTGCTGCGGGACATCGCCTACGCGGTCTCCGACCCCGCGGACCCCGCGGACCCTGCGGATGCCAGGGGCGCCATGGACGCCACGGGCGCCGTAGACGCCGTGGATGCCACGGCCGCCGTGGACTCCACCGGCGCGGCAGGCATCGGCGAGCCCGTGGACCCCGGCGACGACACCCGCCCCGCCAGCCCCGCCCACACCGCCAACATCCCCGGCACCGCCAGCACCACCGAGTCCGTCGACACCACCGGCATCACCGAACCCGTCGACACCACCGAATCCGATGACAGCGCCCCCAGGACCGACGGCCCGAGCACGCCCGCCACCCCCACCGAAGCCCCCGTCCCCGCCCCCGTCCCCGCCCCTCTCCCCCCACCCCGTCCCGCCCAACTTCCTCCGCCGATCGGGTGCTTCACAGGGCGGGCCGTCGTCCTCGACGGTCTGCGTCGCGTGCTGGCTTCAGGCGGCGGGCATTTGGCCGTGGCTGTCATCAGCGGGATGGCCGGTGTCGGCAAGAGCGCCCTCGCCCTGCACGTGGCGCACGGCCTGCGGGAACGTTTTTCCGACGGTCAGCTCTACGTCAACCTGCACGGCGCCACCCCGGGCATGGCTCCGCTCACGCCTCTCCAGGCGCTCACCGCGTTGCTGCGCGACCTCGGCACCGAGCCCCGCCGTATCCCCGAGCACCCCGACGCGGCGGCCGCCCTGCTGCGGTCGCTGCTCGCACCGACCCGGACGCTGATGGTGCTGGACGACGCCGCGCACGCCGCCCAGGTACGGCCGCTGCTGCCGGCCGGCGAGGACTGCGCGGTGATCGTCACCAGCCGCTCGCCGCTGACCGCGCTGGACGGGGCACGCCGTTTTCCGCTCGCCCCGCTGAGCGGTGAGGACAGCGCGGCACTGCTGCGGGCGGTCTCCGGCCGGGACGCCCTCGGCGCGGACCATCCGCTCGTCGCGCTCACCGGCCGCCTGCCCCTGGCCCTGCGCGTGGTCGCCGCCCGGCTGGCCGCCCGCCGCGCCCTCACCCCGGACGCGCTGGCCGGTCAACTGGCCGCCGCCGAGAGCCGGTTGTCGCACCTGGAGTACGACGACCTCAGTGTCCGCCGCTCCCTCGCCGTCGCCCATGACGCGCTCGCCGCCTCGGACCGCCGGGCCGACCGGGACGCGGCCCTCGCCCTGCGCCACATCGGCGGTGTCGACCTCCCGGCGTACGGCGCGCCCCTCCTGGCCCGGCTGGCCGGCACCGACGAGGCCCGCGCCGAGGCCGCCCTGGACCGGCTCGTCGACGTGGCACTGCTGGAGGAGACGTCGTACGGCCGTTACGCACCCCACGACCTGGTCCGCGACTTCGCCCGCGAGGTGGCCGGCACCGCACCCGACGGCGACCCGGCCGACGGCGACATCCCGAGTGCCCGCTCGGTCACCGCGGCCCTCAGCTGGTACGCGGCCGTCGCCGAGCGCACCCTCACCGCGATCGTCGAACCCGGACTCGACCAGGACGACCGCCGCAGGCCCACCTCGGCCCAACTGCCCGAACACGCGGTGCACGTCGCCGCCGCCCGGCCCTTCGCCGGCCCGGCGGAGGCCTTCGGCTGGGGAGACCTGGAGCTGGAGAACGTCGTGGCGCTGGTGGAGGGGCACGTCGAGGACCCCGACGACCGTACGGCGGCGCGCGTCTCCGCCCTGCTGCGCCTCGTCCTGCCGTACGTCCAGCGCAGTGGCCGCGTCGCCGAGATGGAGGTGCTCGGCCGGGCCGCCCTGAAGGTGGCGCGGCGGCTCGGTGACGAGGCGGCCGAGGCGTACGCGCTGGGCGACCTCGCGGGCGTGCACTTCCTGACCGGCCGGCAGGGCGAGGCCCTCACCCTCAACGACGGGGCCCTCGCGATCTGGCGGCGGCGCGGCGCGGTCTCCCGGATGCGCCGGTGCCTCAACAACCGCGGACTGCTGCTCGAAGGCCTCGGCCGGTACGCCGAGTCGGAGCGGGCGCTGCGGCAGAGCCTGGAGTTCTCCCGGCAACTGGACGACCCGCACGGCGAGGCCGTGACCTACAGCCACCTCGGCAACCTGTACGAGCACACCGACCCGCGGGCCGCCATCGAACAGCACCGGCGCTCCCTCGCCCTCGGCGACGAGATCGGCAACGTCATCGTGCGGCACTCCGCGCACTGCAACATCGGCTACGCCCATCTCCGTCTCGGTGAACCCGCCGCCGCGCTGCCCCACTTCGAGGAGAGCCTGCGCATCCTCGGCGGCCACGGTGACTGGCACGGCGAGTCCCAGACCCGGCTCGGCCTGGTGCGCGCGCTGCGGCAGCTCGGCCGACCGTCCCGGGCCGGCCGCGAGTGCGCGGAACTGCTGCGTCGGGCCGACGACCGCGCCGACCGCTACATGGGCGGTCTCGGCCGCCACCAGTACGGCCTGCTGCTGCGGGAGTCGGGGCGCGCCGAGGAGGCGTACGAGGAGTGGCGGTCGGCTCTCGACGCGCTGGACGGGACGGACGAGAAGGCGGTCGTGGCGGAGCTGCGGGACCTGCTGACCGACCGCGACTGACGCGGCGCCGACGGCGGCCGGCCCTTCGGCGCTCATGACTGCCCTGGCACCGACGGCGGCCGGCTCCTCGGCGCTCAGGACTGACGCGGCGCTGACCGGGGCAGACCCTCGGCGCTCACGATTGCCCCGGCGCCGACGGCGGCCGGCTCCTCGGCGCTCAGGACTGACGCGGCGCTGACCGGGGCAGACCCTCGGCGCTCACGATTGCTCCGGCGCCGAGCGTGGCCGGCCCCTCGTCGCTCACAACGGTCCCCGCACCGGCCGCCGTCGGCATTCCGCTCCGGCCGCGACTGCCCCCGCCGCCCGGGTCGGCCGGCCCCCGGCGTTGCTCACTTGGCGTCCGCATAGCACCCCACCACCGCCGTGGTGAACGGGAACCGCACCGGTGTCTCGCCGAACGTCAGGCGTCCGGCGAGGTCCGCCGCCTGCTGGATCGCGGCCACAACCGTCGCGGCCTCCTCCTCGGGGCAGTGCACGATCACCTCGTCGTGCTGGAAGAACACCAGTTCGGCGGCCATCGTCGCGCAGGACTGGCGGAGCGCGGCGAGCAGCAGCAGCGTCCAGTCGGCGGCGCTGCCCTGGACGACGAAGTTGCGGGCGAACCGGCCCCTCGCCCGGGCGTTGCCGGAGGCGTACCCCGGGGTCCAGTCCGGCCCGCCGGGCGCCCCGCCGGACGGTTCGTCGGCCTGGCCGCCCGACCGCCCTCCGAACGGTCCGCCGGGCCGCCCACCGGGCTGCCCCTCCGTCTCGTCCTCGGTGAGGGGGATGCCCGCCTCCTCCGCCGGGTCCTCGCCCGCTCCGGCCGCCGGCGGGCAGGTCCGCCCGAGCCAGGTCCGCACGAGCCGCCCCTCCTCGCCCGCGCGGGCGGCGTCGTCTACGTAGGCCACCGCCTTGGGGAAGCGGCGGCGGAGGGCGGCGAGGTTCTTGAGGCCGTCGCCGGAGGTCTGGCCGTACACCGCGCCGAGCACTGCGAGCTTGGCCTGGGCGCGGTCGCCGGAGAACGCGCGGTCGGAGACGGACTGGTAGAGGTCGCTCGCCCGCCCGGCCACCTCCATCAGACCGGGGTCGCGGGAGATGGCGGCCAGTACCCGGGGCTCCATCTGGTCGGCGTCGGCGACGACGAGCCGCCAGCCGGGGTCGGCGACGACGGCACGCCGGATCACCTTGGGGATCTGCAGGGCGCCTCCGCCGTTGGTGACCCAGCGCCCGGTGACGGTGCCGCCGGCGAGGAACTCGGGCCGGAACCGGCCGTCCCGCACCCAGTCCTGGAGCCAGGACCAACCGTGGGCGACCCAGATGCGGTAGAGCTTCTTGTACTCGACCAGAGGCTTCACCGCAGGGTGGTCCAGGGATTCGATCTCCCAGCGCCGCGTCGACTTGATCCTGATCCCGGCCCGAGCGAACGCCTTGATGACGTCGGCGGGCAGATCGGGCCGGACCCGGCGGCCGAAGGCGGCGGACACCTCGTCGGCGAGCTCGGCCAGGCGGCGGGGCTCACCCCCGCCGGCGTACCGCTCGCCGAGCAGTTCGTGCAGCAGCCGGCGATGCACCTCGGCGCTCCACGGCAGCCCGGACCGGTTCATCTCGGCGGCGACCAGCATCCCGGCCGACTCGGCCGCCGTCAGCAGCCGCATGCGCTCCGGATGGGCGGCCCGATCATGCCGGCGCTGCTGCTCGGCGTACACCTCGGCGAGGTCGGCCAGGGGCACGTGCACGGTCTGCGGCTCGAAGAGCGGGGACTGCGAGCCGGGTTCGGCGGCCCGCTGCGGCGGATCGGGCGGTACCGGGCCGCGGCGCAGCCGGGCCAGGGCGGCCGCGGCCGACCGGGGTTCGCCCGACCGGCCCTCGTGGCCGAGGAGCAGCGTCTCGGCGTCCTCGATGTCGTAGCACCGCTCCACTCGCACCCCCGCGGCGAGCAGGCGCGGATAGACCTCGGGCGTCGAACGCCACACCCAGCGGGTGACCTCCGGCCGCCCGCGCACGGCGGCGGCGAGGTCCGCCTCCCGCAGCACGGGGCCCGCGGGCAGCCCGTCCGGACCGAGGGGGGCGATCTCCGCGCCACCGTCCTCGGCCGGAGCGAGCACCCACCGGTCGGCCATGCTGCGAGTCTGCCAGCCACCTCTGACAACGCCCCCGCTCCCGCTCACCGGAGGCGGGTACGAGCCGGGCGCACCCCGGGCACCGGCCGGGCGCACCCCAGCACCGGCCGGGCGCACCCCGGCACACGTCCGTACGGCCGGGTACACCCCAGGGGAACCAGCCGGGCACACCCCGGGGAACCGGCCGTACGGACGCCCCGGCGTCAGCCCCTCGCGGCGGCCGTGCCCGGCGGCAACCCGACGCCCCATCCTCCAGCCCTGGCGGCCCTGGCGGCCCTGCCGACCCCGCTCGGCCCCCCGAGCCCCCAGCCCCCAGCCCCAGCCCTCGAGCCCTGGCCCCAGCCCCTCGCTCCTGCTCAGTCCTGCTCGGTCTCGGTTCCGGGCTCGCCCCCCACGACGAAGGCGCTGAGTGCCCTGGCGATGTGCTGCTCCGCCGTCGCCTTGGTGAGGCCGAGGCCCGACAGAACCCCCTGGCCGTGCTCGAACTCCAGCAGGGCGAGCAGGATGTGCTCGGTGCCGACGTAGTTGTGGCCGAGGCGCAGGGCCTCGCGGAAGGTGAGCTCCAGGACCTTCTTGGCGTCGGAGCCGTAGGGGACGAGTTCCGGGACCTCGTCCGCGGCGGGCGGCAGCGCCGCGGTGGCGGCCTGGCGGACGGAGTCCAGGAGTACGCCGTGCGCGGTGATCGCCTTGGCGGCCAGGCCCTCCGGCTCGGCCAGCAGACCGAGCACCAGGTGCTCGGGGCGGCCCTCGGCGTTGCGGGCGGCGACGGACTCGTTGTGGGCGGCCATCACCACCGCGCGGGCGCGCGGGGTGTACCGGCCGAAGCCCTGGTTGGGGTCGAGGCCCGTCGACTCCTTCGGCACGAACCGCTTCTGCGCGGCCTGCCGGGTCACCCCCATGCTCTTCCCGATCTCGGTCCAGGACGCGCCGGAGCGGCGCGCCTGGTCCACGAAGTGACCGATCAGGTGGTCGGCCACGTCACCGAGGTGTTCCGCGGCGATGACCGCGTCCTCAAGCTGGTCGAGGGCGTCGGGGTGAACGTTCTTGATGGCCGCGATGAGGTCGTCGAGGCGTACGGAGGACGTGATGGTCGGCTTCGTCGTCATGTGTCAACCGTAGGTTGACAGGTGGGGGGTGTCAACCCTCGGTTGACGTCGACCGTCGCCGCCCTCCGGGGCCGCGACGCGCGGGTGAGACGATCGCCGGGTGAGTACGACCAGCACCGTCGAGCGCGCTTTCCGGGCCGCCCTCTACGCCGACACCGACACGTCCCTCGACACGGGCGCCTCGCTGCTCGCCTCCGACCCCGGCGCGGACGCCGAACTCACCCGGCGCGGTGAGGAGTTCGTGGCGACGGCCTGGCGGCGCGGCTGGCAGCCCGCCGACCTCGTACGGATCGTCCGGCGCGAACTGGACGACGTCCACGTGCGCCTGGTCGCGTCACTGATCCTCGCCGAGTCGTCGCCGGACCAGCCGCCCAAGCAGTCCGCGCGACACCGCCCCCGGAGCCCCCGCTGGGCCACCCAGCTCGCCGAACTCGCCGAACTCGTCCGGCCCGACCAGCATGGGCAGCGCACCCCCCGGCCCGACCGCTTCACGCACGCCACCACTGTCCTGGAGCTGTACCGCCTGCTGCTGGGCCTGCCCACGCTGGAGCCCCTGGAGCCCCAGGAGCCCTCGGAGCCCCTTCGGTCGGCGGGGGCGCGGCGTGAGCGGCGGCCCGAGTCGCGCATGCTCTCCCGCATCCGCGCGCTGCTCGCCAAGGCGGAGGCGACCGGCTACCCGGAGGAGGCGGAGGCGCTCAGTGCGAAGGCGCAGGAACTGATGGCCCGGCACAGCGTCGACGAGGCGCTGCTCGCCGCCGGGGCGCCGGCCGGGGACGTGCCCGGGGCCTGCCGTATCGGGGTCGAGCCGCCGTACGAGCAGGCCAAGGCGGTGCTGCTGGACGCGGTCGCCACCGCGAACCACTGCCGCGCGGTGTGGAACGAGAGCCTCGGTTTCTCCACCGTCGTCGGCTTCGACACCGACCTGGAGGTGGTCGAACTCCTCTACACCTCGCTGCTCGTGCAGGCGGAGACCGCGATGACGAGGGCGGAGGCCGCCCAGCGCGCGGGCGGCCGCAAGCGGACCAAGACCTTCCGGCAGTCCTTCCTGGCGGCCTACGCCCACCGCGTCGGCAGTCGGCTCGCCGCGGCCGCCGAGACCCAGGTGACCCAGGACCTGCTGCCGGTCCTGGCCACCCGGGACCTGGCGGTCGGCGACCGCCTCGACCACCTCTTCCCGCGTACGACCACGACCCGCCTGCGCGGTGTCAGCGACGAGGCCGGCTGGACGGAGGGCGCCGAAGCGGCCGACCGGGCCCAGGTCGGAGCCCGGCGGCCGCTCCGGTGAGCCGGCCCCGGCCGGCCTAGTCGCCGGCCGGCTGGAACGCGCTCACCGACGCGTCCGGCTCGCCCTTGGCGGCCTTCAGCGCGACCTCGCCGTACGACCACGCGAAGCTGTGGGTGGCCTTGCCGCCCGGCAGGGCGAACGTCGCCGTCTTCACGGCGAGGCTCTTGTCGCCACCGGCCTCGCCGCGCACGTAGGTGAGCGTGAAGGACGCCGCGGTGTCCTTCGCGAGGGTCAGCTGCTGGGCCTTGGCGGCCCGGTCGGGCGCGACGGCGGCCGAGGTGCCGCCCGCGTGGAGGCTGACGGTGGGCAGCCCGTTCAGGGTGCACGCGGCGCCGTGGTTGGTGATCGTGACGGGCACGTTGCCGGTGTCTCCGGCGGCGGGGGCGGCGCTGGCGGGGCCGACCTGCACCGCGACCCCGTCGATCGTGCAGGCCGTGCCGTCCTGGCCTGCGGGCTTGCTGTCCTGGCTGGTGGCCGAGTCGCCGCCGCTGTCGCAGGCGGTCAGAAGCAGAGCCGCGGCCAGAGCGGTGACGGCGATGGGCAAGGCGCGCATGTGGGGTCCTCTGGGGGCGGGACGGGGGACGTCGGTACGTCGGTGACGGCGTGCGTGTCACCACGTACGCGATGTCGGTGATCGTCCACGCGGGTTCACCGCGCGGGCGAAGCACATGATCGCGTACGTGGATCACCCGCACGCGCAGCAGATCATCGCGCGCACGGCCACCGCGCACAAAACGTGGGGATCGGTTCGTGCATGGATCATCACGCACGAACCCGCACATCGGTTGCGGAACCCGGGCCGCCCCGCACCCTCCCGCCGTGCCCCGCTCCGGAACGCCCCACCGCGCGCCGTCCCGCGCCCCGCCGCCCTACTACGCGTCTACGACCGCGACGACTACGCGACTGCGCCTACCACCACAACGCGGCTGCGACCACAACGCGACCGCGACCGCGACCACTACGCGACCGCGCCTACGGCCGCGACGCGCCTGCGACCACTACGCGACCGCGACCACTACGCGCCCACAACGCGACCGCGACGCGCCTACGACCCCAGGCTGGCCGTGGGCAGCCCCGACGGCAGCGTTCCGCCTACCGTCCTGGTGAACGTCTCCGAGCCGATGCCCTGCTGCCAGGTGACCTTCAGCGTCGACTTGCCGACTGAGTCGACCATCCCGACCGCCCGGTCCTTGCTGCCGTCCGTGCACTTGAGGCGGATCATCTGCATGCCCGCCTCCTCCTTCGCGGTGCCGCTGCACACGCTCCCGCCGGTCGTGAAGACGCCGGCCTGCGTGCCGTTGACCACCAGGGCCACGGCCTTGCCGTCGGTCGTCGCGAGCCAGCTGCCCGCGAGCTTTCCGGCGGCCGCCGAGGACGACGAGGACGACGGGCCGCCGGACGTGCCGCCCGTGTCCGCGCTCGCCGAGGCGCTGGGGTCGCCGGAGGAGGTGTCGTCGGAGCCGCCGTTCCCGCCGCCGCAGGCCGTCAGGGCCAGCGAGCCCGCCAGCGCCACGGCCCCCGCCGCGATCCGCAGCCGCCGCCGCCGTGAGACCGTTGCCGTGCCGGGAGTGGTCTCCGTGGTCGCCGTAGTCACTGGAAGCTCCCAAGCTGTAGCCGGTCGAGGACGCCCGCAGTGGTCGGGCCTGCGGTCGCGTCGGCCCGGTTGGCCGAAACGGTCGCAGCACGCTACCAGGCCGGTCCGGTGGGCGGTCCGGCGGGACGACGCGCGGGAACCGGCCGGGAGGGCGGGAACCGGCCGTCCGGAGAGCCTTCACCGGACGATCACGCGGGGGTTGGAACAGTAAGGCCCTGGTATGCGTCTGTCTCTAGTACACGAAGAATTCGGTGAGTTCCGAGGCGGACACCGGAACGGCTCCGGTGGTGCGGCCGGCCGAGCTGTAACCACGGGAACACCCGGCGTGCACGTGCATCTGCCCATGCATCTGCACTGTGAACAGAGCTATGATCCGGAACAGTTGACCACTGCATCAATGGCCACATCAGCCAGTGCACCACCGGGGAGCGACCTGTGGACCACGACGTTGACGGCGTTTACGGGGGGTACGACGTGTTCCACGCGCACAACGGCATGGCGGCCACACATCTGGACGGGGTGGCCTGGCAGAAGAGTCGGCACAGCAACTCGCAGGGTTCCTGCGTGGAGTTCGCCCGGCTGCCCGGCGGGGACGTGGCCGTGCGCAACTCGCGCTTTCCCGACGGTCCCGCGCTCGTCTACACGCGCGCCGAGATCGAGGCGATGCTCCTGGGCATCAAGGACGGCGAGTTCGACCACCTGATCGCGGGCTGACCCGGGCTCCGACCCGGGTGTGACCGAAGCCGATCGACGCGTCGCGCTGCGTAACGCGCGTAGAACCGCGGCGTCAGAAGGCGCCGCGGTTCCTCATTCCGCGATCTTTGTCTGGAGCCGGAACAGCGCCCAGACGACCTTGCCGCCCAGCGTGCCGGCCAGCGGGTGCCAGCCCCAGCTGTCCGCGAACGAGTCCACGAGGAACAGGCCGCGGCCCGACTCCGCCGAGAAGTCGTCCGCCTCGCGTGCGATCGGGCTGTAGTGGCTGGGGTCGCGCACCGCGCACACCAGTCGCTCCGTCCAGCGCATGAGGTGCAGGCGGACGGGCGGGTTCTGCTCCGGTATGCGCGGGGTGTTGGCGGGCAGCGCGTGCCGCAGGGCGTTGGTGACCAGTTCGGAGACCACGAGACAGACGTCGTCGAAGCGGTCGCTCATGTCCCACTGGTCGAGCGTTCTGCGGGTGAACTGCCGTGCCTCGCGCACCGCTTCGTAGCGGGCGGGCAGAGCACACGAGGCGGCGCTGGACACAGCTGCGGGATCCAGTGGCGGAAGGCCCTGCCGTAACGGCTCGAGCATGGTCGATCCATTCATCCCCATGCGAGGCACTCCCGGGGTTCGCGGTCGTTGCGATGCAGCGGTTGCGCGAGACCATGGTTTCGGATGCGTACAGCAGATGCAAGGGCAGATGCACGTGCACGCGACCGAATTGAGCCCTCCCGTACCGCTTGTTGGCCATTTTTTCCGCCATATTCGCAGCCAGCGACCGTCACTTCTTCGCCGTTCCTGTCCCGGTCGTGCGCGGAATCCTTGACTTATTTCCATCTCTGTAATCGGACGAGTACTGCTCGGAGTGTTTTAGTGGCAGACTTCGGCCTCTGAAGACGGTTGGGGAGGCTGGCGAACGTGAGCGCGGGAGAGCCCGGATCGGTGGTGCGGCGGATGCTGCTCGGCTCGCAACTCAGGCGGCTGCGCGAGGCGCGCGGGATCACGCGTGAGGCGGCGGGGTACTCGATCCGCGCCTCGGAGTCCAAGATCAGCCGGATGGAGCTGGGCCGGGTGAGCTTCAAGACACGGGACGTCGAGGACCTGTTGACGCTGTACGGCATCACGGACGAGGCGGAGCGGCTGTCGCTCCTGTCCCTGGCCAAGGAGGCCAACGTCGCGGGCTGGTGGCACAGTTACTCGGACGTCCTGCCCAGCTGGTTCCCCACCTACGTGGGCCTGGAGGGCGCCGCCTCCCTCATCCGCGCCTACGAGGTGCAGTTCGTGCACGGCCTGCTGCAGACCGAGGCGTACGCGCGCGCGGTCGTGCGGCGCGGCATGAAGGGCGCGAGCGAGGCGGACGTGCAACGGCGCGTGGCACTGCGCCTGGAGCGGCAGAAGTACCTGCTCTCCGACGGCGGTCCCGAGTTCCACGTCATCCTGGACGAGGCCGCCCTGCGCCGGCCCTACGGCGACCGCGAGGTGATGCGCGGCCAGCTCCAGCACCTGATCGAGATCTCCGCGCGGCCCAACGTGCGGCTGCAGGTCATGCCGTTCAGCTTCGGCGGTCACTCCGGCGAGTCCGGCGCGTTCACGCTCCTCAGCTTCCCGGAGTCCGACCTCTCGGACGTCGTGTACCTGGAGCAGCTCACCAGCGCGCTGTACCTGGACAAGCAGGAGGACGTGGCCCAGTACGAGAAGGCGCTCAAGGAGCTCCAGCAGGACAGCCCGGGGCCGGACGAGAGCCGGGACCTGCTGCGGGGCCTGATCCAGCTCTCCTGAGGGTTTTCCCCCGGACCTGCCGGACCGGCCCCAAGTGGCCGCCAACTCCCCTGAAACACACGTACGATG
The DNA here is from genome assembly GCF_056435735.1 of Streptomyces sp. NPDC043878. Taxonomy (NCBI): domain Bacteria; kingdom Bacillati; phylum Actinomycetota; class Actinomycetes; order Kitasatosporales; family Streptomycetaceae; genus Streptomyces; species Streptomyces sp. NPDC043878. Next base: position 216,137 of record NZ_JBWKDW010000006.1, read on the forward strand.
ACGTGTGATCAGATCGTGACGTCGGTCGTATCAGGGGATTGAGGGATCACATGTCGTCGTACTTCACCGACTTGGCTCAGCAGTACATCGACGGCGAGTGGCGCCCGGGCACGGGTTCCTGGGACATCATCGACTTCAACCCGTACGACGGCGAGAAGCTGGCGTCGATCACCATAGCCACGGTGGACGAGGTCGACGACGCGTACCAGGCGGCCGCCCGCGCCCAGAAGCAGTGGGCCGCGACCAACGCCTACGCGCGCCGCGCGGTCTTCGAGAAGGCCCTGAGGGTGATCGAGGAGCACGAGTCCGAGATCTCCGACGCGATCGTCGCCGAACTCGGCGGCACCCGCCTCAAGGCGGCCTTCGAACTGCACCTCGCCAAGGAGTTCCTGCGCGAGGCGGTCCACCTGGCGCTGCGGCCCGAGGGCCGGATCATCCCCTCGCCGATCGACGGCAAGGAGAACCGCGTCTACCGCGTCCCGGTCGGCGTCGTCGGGGTGATCAGCCCCTTCAACTTCCCCTTCCTGCTGTCGATCAAGTCCGTCGCGCCGGCGCTGGCCCTCGGCAACGGCGTGGTGCTCAAGCCCCACCAGAACACCCCGATCGTCGGCGGCTCCCTGGTCGCGAAGATCTTCGAGGAGGCCGGCCTGCCCGGCGGTCTGCTCAACGTCGTCATCACCGACATCGCCGAGATCGGCGACGCCTTCCTGGAGCACCCCCTCGCGAAGGTCATCTCCTTCACCGGCTCCGACAAGGTCGGCCGGCACGTCGCCACCGTCTGCGCCTCGCAGTTCAAGCGCTCCGTCCTCGAACTCGGCGGCAACAGCGCCCTGGTGGTGCTGGAGGACGCCGACATCGACTACGCCGTGGACGCGGCCGTCTTCAGCCGGTACGTCCACCAGGGCCAGGTCTGCATGGCCGCGAACCGTGTCCTGGTCGACCGTGCGGTCGAGGAGGAGTTCACCGAGAAGTTCGTCGCCAAGGTCAGGACCCTCAAGGTCGGCGACCCGCGGGACCCCGAGACCGTCATCGGCCCGCTGATCAACTCCTCGCAGGCGGACGCCGTTTCGGCCGCCGTCGAGCAGGCGATCGCCGACGGTGCCACCGCGCTGCTGCACGGCTCGACCACGGACAACCTGGTCGCGCCGTCCGTGCTGACCGGCCTGCCCGCCGACTCCGCGCTGCTGCGGCAGGAGCTCTTCGGCCCGGTCGCCTTCCTCATCCCGTTCGACGGCGAGGAGGAGGCCGTGCGCCTCGTCAACGACAGCCCCTACGGGCTGAGCGGCGCCGTCCACACCGCCGACATCGAGCGGGGCGTGAACTTCGCCAAGCAGATCGAGACGGGCATGTTCCACGTCAACGACGGCACCGTCCACGACGAGCCGATCGTGCCCTTCGGCGGTGAGAAGAGCTCCGGCATCGGCCGCCTGAACGGGGAGACCATGCTGGACGCGTTCACCACGCTCAAGTGGATCTCGGTGCAGCACGGGCGCAGCGCCTTCCCGTTCTGATCTTCTCCCTCCTGTGTACCGATGGGGGACCGATGTGCGACCGGTGCGGGCCCTTGCGGACAGCAGCTGACCGCAAGGGCCCGTAGCGTTGACGGTGTGGGAGGGTGCGGCTCTCCCGGACCCGGCGAAAGGCGGCAGGTCATGGTCACTCACGTACGCGCGGAAGCCCCGGGCGACGAGCGTGGAGCGCTGCTCTCGTTCCTGGCCGAGGAGCGGGGCGGTGTCCGCAGGGCGCTGCTCGGGCTGACGGCGGAGCAGGCCGCGTCCCGCCCCAGCGCGAGCGAGCTGTCCCTCGGCGGGCTGCTCAAGCATGTCGTCGAGACCGAACAGGGCTGGGTTGCGCGGGCCAGGGGCGAGGCGCCGGCGGTGAAGCGGGACGAGTCGAACTGGCACGAGTGCTTCGTGCTCATGGACGGCGAGAGCGTCGAGCAGCAACTCGCGTACGGGGAGCGGGTGGCCGCCGAGACGGAGGCGTACGTCCGTTCGGTCCCCAGCCTCGACGACACCTTCCCGCTGCCCGACGCGCCCTGGTTCCCGCCGGACGAGGCCGTCTCGGTGCGCTGGCTGATGCTGCACCTGATCCGCGAGACGGCCCGGCACGCCGGCCACGCCGACATCATCCGGGAGTCCCTGGACGGCAGGACCGCCTTCGAGCTGGTGTCACGGGAGCAGGCCGGCTGAGCCGCGGCCCATAGCCCGGGCCGCATGTCAGCGATCCGCCTGCTCGTGCTCGGCGCGGTTCGTCAGCGCGGGCGCGCCCACGGCTACCAGGTGCGCGACGACCTGGAGTACTGGGGCGCGCACGAGTGGTCCCACGTCCGGACCCGCCCTTCCGGCGTGGCGCCCGGACCCGCCGTGACGGCGTGGCGCCCGGACCCGCCGTGACGGCGTGGCGTCCGGACCCGCCGTGACGGCGTGGCGTCCGGACCCGCCGTGACGGCGTGGCGTACCGGCCCCCGACCTTCCGGCGGCGCTCAGTGATGGAACCCGGTCGCCGCCGCCTTGTCCCGTGTCGCGGGATGCGGCTGGCGGCGCAGTTCCGGAAGCAGCCGGCCCAGGTCCTCCACGAACAGCTCCGCCAGGTCGCTGGAGAAGCCGTTGCGGCACACGACCCGCAGGACGGACAGGTCCTCCCGGTTCGGCGGGAAGGTGTACGCGGGCACCAGCCAGCCGTGCTCGCGCAGCCGCCGGGAGACGTCGAACACGTCGTACGCCTCCACGCCCGGCGCCGTCGTGAAGGCGAAGACGGGCAGTTGGTCGCCCCGGGTCAGCAGCCGGAAGTCGCCGAGCGCCTCCACCTGGTCGGCGACGCCGCGGGCCACGTCACGCGTGGCCTGCTGCACGGCCCGGAACCCCTCCCGGCCCAGCCGCAGGAACGTGTAGTACTGCGCGACCACCTGGGCGCCGGGGCGCGAGAAGTTCAGTGCGAACGTCGGCATGTCACCGCCCAGGTAGTTGACGCGGAACACCAGCTCCTCGGGCAGCGACTCCCTGTCCCGCCACAGCGCCCAGCCGACACCCGGGTAGACCAGCCCGTACTTGTGCCCCGAGGTGTTGATCGACGCCACGCGCGGGAGCCGGAAGTCCCAGACCAGGTCCTCGTCGAGGAACGGGGCGACCATCGCGCCGGACGCGCCGTCGACGTGCACGGGGACGTCGAGGCCCGTCCTCTCCTGCAACCGGTCGAGCGCGGCGCACAGGTCCGCGATCGGCTCGTAGGAACCGTCGAAGGTCGAGCCGAGGATGCCGACCACCCCGATGGTGTTCTCGTCGCACAGCGCGGCCGCCGCCTCCGGGTCGAGGTTGTACCGGTCGCCCTCCATGGGCACCTGGCGCGCCTCGACCTCCCAGAAGTTGCAGAACTTGTCCCAGCAGACCTGGACGTTGACGCCCATGACGAGGTTCGGGCGGGTGTCCCGGCCGGGGTAGCGGTCGGCGTTGCGCTGCGCCCACCTGCGTTTGAGCGCCAGCCCGGCGAGCATGCACGCCTCGCTCGACCCGGTTGTCGAACAGCCCACGGCGGTCCCCGGATCGGGCGCGTTCCACAGGTCCGCGAGCATCGCCACACAGCGCCGCTCCAGCTCGGCGGTGCGCGGGTACTCGTCCTTGTCGATCATGTTCTTGTCCCGGCACTCACCCATCAGGACCCCGGCCTGCGGTTCCATCCAGGTGGTGACGAAGGTGGCGAGGTTGAGGCGCGAGTTGCCGTCCAGCATCAGCTCGTCGTGCACCAGCTGATAGGCCGTCGCGGGCGGCAGGGGCGTGGCCGGGAGCCGGTGCCGGGGCGGTGCCTCGGTCATGCCGCTGACCGGATTCGCGTCGCCGTAGAAGGGGTTGACGGAGATCGGGCGCTCGTCGGGCTTCTCGGGCCCCTGGTGAAGCGGCATGAAGTGACTCCTCACAGGATGGGACGGGATCGAACGAGATCGAAAGGGATCGGACGGCGGGACGGCTGGGTCGGACGGCGGACGGCTGGGTCGGCGGGACGAGTGGATCGGCGGGACGGCTGGTCGGACGGCGGTTGACGGGGACCGGGGGAGGTCGCGCGCGGCACGGGTGGGGGTCAGCGGACCGGGGTTCCGTCCGCGCGGAGCTGCATCTGCGGCCGGCCGGTGACCAGCAGCCAGGCGGGCAGCGAGGCGATGCAGAGCAGGGCGAGGATCGTCGGGGAGGCCACCAGGACGGCGGCCGTGAACAGACTCAGCCAGCCCTGCCGGGTGATGGCGAGCAGCATGCCCAGCACGCCCGTCGCGACGCCGACCGCCGGATGCACCGCGGGCACCAGGGCGTGGGCGCCCAGGCCGAACGCCACCCCGACGAACACGGCAGGGAAGATCCGCCCGCCCCGGAAGCCGCAGGACGCGGCGACGAGCAGCGCCGCCAGCTTCACCACCGACATGGTGGCGAACTGCCCGGCCGACCAGCCGTCGGGATCGCGCGCCAGCTCCGCGATCTCGTCCAGCCCCTTGAACAGCGTCAGATGACCGCCCAGGGCCCCCAGGAGCCCCAGTACGAGTCCGCCGGCCGGGAGCGCCACCATGGGGTGCCGGAGGCGGGAGAACGCGCGGTGGACGGAGGGGAAGGCGTACACGGCGCACATGCCGAGCACCGCCGCCAGGGACGAGATCACCAGCGCCGCCAGCAGATCGCTCCAGCCGGGCGTGCCGAACGGGGGCAGACGCAGGTCGAAGGACGGCTCGGCGACCAGACTGGTCGTCATGGCGCCCGCCGCGGCCGCGGCCAGCGGTGCGAAGACGTTGTCCCACAGCGCTCCTCCGACCTGTCGGACGGCCAGCGCCTCGGAGAGCACCAGGGCGGCCGCCACCGGCGTGCCGAACAGCGAACCGATCGTGGCCGCCTCCGCCAGCATCACCCACAGCGGCCCCGGCATCCGGGGAACCAGCCGATGCCCCAGCCAGAAGGCGAGTGCGACGTTCACCGCGATGATCGGGTTCTCCGGGCCGAGGCTCGGCCCGCCCGCGAGCATCAGCACGGTCGCCAGCGCCAGTCCCGGCAGCACGCCCGGCGGCAGGACGGGGGCGGCGAGGCCGGTGGTGGCCGGGTCGGGCCCGGCGTGGCCAGGGACCCTCCAGACCACCAGCCCGACCGCCACGCCCGTGGCCGTGAGCACGACGAACATCCAGAAGACGGAGTACCGGCCGATGTCCAGCGCGTCCGGCAGATACGCCCAGAGCACGTGCTGCAACTGCTCGCCGAGCGCGCTCACCGCGAGGAGCGACAGACTCGCGCCCACGCCCACCAGGAGCGCGGGCAGGAGCATCGCCAGCAGCATCCTTGCCGGGGCAGCCGGTGCGGCGGGTGACTGCTGCGCGGTGTCCTGGGCCACGCGCCCACCATAGACGGGCAAAACGGACGCAACAGCTTGAGGGCGGGCGCGCTTGCACCTCACGTGACGTGAGGCGGCAGCGTGGGGGGCGTACCGAGAAGGGAGCGGAAGTGAGCTACTCCGTGGGACAGGTGGCCGGATTCGCCGGAGTCACGGTGCGCACCCTGCACCACTACGACGCCATCGGCCTGCTCGCCCCGGGCGGGCGCAGCCGTGCGGGCCACCGGCGCTACAGCGACGCCGACCTCGACCGGCTGCAGCGCATCCTGTTCTACCGGGAGCTCGGCTTCCCGCTCGAGGAGGTCGCCGCGCTGCTCGACGACCCGGACGCGGACCCGCGCGCGCACCTGCGCCGGCAGCACGAACTGCTGACCGCCCGGATCGAGCGACTGCGCAGCATGGCGGCGGCCGTGGAGCAGGCGATGGAGGCACGCAGGATGGGCATCAACCTCACGCCCGAGGAACGGTTCGAGGTCTTCGGGGACAAGGACCCCGGCCGGTACGCCGAGGAGGCCGAACAACGCTGGGGCGGCACGGACATGTACGCCGAGTCGCAGCGCCGCGCGGCCCGCTACACCAAGGACGACTGGAAACGCATGCACGCCGAGGTCGAGGACTGGAGCGCCCGCTACGACGCCCTGATGGCCGCCGGTGAGCCGCCGGCCGGCGAGGCCGCCATGGACCTGGCGGAGGAGCACCGGCAGCACATCCGCACATGGTTCTACGAGTGCTCGTACGACTTCCACCAGGACCTCGCCGGGATGTACGTCTCCGACGAGCGCTTCAAGGCGTTCTACGACTCCGTGCGGCCGGGCCTCGCCGAGCACCTCAGGGCGGCGATCACGGCGAACGCGGCTCGCGCCACGCGCGCGTAGCCGGCGCCCGGGCACCTGTCCCGGCCCGGGGGCCTCACTCCCGGGCCAGGACCACCGCCGTGCCGTACGCGCACACCTCGGTGCCCAGGTCGGCCGCCTCGGTCACGTCGAACCGGAACATCAGCACGGCGTTCGCCCCGCGCGCGCGGGCCTGCTCGACGAGCCGTTCCATGGCCTGGTTGCGGGTCTGCACGAGCGTCTTGGTGAGGCCCTTGAGCTCACCGCCGACCATCGACTTCAGGCCCGCGCCGATCTGGCTGCCGAGGTGCCGGGAGCGCACGGTGAGTCCGAAGACCTCGCCGATGACCTCCTGCACGCGGTGGCCGGGTACGTCGTTCGTGGTCACGACCAGGACGTCGGGCCGAGGGCCCTGACCGCCGCCGTATTCTTCGATGCCCATGGTGCACAGCCTTGTCCCTGCGGGCTCACAGCGCATCCCGGAGACACCCGTGGAACCTGGGGCGGACACACCGCGTTGATAGCTTTGACGCAGCCGCAACCGCGCCGAACCTCCCTCCACCCCCTCAGGAGCCCGGAACCGTGACGACGTTTGCCCTCGGACCGAGCTGGCTGGACCCCAACACCCTGCTGGACAACTTCGGCATCTGGGGTCTGCTCCTCATCGTCTTCGCGGAGTCGGGCCTGCTCATCGGGTTCTTCCTGCCCGGTGACTCGCTCCTGTTCACCTGCGGTCTGCTGATCACGTCGAAGCAGCTGGACTTCCCGCTGTGGGCGGCGATCGCCCTCATCTGCGTCGCCGCGATCCTCGGCGACCAGGCGGGCTACATGTTCGGCAGGAAGGTCGGCCCCTCGCTGTTCAACCGGCCGGACTCGCGCCTCTTCAAGCAGGAGAACGTCGTCAAGGCGCACGAGTTCTTCGAGAAGTACGGCCCGAAGTCCCTGGTGCTGGCCCGCTTCGTGCCGATCGTGCGCACGTTCACGCCGATCATCGCCGGCGTCAGCGGCATGAGGTACCGCTCGTTCCTCGTCTTCAACGTCATCGGCGGCGTCCTGTGGGGTGCGGGCGTCACCCTGCTCGGCTCCTGGCTCGGCAAGATCGACTTCGTGAACAAGAACATCGAGGCGATCCTGATCCTGATCGTGCTGGTCTCGGTGATCCCGATCGCCATCGAGTACCTGCGCGCGCGCTCCAAGAACAAGAAGAACCCGTCCCAGCCCGCCGCTCCCGCCCAGCAGCCCGACCGGTCCGACGGCCACGACCGGTCCGCCTGGCAGCAGCCGGCGATGGACGACGCGACGACCCAGCTGCGCCGCGTCCCGTCCACCGACCAGCACCAGCAGCAGTACGGCGACCAGGGCGACCAGGGCCGGCAGCAGTACGGCTACGACCAGTACTACGGCCAGGCGCCCCAGCAGCAGCCCGCCCCGCAGCAGTACCCCCAGGGCTACGGCCGGCAGCCGTACGGCTCGCAGCAGAACCCGAACCAGAACCAGCAGCCGTACGGCTCGCAGCAGACCCCGAACCAGCAGCCGTACGGCTCCCAGCAGAACCCGGACCAGAACCACAACCAGCAGCCGTACGGCTCGCACGAGAACCCGGACCCGAACCCGAACCAGCAGCCGTACGGCTCCCAGCAGTACCCGCACAACGGGGGCTACTGACCGGCCCCCCAACCCCCACCGTGTGGGCGCCGGCGTCCGCCGGTCAGAAGCCGCGCGTCCGCTTCGCGGCCCGCCGGCCACCGGCGGAGCCGCCCGGCACCCGCAGGAACAACCGCGAGATCTCCGACCCGAGATTCACCCCGATGGCGATGGCCATCGCCAGGGCGGCCGCCTTGGTGAGCGACACCAGGCCCTTGTCGACCTCGTTCTGCGCGATCGCCAGCAGCCCGAAGTACGTGGCCGACCCCGGCAGCAGGGGCCCGATCGCCGCGGTCGTGTAAGGCAGCGCGGACGCGAACCGGTAGCGGGACAGCAACTGCCCGAACAGTCCGACCAGCCCCGCCGCGACGGCCGTGGAGGCGACCGGTGAGATGCCGCCGGTGTAGTGCATCGCGCCGTACACCGACCAGGCGACGCCCCCGTTCAGCGTCACCGCCAGCACCGTGGACCGCTCCTGCTGCAACAGCACGGCGAAGGTCAGCGACAGCAGCATCGACGCGCCGATCTGCCACAGCGGCCGGTCGGCGCTGCCCAGGGCCGCGTCGGGGTTGAGATGGGCGCCCAGCTGCACCCCGACGTACAGCATCATCAGCACCCCGGTGACGATGCCGACGAAGAAGTACATGACCTCCAGCAGCCGCGCCGCCGCGGTGATGTAGAAGCCGGTCAGCCCGTCCTGCACGCCCGCCACCAGGGCCCGCCCGGGCAGCAGCGCGAACAGCCCACCGGTGACCACCGCGGACGCCTTCACGTCGACGTGCGCCAGTGTCAGCGCGATGCCGATCGCGGCCGGCGGCATCGCGGCCACCGTGAACTGGTAGAACTCCGGCAGTCCGCGCCCCGCGCTGAGCCAGGCCAGGCGGTCGCCGAGCATCGCGCCGAGCGCGGCCGCGACGAACACGACCAGGTCACCGCCGACGAGCACGGAGGCCGCGCCCGCCAGCAGCCCGCTCGCCGCGGTCAGCACCCAGGTGGGGTACGGATGCCGGTTGCGGCGGATCTCCGCGAGCCGCCGGTAGGACTCCTCCAGGGAGGTCTGGGTCTCCGGGTCGCTGAGGTCGTCCACCAGCTGGAAGACGGCCGCGAGCCGGGTGTAGTCGGTGGCCCGGCGGCGCACGGTCCGCGACGCCGTCACCGGGTCGTCCACCAGGGACGGCTGGTACGAGATCGACAGCAGGGTGAAGGTGACGGTCGGCTCGCAGCGGTCGAGGCCGTAGGAGCGGCAGACCGCGAACATCGCCGCCTCGACGTCCTCCGCGCCCTCGCCGCCCGCCAGCAGCAGCTCGCCGATGCGCAGCGTCAGGTCCAGCACGCGCGGGACGGCCGGGCCCTCCTCCTCCGCCTTCTGCACCAACTCCGGCGCGGGCCGCTCGGTCACCGGCATCCGCAGCATCGTGCGCATCCGGTCCTGCCAGGGCACGTCCTTGGTCAGACTGACCACGGGCACACCGCCCGCCGGGGTGAACGCGGGCGGGGCCTGCCGGGAGCTGTAGGTGCGCGGCCGGCTGAAAGCCGACCCCTCGGAGTCGCCGCCGGGGGAGTGCGGGACGTCGAGACCGTCGGGGACGGCGAACTCCGACGTCGTCTCCGACTCCGTGCCGGGCCTGGCCACGGCGAGCCCCCGCGGGAGCGCGAACTCGGACGTCGTCTGCGACTCGCCGTCCGCTCCGGAAGCGGCGAAACCGCCCCTGGCCTCGTCCGACCGCGGCTTCCGGTCCTGAGCCTCCGTCACTCCGTAACTCCTAGTACGACACCCTTTGCGGCCTCACCAGTATGCGCACGGACACGCCGACGGGCCGCACGCGCAGGCATGCGGCCCGTCGGCACGAGAGGGGGGTCAGTGACCGCCCTGCTCCTTGAGGCGCTTGTAGGACCGCTCGATCTCGGCCTCGGCGTCGGCGCGGCCGACCCAGTTGGCGCCCTCGACCGACTTGCCGGGCTCCAGGTCCTTGTAGACCTCGAAGAAGTGCTGGATCTCCAGGCGGTCGAACTCCGACACGTGGTGGATGTCGCGCAGGTGCTCCACCCGCGGGTCGTGCGCGGGCACGCACAGCAGCTTGTCGTCGCCGCCGGCCTCGTCCGTCATCCGGAACATGCCGATCGCGCGGCACTGGATGAGGCAGCCGGGGAAGGTCGGCTCGTCCAGGATGACCAGCGCGTCCAGCGGGTCGCCGTCCTCGCCGAGGGTGTTCTCGACGAAGCCGTAGTCGGCCGGGTAGCTGGTCGAGGTGAAGAGGCGACGGTCCAGGCGGATCCGACCGGTCTCGTGGTCCACCTCGTACTTGTTCCGCGAACCCTTCGGAATCTCGATCGTGACGTCGAACTCCACCGGTGGCTCCTCCATGATCAACACATAGTTCTGGTGGTTAAGTGTCCCTCACGCAGGTGTGTGATCGCGAAAGGGGCTGGTCGTCGTGCCAGAGCTGAGGTTTTGGCAGACCGCGAGACCGCACGTGGAGCGGGTCGCGAACGCCGTGCGGCCGCGTCTGGCACGGGCCGCCGCAGTGGTGAAACCGCAGGTCGCAAGGGTCTCACGGGTAACGGGACCGCGGGTCGCGCGGATCGTACGGGCCGCGGAACCGCAGGTCGCGCGGGTCATGCGGCCGAAGACCTGGCAGTACACCGCCGGCGCCGCCGGCGCCGGACTGGCGCTGGCCGCCACGGTGGTGACCGCGGCCGGCCCCTGGGACTCCTCCGGCCAGCGTACGGCGGAGCGGGACTGGGCCGCCGCCCGCGAGCACGTGGGTGGCGCAGATCACGGCGGCGACTCCGGCTCCGCCACCGCGGCCGGCGGGCCCCGGCCGGCCCCCAGCGCCGTGGCCGTCCTCACCGGCCTGGGCGGCTCGGCCGGCACGCTCCGGGCGGCGTCGGACACCAAGGCCCTCACCGCCGTCCTGGCCCCCCTGCTGAAGGACCCGGCGCTCGGCACCCACCAGGGCGCCGCGGTCGTCGACGTCACCGGCGGGCGGCGCCTCTACGGCACCGGTTCCCGCGCCGCGCTCACCCCCGCCTCCACCACGAAGATCGCCACCGCTGTCGCCGCCCTGTCCGCGCTGGGCGCCGACCACCGCCTCACCACCCGCGCCGCCTTCGAACCCGACACCGGTGAAGTCGTCCTCGTCGGCGCCGGCGACCCCACCCTCACCGCCCACCGGCAGAGCGGGGGCTGGGCGAGCCTGCGCACCCTCGCCGACCGCACGGCCGCCGCGCTCAAGAAGCGGGACGTGCGCGAGGTGACGCTGTCGTACGACACCACGCTCTACGCCGGTTCCGGGCAGCACCCGATCGGGCCCAACGACAACCTCGCCCCGGTCAGCGCCCTGATGGTCGACGAGGCCCGCCCGGACGACTCCGCGAGCGGCCCGGTGACGCGCGTGCCCGACCCGGCGGCGGAGGCGGCCCGCACCTTCGCCACCCTCCTGCGGGCCGAGGGCATCACGACGACGTCCCCGGGACCCTCCAAGGCGACCGGCCGCGCCGAACCCCTCGCGGCGGTCTCCTCGCCGCCGCTGTCGGCGCTCGTCGAACGCATGCTGACCAACAGCGACAACGACATCGCCGAGGCCCTCGCCCGGCAGACGGCGGTGGCGGCGGGCGGCCGCGCCGACTTCGCCGGCGGCGCGGCCGCGGTCCGCGCCCGGCTGAAGAAGCTCGGACTGCCCCTGGCCGGCGCCGACTTCCACGACGGCAGCGGCCTGGACCGCGCGGACCGGCTCACCGCGGACCTGCTCACCGCGCTGCTCGTCAAGGCGGGCGACCCGGCACGGCCCGAACTCCGCCCGGTGCTCACCGGCCTTCCGGTGGCCGGTTTCACCGGCACCCTGAGCAGTCGTTACACGCGGGGCGCGGCCGGGGTCGTACGCGCCAAGACCGGCACCCTGACGGGCGTCAACAGCCTGGCGGGAACCGTCGTCGACCAGGACGGCCACCTGCTGGCCTTCGCGTTCCTGGCCTCCGGCACGACCGATCCGGCGGCCGCCCAGTCGGCGCTGGACAGGGCGGCGACAGCGCTCGCGGGGTGCGGCTGCGGCTGACCGCCGGGGTCCGGCCGGCTCCAGGGCCGGACCGGCCGACTCCTCGCCGCCCTGCCCCAAGCGGCGGCGCTCACGTACGGTTGACGCATGACGAGCATCGGTGGTGCCGCTTCTTCCGGGATGGTCGACTGGAATCTCGCGGTGGCGACCGCGACCCGGCTCGTACGGCCGGGCCCCGAGGTGAGCCGCGACGAGGCCCGGGCCGTCGTCGCGGAACTGCGCCGACACGCCAAGACCGCGGAGGGACACGTCCGGGGTTTCACCCGTATGGGGACGGAGGAGACCCACGACACCCCCGTCCTGGTGGTCGACCGCCCCGGCTGGGTCCAGGCGAACGTCGCCGGGTTCCGGGAGATCCTCAAGCCGCTGCTCGACAAGATGCAGGAGCGGCGCGGCAGCACTCCCGGCGGAGCGGTCCTCGGCGCCGTCGGCGGCAAGGTCACCGGCGTCGAACTCGGCATGCTGCTGTCCTTCCTGGCCTCCCGCGTCCTCGGCCAGTACGAGACCTTCGCCCCCGACACCCGTGACCTGCCGGCGGGCCAGAACGGCGGCGGCCGACTCCTGCTCGTCGCCCCGAACATCGTCCACCTGGAGCGCGAACTCGACGTCCGGCCGCACGACTTCCGTCTGTGGGTGTGCCTGCATGAGGAGACGCACCGCACCCAGTTCACGGCCGTGCCCTGGCTGCGCGACCACCTCGAGGGCGAAATCCAGTCTTTCCTGGGGGAGACCGACGTCGACCCGATGACCGTGCTGGAGCGGATCCGGGAGGCCGCCCAGTCGCTGGCCGGCGGCCGGCCCGAGAGCGAGGAGGACGACGGGGGGCGCTCCCTCGTCGAGATCGTGCAGACACCGGCCCAGCGCGAGATCCTCGGCCGCCTCACCGCCGTGATGTCCCTCCTGGAGGGACACGCCGACTTCGTGATGGACGGCGTCGGCCCCCAGGTGGTGCCGACCGTCGCGGAGATCCGCGAGAAGTTCCAGCAGCGCCGCGCCAAGGGCGCCTCCCGGCTGGACATGACCCTGCGCCGACTGCTGGGCCTGGACGCCAAACTCAGGCAGTACCGCGACGGCGAACGCTTCGTGCGTGCCGTCGTCGACCAGGTCGGCATGGACGGCTTCAACCGCGTCTGGACGTCCCCGAACACCCTGCCGACGAAGTCGGAGATCGCCAAACCGGCGGACTGGGTCGCGCGGGTGCACCGGAAGGCCGACTCGTGAACCCGGCGCCGGGGTCGTGAAACGAATCCGGCCGACGGCAGGCGAACGCCCCTTCAATCACCCGTCCGAGGGACCGTGAGGCACGGGTAGGCGTGCAATGCTCGGGGAACGCTCCGGCTCTGTCACCATCTACACACTCTGAGTGACCGAGCTCGGGTTCAACCCCCGACAATTTCATGAAGGGAACCGGACATGGGTCCCCATCCTGCGGTCGCGGCGATACGCCTGGCGGTCCGCCGCGTCCTCCACGACATCCTCACCGACATCCCCGTCTCCCCCGACACCCCGCACGAGCGCCCCCCGGCACCGCTCGTGCTCGTGGCCTGCTCCGGCGGCGCCGACTCCATGGCTCTCGCCTCCGCTCTCGCGTTCGAGGCCCCCCGGCTGGGCATCCGCGCCGGCGGCGTCACCGTCGACCACGGCCTGCAGCCGGGTTCCGACCTGCGTGCCGAGGAGGTCGTGCTGCGCCTTCGCGAACTCGGCCTGGAACCGGTCGAGTCCGTCGCCGTGATCGTCGGGCGCGGTGGCGGCCCCGAGGCAGCCGCCCGGGACGCCCGCTACGCCGCCCTCGACGACGCGGCCGTCCGCCACGAAGCCGCCGCCGTGCTCCTCGGCCACACCCGCGACGACCAGGCCGAGACCGTCCTGCTCGGCCTCGCCCGCGGCTCCGGCATCCGCTCCCTGTCGGGCATGGCCGCGGTCTCGGGGGCCGACGGCCGTTACCGCCGCCCCTTCCTGCGGCTCGACCGGCAGACCGCCCGCAAGGCCTGCATGGTCCAGTCGCTGCCCGTCTGGGACGACCCGCACAACGCCGACCCCGCGTACACCCGTTCGCGGCTGCGCCACGAGGGACTGCCGGCCCTGGAGAAGGCGCTGGGCAAAGGAGTCGTGGAGGCGCTCGCCCGTACGGCCCAGCTCTCCCGCGACGACGCCGACGCCCTCGACGCCTGGGCAGGCCAGGCCGAGGCATCCGTCCGCGACGCCACCGGCCTCCTGGAGTGCGCCAAGCTCTACGCCCTGCCGCCCGCCGTGCGCCGCCGCATCCTGCGCCGCGCGGCCATCGAGGCGGGCGCGCCCGCGGGTTCCCTGTTCGCCCGGCACATCGAGGAAGTGGACCGGCTGATCACCGGCTGGCGCGGCCAGGGAGTGATCAATCTCCCCGGCAAGGTCGTGGCCCAGCGGCAGGGTGGCAGACTGGTGATTCGGCAGGGCTGAATCCGGACCCGCTTCCTCGGACCGTGTGCGCGGGTCGTGGGCGGTCCGGGCGGCCGCGCGAGTACGCCGAGGGGACGCGGGTCCCCGGGGTGGCCTGGCCATCAGACGTGGGACGACCGAAAGTGATGCGGGTGGACGCGAAAGACATGGGTGCCGACCTCAAAGAGGTGCTCATCACCAAGGAAGAGATCGACGCGAAGCTGGCCGAGCTGGCCGCGAAGATCGACGCGGAGTACGCGGGCAAGGACCTGCTCATCGTCGGTGTCCTCAAGGGCGCGGTGATGGTGATGGCGGACCTCGCCCGGGCGCTGTCCACCCCCGTCACGATGGACTGGATGGCCGTGTCGTCCTACGGCGCGGGCACCCAGTCCTCCGGGGTGGTCAGGATCCTCAAGGACCTCGACACCGACATCAAGGGCAAGCACGTCCTGATCGTCGAGGACATCATCGACTCCGGGCTGACCCTGTCCTGGCTGATCTCCAACCTCGGCTCGCGCGAGCCCGCCTCCCTCAAGGTGTGCACGCTGCTGCGCAAGCCCGAGGCTGCCAAGGTCGCCATCGAGGTGGAGTGGGCCGGCTTCGACATCCCCAACGAGTTCGTCGTCGGCTACGGCCTCGACTACGCCGAGAAGTACCGGAATCTCCCGTTCGTGGGTACGCTCGCGCCCCACGTGTACGGCGGCTGAACCCGAAGGGCGCAAAGCCCTGAGCCGCTCGGAGGGCGACCGGGAACCTCAGCGGACCGCCCACCGTTGGAGCATGCAGACGGGTTCACCGGCTGTCCCGTGCGGCTTCGGCCCACCATGCTGGGGTACCGTCAGAAGAACTGTCTTATCAAACTCACTATGGCAGGAGGGACGGGGCGACACCGCTCCGTATGGATGGACGTGAAGCGATACTTCCGTGGGCCGGTCATGTGGATCGTGCTGGCCGTCCTTGCCGTGGTCGTGTTGATGCAGGTCGTCGGCTCGTCCGGTGGCTACAAGACGGTGGACACCGGCCAGGTCGTCCAGGCGATCAATGACAACAAGGTCGAGTCGGCCAAAATCACCACCGGCGACGAGCAGACCATCAAGGTGCAGCTCAAAGACGGCGTGAAGGTCAAGGGCAGCTCGAAGATCCAGGCGAGCTACATCGGCGACCAAGGCGTGACCATCGCCAGCACGCTGCAGACCAAGTACCAGGACAAGCAGATCCCCGACGGCTACACGGTCGCGCCGACGAAGCAGAACGCCTTCGTCGGGATCCTGCTGTCCCTGCTCCCCTTCGTCCTCATCGTCGTCGTGTTCCTGTTCCTGATGAATCAGATGCAGGGCGGCGGCTCCCGCGTCATGAACTTCGGCAAGTCCAAGGCGAAGCTCATCACCAAGGACACCCCGAAGACGACGTTCTCCGACGTCGCGGGTTCGGACGAGGCCGTCGAGGAGCTCCACGAGATCAAGGAGTTCCTCCAGGAACCGGCGAAGTTCCAGGCCGTCGGCGCCAAGATCCCCAAGGGCGTACTGCTGTACGGCCCTCCCGGCACCGGCAAGACCCTGCTGGCGCGAGCCGTCGCGGGCGAGGCCGGAGTCCCCTTCTACTCGATCTCGGGTTCCGACTTCGTCGAGATGTTCGTCGGTGTCGGTGCCTCCCGGGTCCGTGACCTGTTCGAGCAGGCCAAGGCGAACGCCCCGGCGATCGTCTTCGTCGACGAGATCGACGCGGTCGGCCGCCATCGCGGCGCCGGCCTCGGCGGTGGTCACGACGAGCGCGAGCAGACCCTGAACCAGCTGCTCGTCGAGATGGACGGCTTCGACGTGAAGGGCGGCGTGATCCTCATCGCCGCCACGAACCGGCCCGACATCCTCGACCCGGCGCTGCTGCGCCCCGGCCGTTTCGACCGGCAGATCGCGGTCGACCGTCCGGACATGCTGGGCCGTCTGGCGATCCTCAAGGTCCACCAGAAGGGCAAGCCGGTCGCCACCGACGTCGACCTGTCGGCGGTCGCCCGCCGTACACCGGGCTTCACCGGCGCCGACCTGTCGAACGTGCTGAACGAAGCGGCGCTCCTCACGGCGCGCAGCGACCGCAAGCTGATCGACAACGCGATGCTGGACGAGGCGATCGACCGTGTGGTCGCGGGCCCGCAGAAGCGGACCCGGATCATGTCGGACAAGGAGAAGAAGATCACCGCGTACCACGAGGGCGGACACGCCCTGGTCGCGGCGGCGTCTCCGAACTCCGACCCGGTCCACAAGATCACGATCCTCTCCCGAGGTCGTGCTCTGGGCTACACGATGGTGCTGCCGGAGGAGGACAAGTACTCCACCACGCGCAACGAGATGCTGGACCAGCTCGCGTACATGCTGGGCGGCCGCGCGGCGGAGGAGCTCGTCTTCCACGACCCGACCACGGGTGCCGCGAACGACATCGAGAAGGCCACCGCCACGGCCCGCGCGATGGTCACGCAGTACGGCATGACCGAGCGTCTCGGCGCCATCAAGTTCGGCGGCGACAACACCGAACCCTTCCTGGGCCGGGAGATGTCGCACCCGCGTGACTACTCGGAAGAGGTCGCCGCGCTGGTCGACGAAGAGGTCAAGAAGCTCATCGAGACGGCGCACAACGAGGCCTGGGAGATCCTGGTCGAGAACCGCGACGTCCTCGACCAGCTGGTGCTTCAGCTGCTGGAGAAGGAGACGCTGAACAAGGAGCAGATCGCCGAGATCTTCGCCCCGATCGTGAAGCGTCCGCCCCGGCCCGCCTGGACCGGTTCCTCCCGCCGCACGCCCTCCACCCGCCCGCCGGTGCTCTCCCCCAGGGAGCTCGCACTGACGAACGGCGCCAACGGCTCGACGGCGGCGATCTCCACCGCGAAGTCCACCGCGGCGGAGCACGCTCCGGCGACGGAGACGGCCCCGGAGGACCGCCCCGAGAGCTGACGCCGTAGAGCACCGTGCCCGGCAGGGCACCGTGCTCAGCAGGTCCGGAATGGAAGCCGCGCCCCCCAGGTTCTAGCCTGGGGGGCCGCGGCATTTTCGTATGCCCGCGGGCGAGACGCACAGGAACGAGGCAGCAGATGACCGACCCCGTGACACTGGACGGCGAAGGGTTTATCGGCGAGTTCGACGAGAAGCGGGCCGAGAGCGCCGTACGCGAACTGCTGATCGCGGTGGGGGAGGACCCCGACCGTGAGGGGCTGCGGGAGACTCCCGGGCGGGTGGCGCGCGCCTACAGGGAGATATTCGCGGGTCTGTGGCAGAAGCCCGAGGACGTGCTGACGACGACCTTCGACCTGGGTCACGACGAGATGGTGCTGGTCAAGGACATCGAGGTGCTGAGCTCCTGCGAGCACCACCTGGTGCCGTTCGTCGGGGTGGCCCACGTGGGGTACATCCCGTCCGCCGACGGCAAGATCACGGGCCTGTCGAAGCTGGCCCGGCTCGTGGACGTGTACGCGCGCCGGCCCCAGGTGCAGGAGCGGCTCACCACGCAGGTCGCCGACTCCCTCATGGCGATCCTGGAGCCGCGCGGGGTCATCGTCGTCGTCGAGTGCGAGCACATGTGCATGTCGATGCGGGGGGTTCGCAAGCCCGGGGCGAAGACCATCACCTCGGCGGTCCGCGGCCAACTGCGTGACCCGGCGACCCGCAACGAGGCGATGAGCCTCATCATGGCCCGCTGACGCCCGCGGCCTGCCGCCTGTCTCAGGCCGCCGACGCGGCCCCCGTGTTGTGCTCGTCGTCCTCCGGGAGCTTGCAGACGCGCTCCAGGAAGAGGGCCGCCGCTATGACGCCGATGCCCGCCAGGACGGAGAAACCGGCGTAGATCGCCTGGTCGCGGCGGGCGGGGATGTCGAGGGACTCCAGCAGGAAGACGCCCGTGCCGCCGTACATGCCGGCGACGAGGGCGGCGACCAGGGCGCTTGCCTGGCCGAAGACGACCGCGCGCGCCGCCATCAGCGGGTCGACGCCCTTGGCACCGGGCCGCCGCTCGCGCTGCGCCTTCAGGCGGGCGCGGATCGACAGCGCCGTGGCCAGCAGGACCACCGCGATCACCGCCAGCACGATGGGTGCGGCCAGCGGGACGCTGGGGAGGGTCCCGATCGAGTTCCAGAGGCGGGCGCCCGCCCAGGACAGGATTCCGGCCACGGCGAAAACGCCGGCCAGTAGCCTGATGCGAAGCTCTCTCACGGTGTCCCTTCGGTTCCCGGACCCGCCGGCCCTGTGGTCGTGGTGACCTTCCGGGACGTGCCGTCCCGTCGGGCCGTCCTGTGGTCGCCTGAACCTTAACGACTACTCGGGCAGGTGGAGTTCCAGGTCCTTGCGCGGATCGACGCCCTCGCGGGTGACGGTGTCCAGCAGACCGGCGACGGGGCCGCGGCCGGGCAACTGGGCCCCGGGTTCCACGTCGTGCCAGGGGGCGAGGACGAAGGCGCGTTCGTGGGCGCGCGGGTGGGGCAGGGTGAGGTCCGGATCCTCGGAGACGACGTCGGCGTACGCGACGATGTCGACGTCGAGGGTGCGCGGGCCCCAGCGTTCGTCCCGCACCCGGTTGAACGCCTCCTCCACCGCGTGCGCCCGCTCCAGCAGGGAGGACGGGGGCAGCGTGGTCTTCAGCAGCACCACCGCGTTGAAGTAGGAGGGCTGGCTGCCCGGCTCGACGCCCCACGGCTCGGTCTCGTAGACCGGGGAGACCGCCTTGACGCGTACGCCGGGGGTGTCCTCCAGGGCGTCGACGGCGCCCTGGAGGGTCTCCAGGCGGTTGCCGAGGTTGGAGCCGAGGGAGAGCACGGCCCGCTGCGGGTTGTGCAGGGTGGTGTCGGCGGCGTCGACCTTCTCGACGACGGAGGCGGGCACCGGCTGTACGGTCGGGTCGCTGTGGCCCTCGGTGAAGGACGCGGTCATGCTCGGCTCCGGGTGATGGTGACGGTGACGTCGTCGAAGGGGACGGTGATCGGGGCGTCCGGTTTGTGGACGCGGACCTCGACCTCCTGGACCGCTTCGTGTTTCAGGCACGTCTGGGCGATGCGTTCGGCGAGCGTCTCGACGAGGTTGACGGGCTCGCCCTTGACCACGGCCACGACCTCCTCCGCGACGATGCCGTAGTGCACGGTCTTCGTCAGGTCGTCGTCAGCCGCGGCCGGCCGGGTGTCCAGGCCGAGGGAGAGGTCCACGACGAAGGTCTGGCCCTCCTCGCGCTCCCTGGGGAACACACCGTGGTGTCCACGGGCCTTGAGGCCGCGCAGCGCGACACGATCCACGCGAATCACTCCTGCAGTCGTCGGTGAGGGCCCGTCCGTACCGCGTGCGGGCGGTGGACCGGCCTCAGGTGAATCTACCCGCGGGCACCGACAGGGCCGGGCCACCAGGGCACGGGCCCGAGCGGAGGCCGGGGTTCCTCATGGTGTGTGCTCCCCGGGGAACCCGGCGGCTGACGGGCTGGTAGCCGTCCCTACCCCCGTGCCGTGATTCCAACCACTTCTTGGTCCCGGCGGGCGATTCCGAGGTGCTTCCCGGGCGCGCGCGCCGGGGTGTTCCCGGGAGCGCGCCCCCTCAGGCGGGGGGCTCCTCGGCTTCGTCCTCGTCGTTCTCGGCCAGCACCGGTGAGGCGTGGTGCGACCAGAGTTTCCAGCCGTCGGGGGTACGGCGGAACACGTTCGTGGCGACCACCAGCTGGCCGACGAGCGGGCCGAGCTCCTCGTCGCCCTCCGGGGCGGGACCGCCGCTGAGGATGTTCTCGGTGCAGGTGACCAGGGCGGTGTCGCCGGTGACGGAGACGTGCACGTCGGTGAGGAAGAACTGGATGTAGTCCGTGTTCGCCATGATCAGGGCGTACGACCGGAGAACGTCTCCGCGGCCGGTCAGCACGGGCCACCCCGGGTGCACGCAGGAGATGACGCCGACGTCGGCCGGGTCGTGGTACTCCTCGTCGACACCCAGGTCGGAGGGGGTGAGCCAGAGCGAGGAGAGTGCGTCGAAGTCGCCCCGCTCCAGGGCCTCGTAGAAGGCGGTGTTGGCTTGTCCGACCTGTTCCACGTCGGTGTGGGGGGCGCTCACCGGGCTCCTTCGCCGAGGGCCGCGCCCGGCGCGTTCTCCGCCGTGCGCGCCCCTTCCACGGCGCGCGCGACTCGTACCGCGTCCGCTGTCGCGCGTACCTCGTGCACCCGCACCGCCCACGCGCCGGCCTGCGCCGCGAGCGCGGACACGGCGGCCGTCGCCGCGTCGCGCTCCCGCGCGGGGGGCGGGGCGGCTCCGGGTCCGGCCAGGACGCGGCCGAGGAACCGTTTGCGGGAGGCGGCGACCAGGAGGGGGTGCCCGAGGGCGAGCAGGCGGTCGAGGTGGGCGAGCAGGACGAGGTCGTGCCCGGCGTCCTTGGAGAAGCCCAGACCGGGGTCGACGACCACCCGGTCCGGGGCGATGCCGCCGGCCAGGACGGCCTCCACGCGCGCGTGGAGTTCGTCCACGACCTCCCGTACGACGTCCTCGTACACGCCCCTGACGTTGTCGCCGTCCAGGAATCCGCGCCAGTGCATGACGACGAACGGAGCGCCCGCCTCCGCCACCACCGGGATCATCGCGGGATCGGCGAGGCCGCCGCTGACGTCGTTGACGAGGGCGGCGCCGGCGGCGAGGGCCTGGGCCGCGACCGAGGCGCGCATGGTGTCGACGGACACCGTGACGCCCTCGGAGGCGAGACCGCGGACGACGGGGACGACGCGTTTGAGCTCCTCGGCCTCGTCCACGCGGGTGGCGCCGGGGCGGGTGGACTCCCCGCCGACGTCGACCAGGTCGGCACCCTCGCCGACCAGCGCGAGGCCGTGTTTGACGGCGGCCGTCGTGTCGAACCAGCGGCCGCCGTCGGAGAAGGAATCGGGGGTGACGTTCACGACTCCCATGACCGCGCAGCGGTCCCATTCCGGAAGGCCCGCGATGCGCCCGCGTCCGCTCTGCTTGCTCATGCGTTCAGCCTAGGCCCAGGGCGCGAGACCGGGAGCCCGCGCCTGGCCTCGCGGGGTGAGCGCGGGCAGGCCAGGGCACGCGCGACGGTGTCCGGTCAGGGCACGCGCGACGGATGGGCCGGAAGGGCACGCGCGCGAGCCCTTCCGGCCCATCCGTCCCGGCCCGGCGCCGGTACCGGTACCGGTACCGCGGGCCGTCACGCGGCGCGGACGCTGCGTTCCGCCGTGCCGTGGGCGCATGCGCGCGCGACGGGGGTGCGGCGGCGCAGGAAGCGGGGCAGGGGCAGGGCGAGGTCGACGAAGCCCTCCGCCTGCATGGCGGCGAAACCGATGCGCGGCAGGTCTCCGGAGGCGCGGTAGACCACGAAGCGGGGCTCCCAGCGGGGCTGGAACTTCGCGTTGAACTTGTACAGGGACTCGATCTGGAACCAGCGGGAGAGGAACACCAGCAGTCCCCGCCAGGCACGCAGCACGGGACCCGCGCCGATCTTCTCGCCGCGCGCGAGCGCCGAGCGGAACATCGCGAAGTTGAGCGACACGCGCGCGATGCCGAGTTTCGGGGCGGCCTGGAGGGCCGCCACGATGAGCAGCTCGTTCATGCCGGGGTCGGCCGAACGGTCCCGGCGCATCAGGTCGAGGGAGGCCCCGTCCGTGCCCCACGGCACGAAGTGCAGAACCGCCTTGAGGTCGCCGTAGGGGCCCGGCCGCTCGTCGGTCTTGTGGGCGGTCGCGATGAGGCAGTCGCCGTCGGCCGGGTCGCCGATGCGGCCCAGCGCCATGGAGAAGCCGCGCTCGGTGTCGGTGCCGCGCCAGTCCTCGGCGGCGCGGCGGATCCGCTCCAGCTCGGCCTCCCCGAGGTCACGGACGCGCCGGACCCGGGTCTCGTAACCGGCCCGCTCGATGCGCTTGACCATCTGCCGTACGTTGCGCATCGCGCGGCCGGCGAGGGAGAAATCCGCGACGTCCACCACCGCCTCGTCGCCCAGTTCGAGGGCGTCCAGGCCGGTCTCGCGGGTCCACACCTCGCCGCCGGTCTCGGAGCAGCCCATGACGGCGGGCGTCCAGGAGTGGGCGGTGGCCTCGTCCATGAAGCGTTCGATGGCGCCCGGCCACGCCTCCACGTCCCCGATGGGGTCGCCGCTGGCGAGCATCACGCCGGACACGACCCGGTAGGTCACCGCCGCCTTGCCGCTGGGTGAGAAGACGACCGCCTTGTCGCGACGCAGCGCGAAGTGGCCGAGCGAGTCGCGGCCGCCGTGCTTGTCCAGCAGGACCCGCAGCCTGGCCTCGTCCTCCTCCGTCAGCCGCGCGGCGGGGTGCTCGGGCCGGAACGCGAGGTAGATGGTGGTGACTGCGGTGAGCAGCCCGAGGGCGCCGAGGGAGAAGGCGACCGTCCACGAGGTGTCGCCCTGGTAGTCGACCGGTCCCTCGAAGCCGAACAGGCCGTAGAGGACGTGCGTAATGCGATCGGCCAGGCTCGGGTCGCCGACCAGGCGATGGGGGTGGACGCTGACGATGACGAGTCCGAGGACGAGGGAACCGGCACCCATGAGGACGAAGTTGGCGAGCGCGCGCCACCGGCTGCGCGGATCGGGCAGCGCGGCGAACTGGTCGCGGTGGCGCAGCAGCGGTGCGAGCAGCGCCAGCGAGATGACCAGGCCGAGCAGCGAGTGGCGGTACGTCAGCTGGGCCACCGCGCCGGCCGGCAGCAGGACCACGGCGGCCCGCCAGGCGCGGCGCTTGCGGCGCCGCAGCCCGTGGGCGAGCAGCAGCAGGAGGACTCCGCTGCTGAGCGAGAGGGCGGCCGCGAACGGCCCGAGCGCGCCGGGCAGCACCTCCGCGACGGTGTGCATACGGCTGTGACGGAAGCGCGGGAAGACGCCCGCGGCGATGTCCAGGAGACCGACCAGAGCACACGCTCTGGCGATGAGGACGGGAACCACCTCGGGGCGCGGGCCACGGAGGGCACGCTGGACCGGATGTGATCGTTTCGGAACCTCGACCGACATTTCCTCATCTGTCCTGACAGACATCGCAACCCACTAGCTAGCGCGAGAGTTTCTTGGATCCGGTGCCGATTCGGGCATCCGGCGACATTGCGCCCTCTAGGACGGTGTCTCGAGGAGAGAGGTTCACTCAACTCCTCAAAGCCCTTTCAAAGGCGGAGGAAAGTCCCGGACAAGCTCTCACGACGTTGTGAGGGCCCGGGCGGAAACCTTAGGCGGGAAGCAGCCCCATGGGTCTCACGAGCAACGCGGCACTGACGCTGGCGATCCTGTTCGCCGTTGTGCTGTTCGGCGGCACGGTGTGGCAGTGGCCACGGCTGGCACGGCCGAGCTGGCGAGCCGTCAGCGGTCGGGTCGGTCTGCTGTTCGCCACCCAGCTGGCGCTGTTCGCGACACTGGGACTCGCCACCAACCAGGCGTTCGGGTTCTACGCCACCTGGGCGGACCTGTTCGGCCAGGAGGACGGACTGGGCGTGGTCGTCGACCACACCTCCGCCGCCGGATCGGGCGGCCCCCTGCGGGTCGTCGACACCCGGCGGGTGAAGGAGTCCGGCGGTTCGCGTCCGCAGTACGGCGGACAGGTGCAGCGCGTCGACATCGTGGGCCGCGCCACCCACATCGCCACGCCGGCGTACGTGTACCTCCCGCCGGAGTACTTCCAGCCCCGGTACCGCACGCGCACCTTCCCGGCGGCCGTCGTGCTCACCGGGTACCCCGGCACCGCCCAGGCCCTCGTGGACAAGCTCCACTATCCGCGTACGGCCCTGCAGCTGGCCAAGGACGGGCGCGTGCAGCCGATGATCCTGGTGATGCTCCGCCCGACGGTGGCGCCGCCGCGGGACACGGAGTGCGTGGACGTGCCGGGCGGGCCGCAGACCGAGTCCTTCTTCGCCGAGGACCTGCCCGAGGCCGTGCTGGCGCACTACCGGGTGGGCAGGAAGCCGGGCAGCTGGGGCATCATCGGCGACTCCACGGGCGGCTACTGCGCGCTGAAGATCGCGATGCACCACCCCGGGGTGTACGCGGCCGGGGCGGGGCTGTCGCCGTACTACAAGGCGCCGATCGACCCCACCACGGGCGACCTCTTCCAGGGCGACGACGAGGTGCGCGACCGCGCGGACCTGTGGTGGTGCCTCAAGCACCTGCCCGCGCCGGACACCTCACTGCTCGTCAGCAGCAGCCGGATCGGGGAGTCCAACTACAGGGACACCCTCGCGTTCATAAGGCGGGTGAAGGCCACCGGACTGACGCGGATCTCGTCGATCATCCTCGACAGCGGCGGCCACAACTTCAACACCTGGCGGCGGGAGATTCCGGGGACGCTCCAGTGGATCAGCGGGCGGTTGAGCGGCCGGTGAGCGCGGCTCGGGGCGAATGCCGGGGGTGGCCGGAATGCCGGTGTCGGGTAAAGGGCGTGGGACGGCGTTGTTTTTACGGGGCGGGGCACCAAGGTTCGCCTACGCGCGGTAAGTTTCTGGCCATGCCACGTGGACGCCACCGCCATTCCCCGCCCCTGCACCGGCTCCTTCCTTTCTCGGCGATCGCAGGCGTGTCCCTCGTCTGCGCCCTCGGCCCCTGGTTGTTCACGCAGCCGTCGGCGCTGCGCGCGCTGGCCGCGGCCGCCGCGGTGACGGCGGTCGGCGGCGCGGTCGTCATGCGCCACTGGGACAGCCAGGCGGGCCGGCAGGTCGCCGACCTCACGCGCGCGCGGGCGAGCGACGAGTGGCGGCACGAGGAACGCGTCGCCGAACTGGAGACCGACCTCGAGGAGTCGCGCGAACTGCGCGTCAAACTGGAGCAGCGGCTGCGGGCCAAGCGCGCGGAGCTGGCCGGGCTGCGCAACGAGCACGCCGCGCTGCTGCGCCGGTACGCCACCGCGGAGACCGAGCGCGCCAGCGCCCTCGAAGGCCGTCGCCTGCTGGAGATAGAGACGATCAGCCCGGCGCGCGCACTGGCCGCCGGAACGGTGGCGGAGACGGAGACGGGCCCGGACGAGGACACCGGGGCGGTCGCCGCCGAGTCCCCGGCCCAGGCCGGTGGCGAGGCCGGCACGGAGACCGTGGTCGACGCGGAAACCGAGGGCGGGACCGGTCCGGACACCGCTGCCGAGGTCGATGACGAGGGCGCCGGGGCGGCCACGGAGGACGAGACCACCGACGAGGGGGCGGCCCCCGCGATCTTCTCGCCCGAGGGTTCCCGGCTGTTCCTGCGGGCGAAGGCGGCGCTGGGACAGTTCGACGCCGAGGCGACCGGCGAAGGCCCCGGTGACATCGATGGCGTCGAAGTCGGTGAAGACGGTGAAGACGGCGAAGACGCCGGGGCTTCCGTGGAGACGCAGACGGAGGCCGACTCCGAGGCGGACCTCCCCGAGGACACGGACGCCGAGGCCGGGACCGACGCCGACACCGGCACCGACACGGAGTCGAGCGAGGTCGTGGTGACCGGCGGCGCGTCCGGTACCGGTACCGACGCCGACCGTGACGCCGCCGCGTTCGTCCCCGAGCCCAGGCTCGCCGCGAAGCCGGCCCCCAGGGCCGCGTTCCTGGAGCAGGAACCCCGTCAGACGCCGGAGCCGGAAGCGCCGGTGCAGGCAGCGACCGACGGTGCCGGCGGCGCCGGCGGGAACGACACGGAGGCCGCGCAGGAGGACGAGGCGCGGGGGAAGCCCGAGGCGGTCGACGGGCATCAGCGCGCGGCCGCCACCCCTCCGGCCCGGAGCACCGCGCAGCCCGTGCGGCAGCCCTCCGGGCACTTCATCGCGCCGACCGCCGTGGCCGTCGCACCGGCGACGCCCGCGCGACGCCCGACGGTCGAGGGCGGCTTCGACTTCTTCGGCACGAAGCAGGAGTCGGGGGACCCGCTGGAGTCCGTCCAGAACGAGGACCTCGCCGACGTCGTGGGCCAGGAGGCCCTCGCGCTCCACAAGGCCGAGTCCGAGGCGGACTTCAAGCCGGTGACCGACCAGGCGCGAGGCGTCGGCCAGGTCATCGACCTGACGGCCCACGACGAGACGGAGCACATCGACGTGGAGGGCCTGCGCAGCGCGGTGTCGTGACGAAAGACGGCGCGGTGTCGCGACCGACCACCGCGCGGTGTCGTGACGAAAGACGGCGCGGTGTCGCGACCGACCACCGCGCGGTGCCATGACGAACCACACCGCGGTGACGGATGAACCACACCGCGGTGTCCCGACAGACACCGGCGCACGCGCGACCCACGGCCGGCGGCACATGTCGCCGGCTTCGTCGCGTCAGCCCCGCGTCACACCATCCAGCGGTCCGGCCGGGCCCCCCGCCGCCCCGTCCGGGACCGTTCCGACTGTTCGCGCAGCAGGTCGTGTGCCTCGGCGGTGTCGCGCAGTCGTGCCGTCACCGTCTTGTTCGCGCCCGTGTCCACATGGAGGTCGGCGAGGCCGCGGGCCCGTTTCCACGGGCCCTGTGTCAGCCGGACGCTCTGCACCTTCGCGTGCGGCACCAGTGTCAGGCTGCGCCGGAGCAGGCCGTGCCGGGTGACGAACACCGCGTCCGTGGCGGTGAAGCCGTACGCCCGCCACCACAGGGGCACGCAGAACCGGGCGCGCAGCGGCGGACGGGCCAGCGTGGCCGGAGCCGGCACGGTCACGCCGGGCAGCACGCGCGCGACGACGGCTTCGGCGATCTCCCGCGGCGCGACCGGCACCAGCACGGAGTTGGACGACCCGGCCACGTCGAGTTCGACCCGCACCCAGCCGCGCCGCCGCCACAGCAGCGGCTCCACGAGGCGCACGGTCTGCACGCGGCCGGGCGGCACGGTCTCATGGGCGCGGTCCAGCAGCCCGTGGTCGATGCGCAGCCCGTCGGGGGACTCGCCGACCGCCCAGTCGTACTCCGAGACGAACCGTCCCACGCTGCTCGCGCCCGCCGCACCGAGCAGGGGCAGGCCGGTGGCGAGGACCGTCCACAGGCTGTGGGTGGCCAGCCACAGCAGCGGCGGTACGACGAGCGCGGCGGCCAGCGAGCCCCAGGTCGCGCCGGTCAGCACCAGCGAGACGGCGAGGACGCCCGGCGGCACGTGCAGCAGCTGCCGGGACGGCGCCTCGCCGACCTCGTGTGCCGTCTCGGGTGCGAAACCGGCCGCCCGCGCGAGCAGTTCGGCGCGCAGCGCGCGGGCCTCGTCCTCGCCGAGGAAGGCGAGTTCGTCCTTCTTGTCCACGCCGACGACGTCGAGTTTGAGTTTGGCGACGCCCGCGACCCGCGCGAGCAGCGGCTGGGTGACGTCGACGGCCTGGATGCGTTCCAGCCTTATGTGCGCGGTGCGCCGGAACAACAGCCCGGTGCGGATGCGCAGTTCGGAGTCCGTCACCGCGAAGTGGGTGAACCACCAGGTCAGGAAGCCGTAGAGGGCGGCGGCCGGGACGACCGCGGCGAGCGCGATCAGGAGGGTGGTGGTCGTCAGCCGGGTGAGCTGGCGCTGCGCCTGGTCGGGGTCGTGCACGGCCCAGCCGGCGATCACCGCGATCGGCGCCCAGGCCCGTCTGAACGGTGTGACGGGGTGCAGCCGCCGCTCGGTGACGGGCGGCTTCTCGCGTATACCGTCGTCGACACCCGGCGCGGTCACAGGCCGGCCGATCGGGCCTCGCCGAGTTCGGTGAGCCGGTCGCGCAGCCGTTCCGCCTCGACCGGGTCCAGGCCGGGTATCGTCGCGTCGGTCGCCGCGGCGGCCGTGTGCAGTTGCACGCTGGCCAGGCCGAAGTGCCGTTCGACGGGCCCGGAGGTGACCTCGACCAGCTGCATCCGCCCGTACGGCACGACGGTCTCCTCACGCCACAGCACACCCCGGCTGATCAGCAGGTCGTCGGCCCGCTCGGCGTACCGCCAGGAGCGCCAGTTGCGGCCCAGCAGGACCCAGCCCCAGGCGGCCAGCGCGAGCGGCAGCAGCGCGAGGGCGGCCCAGGCGGGCCCGGCCGTCAGGCCGAGCAGCACGGCCAGGCCGGCGGCGAGCAGGCCCAGCCACACCACCAGCAGCAGCCGTCGCATCCGTAGCAGCCCCGGCGGCAGCCCGGTCCACGCCGGCTCGCCCTCCGCCGCCCCTGTCGTCCCCGTCGATCCCGCAGGCCCCGTGTCGTGCGGGCTCCCCGTCTCCATGAGGTAAGAGTACGTAGGGGAGACTGTCCGCATGACTCCTACGACGGAGACCACGGTCGGCATCGGCGGCGCCGCGGAGAGCACCGACATGGTGCTCAACATCGGTCCCCAGCATCCGTCCACGCACGGGGTGTTGCGGCTGCGGCTGGTCCTGGACGGCGAGCGCATCATGCACGCGGAGCCGGTGATCGGCTATATGCACCGCGGTGCGGAGAAGCTCTTCGAGGCCCGCGACTACCGGCAGATCATCATGCTGGCCAACCGTCACGACTGGCTGTCGGCCTTCTCCAACGAGCTGGGCGTCGTCCTGGCCGTGGAGCGCATGCTCGGCATGGAGGTGCCCGCGCGCGCGGTGTGGACGCGCACGCTGCTCGCGGAGCTCAACCGGGTGCTCAACCACCTGATGTTCCTCGGCTCGTATCCGCTGGAGCTCGGCGGGATCACCCCGGTCTTCTACGCGTTCCGGGAGCGCGAGACCCTCCAGAACGTCATGGAGGAGGTCTCCGGCGGCCGGATGCACTACATGTTCAACCGCGTCGGCGGCCTCAAGGAGGACCTTCCGGCCGGCTGGGCGACCCGCGCGCGCGGGGCCGTCGCCGAGGTCCGCTCGCGCATGGACGTGTACGACGACCTGGTGCTCGGCAACGAGATCTTCCGGGGGCGCACGCGGGGCGTGGGCGTGCTCACTCCGGCGGCCGTGCACGCGTACGGCGTGAGCGGACCCATCGCGCGCGGCTCCGGTGTCGACTTCGACCTGCGCCGGGACGAGCCGTACCTCGCCTACGCGGAACTGCGCGACACCCTGGAGGTCGTCACCCGGCAGGAGGGTGACTGTCTCGCCCGCTTCGAGGTGCTGCTGCGGCAGACCCACAACGCCCTCGACCTCGCCGACGCCTGTCTCGACCGGCTCGCCGAGCTGCCGCCCGGGCCGATCAACCAGCGGCTGCCCAAGGTGCTGAAGGCGCCCGAGGGCCACACCTACGCGTGGACCGAGAACCCCCTCGGCATCAACGGCTACTACCTGGTCAGCAGGGGCGAGAAGACCCCGTACCGGCTCAAGCTGCGCTCGGCGTCGTACAACAACATCCAGGCGCTCGCGGAGCTGCTGCCGGGGACGCTGGTGGCGGACATGGTGGCGATCCTCGGCTCCCTGTTCTTCGTGGTCGGGGACATCGACAAGTAGGTCAGTCCGGCGGGCCGAGCGGGTCGGGGACGCCGACCGGCTGGAGCAGCCAGCCGAAGTCGCCGAGTCCGCCCGGCGCGGTGAGCTCCGCGGCCTCACCGGCGCTCGTGAGGGCGCGGACGTAGGCGGCGGGGTCGCTGGACGCGAGCGCGAGCGGGGGGCGTGCGCCGCTGATGCCGAGGGCGCGCAGTGCCTCGCGCTGCGGCAGCAGGCGTGCGCCGGGGAGCGCGCAGGCGTCCAGGGCGACATGCGCCGTGATGTCGCACGACCCGTCCGGCACGGGCGCCGTCTCACGGCCCCCACGGAAGCCGGTCAGGGTCCCGAAGGGGGGTCGCGCGTCCGCGGTGTGCCCGTAGTCGACGGCGACCGCGAGACCCCGGTCCACGGAGGCGACCGCGTCCGCCCAGGCCAGGTCCCTCGGCCGGCCGATCTCCGCCCGCAGTCCCTCCTCGGCCGGCAGCGGCCACCAGCGGGCGAGCCACTGCGCGTCCGCGCCCGCGACCGGCTCCCCGAGCCGCTCCTCGCCGTCCGCCCGCACCAGCACCAGGCGTGCCGCGCCCGCGTGGTCCACCTCCGCCACGTCGACCGGCACGTTGTCCAGCCACTCGTTGGCGAACAGCAGGCCCGTGACGTGCCGCGGGGTCTCGGCCCGCCACTCGATCCGGTGGTCGAGGTGAGGCGGCCGGCCGGCGAGCTCGACGGCGTACGCGCGCGTGCGGCGGGCCACACCGGCCGGGAGCGCGGCGAGGACGCCGGTGACCAACTCCCCGCGCCCCGCCGCCATGTCGACGAAGTCGAGGACGTCGGGGCCGCCCAGGGCCTCGTCCACCCGGCACAGCAGCCGCGCCACCGCCCCGGCGAACAGGGGTGAGGCGTGCACCGACGTACGGAAGTGCCCGGCCGGACCCTCGGGCCTGCGATAGAAGCCGTCCGGTCCGTACAGCGCGGCCTCGGCCGCCGCCCGCCGGCCCCGCCACTCACCCCTCACCTCTCCAGCCACGCGCCCAGGTTAGGCGTAGAGGGGAGCGCTCCCTCCACCTTGCGGAGTACGCGCACCCGACGCGGATCGCCCCTCCGGTTGACCCCTGCACGCATCTGGCTTCCCTACTCTGGGTTACGTGCAACGCCTCTACGACTTCCTCCGCAGGCACCCGGCATGGGTCGACGGCTTCTGGGCCGCCGTCCTGTTCGGGATCTCCGTCGTCAGCGGGGCAGCCCGTCACGAGGGCGCGGGCACGGAATCCCTGGCCGTCCTCGTCCCGATCGCGTTCCTGCTGAGCGCGGTCGTCGCGTTCCGCCGGCGCATGCCGGAGAAGATGCTGCTGCTCGCCATAGCCCTCGGCACCGCGCAGCTCGCGCTGGACGCGGCGACGACGGCCGCCGACTTCGCCATGCTGGTGATCGTCTACACGGTGGCCGCGACCGGCGCCCGCTGGGCCTCCCGGCTCGCGCTGACCGCGGGTCTGTGCGCCGCCCCGCTGGCCCAGCTGCGCTGGCCGAACCACGAGACGTCGGTCCTCGGCAACGTCGCCATAGTGATCTTCCAGACGGTGCCGTTCGCGCTGGCCTGGGTGCTCGGCGACTCGATCCGCACCCGCCGCGCCTACTTCGCGCAGCTGGAGGAGCGGGCGGCCCGGCTGGAGAAGGAGCGCGAGGCGCAGGCCAAGGTCGCCGTCGCCGCCGAGCGCGCCCGGATCGCCCGCGAACTGCACGACGTGGTCGCGCACAACGTGTCGGTGATGGTGGTGCAGGCCGACGGCGCCGCCTACGTCCTGGACACCGCGCCCGACCAGGCGAAGAAGGCCCTGGAGACCATCTCCTCCACCGGCCGCCAGGCCCTCGCCGAGATGCGCCGCCTGCTCGGGGTGCTGCGCACCGGGGAGCACCGGGAGGGCGGAGAGTACGTCCCGCAGCCCGACGTGGAGCAGATCGACGACCTCGTCCAGCAGTGCCGGGGGTCCGGCCTGCCCGTCGACTTCAAGGTCGAGGGCACGCCGCGCCCGCTGCCCAGCGGCGTCGAGCTCACCGCGTACCGCATCGTGCAGGAGGCGCTGACCAACACGCGCAAGCACGGCGGCCCGAACGCGGGCGCCAGCGTTCGGCTGGTCTACTTCGACGACGGGCTGGGCCTGCTCGTCGAGGACGACGGCAAGGGCGCCCCGCACGAGCTGTACGAGGAGGGCGGCGCCGACGGCCGCGGACACGGCCTGATCGGCATGCGCGAGCGCGTCGGCATGGTCGGCGGCACCCTGGACGCGGGGCCCCGGCCGGGCGGAGGATTCCGGATCAGCGCCCTGCTCCCGCTCAAACCCGCGCACTGACGCCGCCCCGCGCCAGCGCCGCCCCGCACCCGCCAGGCCCCACGGAAACGGAAGAAGACCCGATGACGATCCGCGTGATGCTCGTCGACGACCAGGTGCTGCTGCGCACCGGGTTCCGGATGGTGCTCGACGCCCAGCCGGACATGGAGGTCGTCGCCGAGGCGGGCGACGGTGTCGAGGCCCTCCAGGTGCTGCGCGCGACCTCCGTGGACGTCGTCCTGATGGACGTCCGCATGCCGAAGCTCGACGGCGTGGAGACCACCCGCCGCATCTGCTCGGACCCCAACCCGCCCAGGGTGCTGATCCTGACCACCTTCGACCTCGACGAGTACGCCTTCTCCGGACTGAAGGCGGGCGCCTCCGGCTTCATGCTCAAGGACGTGCCGCCCGGCGAGCTCCTCACCGCCATCCGCTCCGTGCACAGCGGCGACGCGGTCGTGGCTCCGTCGACGACCCGGCGCCTCCTGGACCGGTTCGCGCCCATGCTGCCCTCCGCCGGCAAGAAGGACCGGCACGAGGGCCTGGAGCGCCTGACCGAACGCGAGCGGGAGGTCATGGTCCTGGTCGCCCAGGGCCTGTCCAACGGCGAGATCGCCGCCCGCCTGGTGCTGTCCGAGGCCACGGTCAAGACCCACGTCGGCCGCATCCTGACCAAACTGGGCCTGCGGGACCGGGTGCAGGTGGTGGTCCTGGCGTACGAGACGGGACTGGTCCGGGCGGGCGGCCACGGCTGAACCCGGGAAACGCGGCACGCGAGGGCGGCCGTCCCCTAGGGTCTGCGCATGCTCCTGTGGATCAACGGCCCTTACGGGGGCGGCAAGACACAGACCGCACACGAGATCCGGCGGCGCCTGCCCGGCAGCGTGATCTGCGACCCCGAGCACCTCGGGTTCGGCCTGCACCGCATGCTGCCGCCCGGACTGCGCGGTGACTTCCAGGACCTGGCGTCCTGGCGGCAGGGCGTCGTCGAGATCCTGGATCTCACCCTCACCGCGCACGCCGGGGTGGTGATCGTCCCGATGACGGTCACCGACTCCGGCCACTTCGCCGAGACCGTCGGCCGGCTGCGTGAACTCGACCACGACGTAAGGCACTTCACCCTGCTCGCACGGCGCGAGACCGTCCTGAAACGGCTGCGCGAGCGCGGTTTCGGGCACCTCCTCCAGCACGTCGCCGGGAAGAACACCTCCGCGCGCGCGGGGAACTGGGCCGAGCGGCATCTCGACCACTGCCTGGAGCGACTGCGGGAGCCGGAGTTCGCCGAACACCTGTGGACGGACGACTCGACCGTGCCGAAGACCGCGGACCGCATCGCCGTCCTGGCCGGGCTGAGGCTCGGGCCGAACACCGAGGGCGCGGTGCGGACGCGGCTCAGACAGGCGTGGGTCGGCCTGCGGCACATCCGGTTCGACTGACCGCCCCCGCCTCCGGCCTGCCTACCTGAGGATGCCCTCCAGGAAGTCGCTGCCCAGGCGGGCCACCAGGGTCACGTCCAGTTGGTGGAGCACGTAGCGTCCGCGGCGGCGGGTGGTGACCAGGCCGGCCTTCTTCAGGACGCCCAGGTGCCGGGATATCTCCGGGGCGGTCATGCCGTGGACCTGGGTCAACTCGCCCGTGGTGAACGCGCTGCGGGCCAGGCTGCGGCACAGCCGCATCCGCACCGGGTGGGACAGGGCCGACATCCGCAGGGTCAGCTGCTCAACCGAGGGCGGGGCGGTGAGCTCGGGGGCGCCCACCGGGTAGTGCAGCACGGGCTGCCAGCCGTACCGGTGCAGGACCATCAGGTGCGGCCAGCCCAGGCTGGTGGGGACGAGCAGGAGCCCGCCCTCCGCCGTCGCCGTACGGCCGTCGCCGAGCTTGTCGACGGTGATCCGCGCGGCGCTCTCGTCGAGGGTGACCGCCGGGGACACCGCGGCCAGTGCCTCCGCCAGGCCCTTGCGTCGCAGCAGATCCGACTTGTGGCGGGCGTCCGCCGTGAGCTGCTGCCGCAGCCGGTCCCAGGTCTCCGCGAAGAAGGCCTCCTCGCAGTCCTCCAGGAACTGACGGAGCCAGGCCCTGATCCGCGGCGGGTCGGCCAGCAGCCGCTCGCTGAAGCGCATCTGCTGCGGCCCGCGCGCGGCGGCCA
Source organism: Streptomyces sp. NPDC043878 (assembly GCF_056435735.1). NCBI lineage: Bacteria > Bacillati > Actinomycetota > Actinomycetes > Kitasatosporales > Streptomycetaceae > Streptomyces > Streptomyces sp. NPDC043878. Next base: position 250,161 of record NZ_JBWKDW010000006.1, read on the forward strand.
GCTCCAGCGCCCGGCGCCGCAGTCCGGCGTCGGCGAGGGCGGCCGGGCCGTGCGCGCTGTAGGGCAGGGCGCAGGTGAACTCCAGGGCCGCGTCCACGAACTGTTCGTCCGTGAGCTTGTCCAGCAGGTCCAGCTCCTCGGCGAGCGTGGCACCGGGCGGCGTGGCGCCGCCCGGGAGGCCGGCCGCCGGCAGGAACAGGTCCGAGAACGTCGACCGCCACAGGAAGTCCGCCTCGCACATCCGGTCAGCGAGGTGCGAGTCGAGCCGGGCGGTCACGCCGGTCGCCCAGCCCTGGAGTCCCGGATGGTGACCGGACTCGGAGAGCGCGTGCAGGGCCATGCCGAGCTCGGCCAGGGGAGAGGGCACGACGGCGACCCGCTCCTGCCGCAGCCCTGCGATGTCGATGCGCACGCTCATGCCCTCATGGTGCACTCGGCCACTGACAGCGCGGCCCGCGACCGACGCCTGACGACCTCGACCGGCGACGCGACGGTTTCGACCGGCGACGGACGCCTGAGGGTTTCGACCGGCGACCGGCGACCGGCGACCGGCGACCGGCGACCGACGCCTGACGGCCTCGACCGGCGACCGGCGGGACCGACGCCTGACGGCCTCGATCGGCGACCGACCGCCTCGGCCGGCGACCGCGCATGGCGACGCCTGGACCCGCGCCGTCCCCTGTGAGATGCGTCACTGGGGCGTTCGGGCCGTGCGGCTCTCCTCGACCAGTCGGGAGCCGAACTCCGTGGCGGCGGCCCGCACGTCCTCGGCCGTCCACTCCAGGGCGGCCTCCCGGACGTAGACCTCCGTCGCGCACAGGCCCGGACCCCTGCGGTCCCAGGCGTTGGCGAACAGCACGGCGCCCGTCTCCTCGGCCTGCCGGATCGCGGCCTCGGAGACCACGTCGACGTCGTACGGCAGCCAGACCTGGAAGTCATGGGTGTGCGGCACCTCGGGGTGCACGCGCGCCCACGGCACCCCGGCCGCCGCGAGGCCCTCGCGCAGCGCGGCGGCCACGACGCGCGCCTGCGCCACGTACGCGGGCAGGAGCGGCAGCTGCCGCTCCAGGCCGACGAGTGCGGACAGCGCGGTGGGGAACTGCTGGAACACGGCGCCGCCGTAGCGGTGTCGCCAGACCTTCGCCTCCTCGACGAGCGTCCTGGGCCCGGCCACGGCCGCCCCGCCGAAAGCCTCCAGGGACTTGTAGAACGACACGTAGACGCTGTCCGCCAGGTCCGCGATCTCCGCCAGGGAGCGGTCGAAGTGGACGGTGGTCTCCCACAGGCGCGCGCCGTCGAAGTGCACCACCGCGTCGCGCTCGCGCGCCGCCTCCACGATCTCGGTCAGCTCCTCCCAGGACGGCAGCACGAAACCGGCGTCCCTGAGCGGGAGTTCCAGCATCAACGCCCCGAACGGCTCCTCGAAGCCGCGTACCTCGGCGGCGGTCGGCTGCCGTGCCTCGCTCGTCATCGTGACCGGGCGCAGGCCGCTGACCTGGCTGAACGCGTCGCGCTCATGCACCTCGGGGTGCGCCAGCGCGTGCAGGGCGACGGCCCGGTCACCGGTGCGGCCCGCCCAGCAGCGCAGGGCCACCTGCTGGGCCATGGTGCCCGTGGGGAAGAACGCGGCGGCCTCCTTGCCGAGCAGCCCGGCGACCTTCTCCTCCAGCGCCTCGACGACGCCGTTGCCGTAGATGTCCGAGGTCTCGTCCAGGTCGTACACGTCCGCCGCCGCGTCCAACAGGGCGAGCCGGTCCCGGAGCGAACCGAGGAAGCCGAGGCGCGCGAGTGCCCGGTCCGCGCCTCGGGTGGCGGCGATGCGCCGGTCCCGCCGCCGGCGGAGCCGGTCCTCCTCGGCTTCCGGTCCGGCTTCCGGTCCGGACGGCTCGTCGCCGGCTTCCGGTCCGGACGGCTCGTCGCCGGCTTCCGGTCCGGACGGCTCGTCGCCGGCTTCCGGTCCGGACGGCTCGTCGCCGTCTTCCGGTCCGGACGGCTCGTCGCCGTCTGCAGTTCGGGGTTGCCCGTCGCCGGCTGCCGGCCCCCACCGCTCGACACCGGCGTCCCCTCCCGGTCGGTCCTCGTCGGACTCCTGCCCAGGTCGCCGCTCGTCCCGGTCCTGCCGCGCCGTATCGCTCATGCCCGGATCATGCCGCCTGCGGGCCCGGAGGGCACCCGCGTTTCCCGCGGGCCCGCGCGGCACCCGTCTTTCCCGCCGGTCCGCGCGGTACCCGCCTTTCCCGCCGCGACCGCCCGCGCGCGGTGCGCGGAAACCCACAGCCTGTGGACAACCCGACGCCCCCGGAACCAATCGCGTTAACATGACGAGAAATCGTCCGGTACCCAGAGCGGACTGGAACGGGAAGGCCGCCGTCGCGTGAGTACAGTCCACCAGCCAGACCCCAGGGACCGCCCCGCGCGGCTCACCGTCGGCGTCGTCGGCGCCGGCCGCGTGGGCCCCGCGCTCGCCGCCTCGCTCCAGCTCGCCGGACACCGCCCGGTGGCCGTCTCCGGAGTCTCCGACGCCTCCAGGCGCCGCGCCGCGCACCTGCTGCCCGACGTGCCCCTGGTACCGCCCGCCGAGGTCATGCGCCGTGCCGACCTGGTGCTGCTGACGGTCCCGGACGACGCGCTGCCCGGCCTCGTGGAGGGCCTCGCGGAGACCGGCGCCGTGCGGCCGGGCCAGCTGCTGGTGCACACCTCCGGGCGCTACGGCGCGAAGGTCCTCGCCCCCGCCCTGCGCGCGGGCGCGCTGCCGCTGGCGCTGCACCCGGCGATGACCTTCACCGGCACCGCCGTGGACGTCCAGCGCCTGGCCGGCTGCTCCTTCGGCGTCACCGCGCCCGAAGAACTGCGGCTGGCCGCCGAGGCCCTGGTCATCGAGATGGGCGGCGAACCCGAGTGGATCGCCGAGGAGAACCGCCCGCTGTACCACGCGGCGCTCGCGCTGGGCGCCAACCACCTGGTCACGCTGGTCGCCCAGTCCATGGAGCTGCTGCGCGCCGCCGGTGTCGAGGCCCCGGACCGGATGCTCGGCCCGCTGCTCGGCGCCGCCCTCGACAACGCCCTGCGCTCCGGCGACGCGGCGCTGACCGGCCCCGTCGCGCGCGGGGACGCCGGCACGGTCGCCGCGCACGTCGCGGAGTTGCGCGCGCACGCCCCGCAGACCGTCGCCGGGTATCTGGCGATGGCCCGCGCGACCGCCGACCGGGCGCTCGCCCACGGCCTGCTGAAACCGGAACTCGCCGAGGACCTCCTCGGGGTACTCGCCGACGGAACCGGCGCCGCCGGGACCGACGGCGCAGAGGGAGACGCCCGATGACCACCACGCTGCTGCGTACCGCCGACGAACTGCACGCACGCGCGCGCGTGGGCAGGCGGGCCGTCGTGATGACCATGGGCGCCCTGCACGAGGGCCACGCCACCCTGATCCGCACCGCGCGCGAGATCGCCGGCCCGGACGGCGAGGTCGTCGTCACCGTCTTCGTGAACCCCCTCCAGTTCGGCGCGGGCGAGGACCTCGACCGCTACCCGCGCACCCTGGACGCCGACCTCAAGATCGCCGAGGCGGCCGGCGCGGACGCCGTGTTCGCCCCGTCCGTGGAGGAGGTCTACCCCGGCGGCGAACCCCAGGTCCGCGTCACGGCGGGACCCATGGGCGGGCGCCTGGAGGGTGCCGCGCGTCCCGGGCACTTCGACGGCATGCTCACCGTCGTCGCCAAGCTGCTGCACCTCACGCGCCCCGACCTCGCGCTGTACGGGCAGAAGGACGCCCAGCAGCTCGCCCTGATCCGCCGGATGGTCCGTGACCTGAACTTCGGCGTCGAGATCGTCGGCGTGCCCACGGTCCGGGAGGACGACGGCCTCGCCCTGTCCAGCCGCAACCGGTACCTCTCGGCCGGGGCGCGCCGCACCGCTCTCGCCCTGTCCCGGGCCCTGTTCGCGGGCGCCGACCGGCACGCCGCCCAGGAGGCGCTGCGCGCACGGGCGCGCGAGGTGCCCGCCACGCACGCGCGCGCCGAGGCGCTCAGCGCCATAGGGGAGTCCCGCGCGGCCGCCGACGCGCACGCCGTCGCGCAGGCGTCCCCGGGCGGCCCGGCGGCCGTCCGAGCGGCCGCCCGCCTGGTCCTCGACGAGGCCGCCCGGCTGGACCCGCCGCTGGACCTGGACTACCTGGCTCTCGTCGACCCGTCCGACTTCACGGACATCGCGGACGACTTCACCGGCGAGGCCGTCCTCGCCGTCGCGGCCCGGGTCGGGACGACCCGGCTGATCGACAACATCCCCCTCACCTTCGGAGCCGCCTCGTGACCAGCACAGGCATACGACTGCACGCGCCCGCGCCCGGCTGGAACATCACCGCGGACGTGGTGGTCGTCGGCTCCGGAGTCGCCGGGCTGACCGCGGCCCTGCGCTGCGAGGCCGCCGGCCTGACGACCGTCGTCGTCACCAAGGCCCGTCTGGACGACGGCTCCACCCGCTGGGCGCAGGGCGGTGTCGCCGCGGCCCTGGGCGACGGGGACACGCCGGAACAGCACCTGGACGACACGCTGGTGGCGGGCGCCGGCCTGTGTGACGAGGAGGCGGTACGGCTCCTGGTCACCGAGGGCCCCGGCGCCGTACGCCGGCTGATCGAGACCGGCGCCCACTTCGACGAGTCCTCCGAGGGCGGCCTCGAACTCACCCGCGAGGGCGGCCACCACCGGCGCCGTATCGCGCACGCGGGCGGTGACGCGACCGGCGCCGAGATCTCCCGCGCCCTCGTCGAGGCATGCCACGCGCGTGGCATGCGGACCATCGAGAACGCGCTCGTCCTGGACCTGCTCACGGACGCGGAGGGCCGCACCGCGGGCGTGAGCCTGCACGTCATGGGCGAGGGCCAGCACGACGGCGTGGGCGCCGTGCACGCTCCCGCCGTGGTCCTGGCGACCGGCGGTATGGGCCAGGTCTTCTCGGCCACCACCAACCCGTCCGTGTCCACGGGCGACGGCGTGGCTCTCGCCCTGCGCGCCGGCGCGGAGGTCTCCGACCTGGAGTTCGTGCAGTTCCACCCGACGGTGCTGTTCCTCGGCGCGGACGCGGAGGGCCAGCAGCCCCTGGTCTCCGAGGCGGTCCGCGGCGAGGGCGCCCACCTGGTCGACGCGGACGGCGTGCGCTTCATGGTCGGGCAGCACGAACTGGCCGAACTGGCGCCCCGGGACATCGTCGCCAAGGGCATCATGCGCCGCATGCAGGAGCAGGACGCCGAGCACATGTTCCTCGACGCCCGGCACTTCGGCGCCGACATGTGGGAGCACCGCTTCCCGACGATCCTCGCCGCCTGCCGCACGCACGGCATCGACCCGGTCACCGAGCCCATCCCGATCGCGCCGGCGGCCCACTACGCGTCCGGTGGCGTGCGCACCGACTCCCGCGGCCGCACCACCGTTCCCGGCCTGTACGCCTGCGGTGAGGTCGCCTGCACGGGCGTGCACGGCGCGAACCGGCTAGCCTCCAACTCCCTCCTCGAGGGCCTGGTGTACGCCGAGCGCATCTCCGCGGACATCGCGGCGAGCCGGGCGGACGACGGCCTGCGCGCGCGGGTGCCCGAGCCGGTGCCGCACCCCGGCCGGCCCGCGCACCCGCTGCTCGCGCCCGAGGACCGCTTCACGATCCAGCGGATCATGACGGACGGCGCGGGCGTCCTGCGCTCGGCCGCCTCGCTGGAGGCGGCCGCGGGCCGGCTCCAGCGGCTGCACAGCGACGCGCGTGACGCCCTCGACGAGAACGGCAAGACGGCGGAGCCCGGGGTCGACACCTGGGAGGCCACCAACCTCCTGTGCGTGGCCCGCGTCCTGGTCGCCGCCGCGCTCCAGCGCGAGGAGACCCGCGGCTGCCACTGGCGCGAGGACCGGCCCGACCGGGACGACCGGGCATGGCGCCGCCACATCGTCGTACGGCTGAATTCGGACCGCACGCTCGCCGTACACACCACCGATACCGCAGACTTCCCCCCGACCCGGCAGCACCGGCAGCCCCTTCAGGAGCAGTGACAGCAGTGAGCACCCCCGACCTCCCCCTCGTGCCGAACGGCGGCTGCGGCGACGGCTGCGCCTGTGGCGGCGCGGACGCCGGCGACGAATACCTGGAGTGCGGGCTCGACCCCGCGCTCGCCCAGCTCCTGGCCGACGCGGGCCTCGACCCCGTGGAGGTCGAGGACATCGCGAACGTCGCCATCCAGGAGGACCTCGACCACGGGGTGGACGTGACGACGGTCGCGACCATCCCCGAGGACGCGGTCGCCACCGCCGACTTCACCGCGCGCGAGGCGGGCGTCGTGGCGGGCCTGCGGGTGGCCGAAGCCGTGCTCTCCGTGGTCTGCACCGACGAGCTGGAGGTCGAGCGGCACGTCGAGGACGGCGACCGCGTGGCGGAGGGGCAGAGGCTGCTGTCGGTCACCACGCGCACGCGTGACCTGCTGACCGCCGAGCGCAGTGCTCTCAACCTCCTGTGCCGTCTGTCGGGCGTCGCGACCGCCACGCGCGCGTGGGCGGACACGCTGGAGGGCACCGGCGCCCGGGTGCGGGACACCCGCAAGACGACGCCCGGCCTGCGCTCCCTGGAGAAGTACGCGGTCCGCTGCGGCGGCGGGGTCAACCACCGCATGTCGCTGTCGGACGCGGCCCTGGTCAAGGACAACCACGTGGTCGCCGCGGGCGGGGTGGCCCAGGCGTTCAAGGCCGTGCGCGAGGCGTTCCCGGACGTGCCGATCGAGGTCGAGGTCGACACGCTGCACCAGCTGCGCGAGGTGGTGGACGCGGGGGCCGACCTGATCCTGCTGGACAACTTCACGCCGGCCGAGTGCGAGGAGGCGGTGGCCCTCGTGCACGGCCGCGCCGCCCTGGAGGCCTCCGGCCGGCTCACCCTGGACAACGCCAGGGCGTACGCGGAGACGGGTGTGGACTACCTGGCCGTCGGCGCGCTGACCCACTCCGCGCCGATCCTGGACATCGGCCTCGACCTGCGCGAGGCGGAGTAAAGGCCATGCTCCTGACGATCGACGTCGGCAACACGCACACCGTTCTGGGACTGTTCGACGGCGAGGACATCGTCGAGCACTGGCGCATCTCCACGGACGCGCGCCGCACGGCCGACGAACTGGCCGTGCTGCTGCAGGGCCTGATGGGCATGCACCCGCTCCTCGGCGACGAGCTCGGAGACGGCATCGACGGCATCGCGATCTGCGCGACCGTGCCGTCGGTGCTGCACGAGCTGCGCGAGGTGACCCGCCGCTACTACGGCGACGTGCCCGCGGTCCTGGTCGAGCCGGGCGTCAAGACGGGCGTACCGATCCTCACCGACAACCCGAAGGAGGTCGGCGCGGACCGGATCATCAACGCGGTCGCCGCCGTCGAGCTCTTCGGCGGCCCGGCGATCGTGGTCGACTTCGGTACGGCGACGACGTTCGACGCGGTCAGCGCCCGCGGGGAGTACGTCGGCGGGGTCATCGCCCCCGGCATCGAGATCTCGGTCGAGGCGCTGGGCGTCAAGGGCGCCCAACTGCGGAAGATCGAGGTGGCACGGCCGCGGAGCGTGATCGGCAAGAACACGGTCGAGGCGATGCAGTCGGGCATCGTCTACGGCTTCGCCGGCCAGGTGGACGGCGTCGTGCAGCGGATGGCGCGGGAGCTGGCCCAGGACCCCGACGAGGTGACGGTGATCGCCACGGGCGGGCTGGCGCCCATGGTGCTGGGGGAGTCCTCGGTCATCGACGAGCACGAACCGTGGCTGACACTGGTGGGCCTGCGACTGGTCTACGAACGGAACATGGCCCGCATGTGAGCCTGGCGCGGTCACCGACGGCACTCGCCCACCAGGGCGCGCGGATCACCGGCGGCACTCGCTCACCCGGGCGCGCGGCCCGGCGACTGCACACGCCCAGCCGGGCGCGTAAATTACAGGCCGCTTTCGCCCCGCCGGGCGCGCGGATCGCCGGCGGCACTGGCCCAGCAGGGCGCGCGGATCGCCGGCGGCACTGGCCCAGCAGGGCGCGCAAACCAGCCCGCCGTACCCGCTCACCGGGACGTGTGACCCGGCGGCCTTCCCGTTCACCGGGGCGTGTGACCCGGCCGCCGCACCCGTCTCACCCGCCGCCCGGGTGGCCGCACCGCGCCACACCTGCCCGCTATGTCGGGTTTGTCTGATTAGCGGGTACTGTCGCCGCATGCCCACGCCATATGGATCCCGCGGCGGCATGGCGTTCGGTGCGGAGGAGCTGCGTGTGCTCCGCCGCGCTCTCGCCCTCGCCCTCCAGCCCAGCCCCGCCACGGCCGAGGACGTCCAGGACTGTCTCCGGCTCGCCGAGTCCCTCGACGAGGCGCTGCGGGAGGGCGCCCGGCTGCGGGCCTTCCTGGTGGCCGACCTCGTCCGCTACCGGGCCGCCCTGCCGGGCACCGCGGCCGGCTACCTCGCGCTCCTCGACGAGGCCCTCGGTGCCGGACACCGCCCGGACGCCGACGACCTCGCCGCGCTGCGGGCGCTGCGCGGCAACCCCGTGGCGGCCGCGCTCCTGGACCGCTGCCGGCCGCTGGCCGAGCAGGACGTGCGGGCCCGTCTCGCGCGCCGGGCCGCGCCCGCGGCCGTCGCGGCCGTCCCGACGGTTCCCGCCTCCCGTACGCGCCTGCTGGCCCTTCCCGGCGGCCGCACGGGCGGTCGGACGGCCGCGGTCGGGACGGGCGGCCAGGATCCCGCCCGGCGGCCCGAGAAGAAGCCCGCCGAGCGGCCGGCCCCCCGGCCCGCCCCCGACGCCCCCCGGCCGGCCCGCCCCATCCCGACCCCGGGCGAGGTCTTCCCCCGCCGCAAGCCCGCCCCGCCGCCGGCGAACCCGCCGCACCAGCTCACCGCCGTCTGAGGGGCCCGCGACCGCCGTCCGGCCCGTTTCGCCGCACCCCGCCCCGCCCGTCCCCCGGGCCGTGGCTACTCTGGACGCATGGACTACGTCTCCGCGCTCGTGCCTCCGGTCGTCATGGCCGTCTTCTTCATCGGGCTCATCCGGGTCATCGTGAAGACCCAGGGCGGGGCCAACAAGGCCAAGGAGGACGCCGCCGTCGACGCCGCCCTCGCGCGCGCGGAGAGCGCCCGCCGGACCTCGGCGCCCACCGACGCCTGAACCCGCCGCACCCCGCAGGGCGTACGACTTCCCCGTCGTACGCCCTTTTTGTCGTCTTTGCCGGTAAAAGCGCACGTCCGGCAGGTCAATGTCCGGATCTCCCACTATTGTGCTGAGCTGTGCCTCGCCCATTGGGAGAACTCGAAGACGCGGTCATGACGCGGGTGTGGAAGTGGAACCGCCCGGTGACCGTTCGGGAAGTCCTGGAAGACCTTCGGCAGGAACGGTCCATCGCCTACACCACGGTGATGACCGTTTTGGACAATCTCCATCAGAAGGGCTGGGTGCGCCGTGAGGCGGAAGGCCGGGCCTATCGATATGAGGCGGTCTCCACACGGGCCGCCTACGCCGCCGCGCTGATGAACGACGCCTGGTCCCAGAGCGACAACCCCGCCGCCGCTCTCGTCGCGTTCTTCGGGATGATGAGCGAGGAACAGCGACATGCCCTGCGGGACGCCGTACGGATCGTCCAGGGACCGGAAACTCCCGAACCCGCCCCGGATACCGCACCCGATACCGGCGCCGGGAACCCCGGCTCGGCGCCGGAGACCGGCGGGCGATAGCGTCCGCTCATGTCAGCAGAGCGCCCCGAAGTCACCTCGAAAGCCATCACCGTCCGGCGGGCCCGAACCAGCGATGTCCCGGCCGTGCGCCGTCTCCTCGACGCCTACGTCCGTGACCGCATCCTGCTCGACAAAGCCACGGTGACGCTTTACGAGGACATCCAGGAGTTCTGGGTCGCCGAACGGGACGACAACGCCGAGGTCGTCGGCTGCGGCGCTCTGCACGTGATGTGGGAAGACCTCGCGGAAGTCCGCACTCTCGCCGTGAAGGACGGCCTCAAGGGTGCCGGCGTGGGTCATCGGTTGCTGGAGAAGTTGCTGGAGACCGCGCGCTGGCTCGGTGTTCGCCGCGTTTTCTGTCTGACCTTCGAAGTGGACTTCTTCGGCAAGCACGGCTTCGTCGAGATCGGCGAGACACCCGTCGACACCGATGTCTACGCGGAGCTCCTGCGTTCCTATGACGAAGGCGTTGCGGAGTTCCTCGGTCTCGAACGGGTGAAACCGAACACCTTGGGCAACAGTCGGATGCTTCTGCATCTGTGATCGCCGGGCATCCACACGCATCCCCAAGGTCCGTCAAGGATCCACAAGGACCGTCAAGAACTATTTCACTCCGGCCCGCCCTGCCCGGGTTCCCTATGTCCGAAACGCGCACGTTTCCGGACCGGTGTGGACCTGCGGGTCTCCGCCAGGGGTTTGTGTTTTTCCGGCAAAAGCGGTTTGCTTTCCGACGTACTGCAGTACTGCATATAACAGGGGACGGCGAAACGGCGGACGCCGCGGGCCCCGGGCCCACAGGTTATGGATGAAAGGAAATCCGGTGGCACAGAAGGTTCAGGTCCTTCTTGTCGACGACCTCGACGGCGGCGAGGCGGACGAGACTGTCACGTTCGCGCTGGACGGCAAGACTTACGAGATCGATCTCACGACCGCCAATGCGGACAAGCTGCGCGGTCTTCTCGACCCTTACGTGAAGGGCGGCCGCCGTACCGGGGGCCGTGCCGCGGGCGGGCGCGGAAAGGCGCGCGTCGCTTCAGGCGGCAGCCAGGACACCGCGCAGATCCGCGCGTGGGCCAAGGAGAACGGCTACGAGGTCAACGACCGCGGCCGCGTTCCGGCGTCGATTCGCGAGGCCTACGAGAAGGCCAACGGCTGAGCGCACGCGCGCATCAGCCTCAGCCGGTGGCACCGCGTCGCCGCGGTGGCCACCACGCGTACGAGATCGGGGGCGCCCCCACCGCCCCCCAAGGCCGACAGCGTCGGCAGCGAGGCCTCGACCTCGCGTCCCGGCCCGGGGGGCCGCAACCACGTGGCGGCCCCCTGCAGGACCTCCGCGCGGCCCGGGGAGAGCGAGGGCCCTCCGGTCCGCCCCGCGCCGGGGGGAGCGGGCGCGTCCATCAGCCCGCCCTCGCCGAGCACCGTGAGGTCGAGGGCCAGCGCCCCCCACTCCAGCCAGTCCAGCAGCCCCGGCAGCTCCTCCGCGCTGCCCGCCGCCACCAGCAGCCGCATCCGGTCGCCCCGCACGGCCACCGGGGAGTCCGGCGCGAGGTGCCGCAGCGCCGCCCGGCCCGCCTCGGCCGGCACGTCCAGGACGTCGAAGCGCACGCCCGTCCGCAGCCGCACCGGGACCCCGGCGATCTCGGGACCGCCCGGGCCGACGGACCCTCTCCGACCCGCAGGCCCTGCTGGGCTCCCCGGGCTGTCGGCACCGGCCGCGCCCTCCGGGCCGGCGGGCACTGTCGGCCAGCCCAGTTCGTTCTCGTACCACCGGCGGATCTGATCGCTCGCGTCGAGCGGCCGGCGGGGAAGCGGGAGAGGGAGCAGGGCGGGCGGCGAGGCGGCCGGCGGGAGGGAGGGCGAGTGGGAAGCGCGGACGGGAAGCGGGACCGGGCGAGGGGTGCCAACCATGCCAAGTGCAACCGCGGAAAAGCCCCGCGAGTTACGCTGGGTGTTTCGGTAAACGCACACAGTGCCGGACAGGGGGGCGTACGGGGGTGCGGGGCGGAGCGAGGTTGTTCGCCCATAGCGGAGCGAACCGGTGCGCGCGGCATGGAGTGTCCGCCGGAGCGGGTAAGACAATCCCTAGTGGGAGGGGGCGGCACGCGGATCGGGCCGTCTCACGTTCGCCATCGGCGTACTGGTGGCGGGGGTAACTGCCTGGCCTGCGGGAACATCGTCTCGCACGATCGGGTTGGAGTAGGTGTCGGCGTTCGGGGTCAGGAGGCAGTGTTGGTTCTCGGTCCGGTGTCGGCAGTTGGAATGAGCGGTCCCCGCTTGCGGGACTAAGCTGCGGAAGGACAGGGAGGGGAGCGTCCCCTTACTGCCTGACCGCTCTGAGGAGCGATTAACGATGTTCGAGAGGTTCACCGACCGCGCGCGGCGGGTTGTCGTCCTGGCTCAGGAAGAAGCCCGGATGCTCAACCACAACTACATCGGCACCGAGCACATCCTCCTGGGCCTGATCCACGAGGGTGAGGGTGTCGCCGCCAAGGCCCTTGAGAGCCTCGGGATTTCGCTCGAGGCGGTCCGCCAGCAGGTGGAGGAGATCATCGGGCAGGGGCAGCAGGCCCCGTCCGGCCACATCCCCTTCACCCCCCGTGCCAAGAAGGTCCTGGAGCTGTCGCTCCGGGAGGCTCTTCAGCTGGGCCACAACTACATCGGCACGGAGCACATCCTGCTCGGCCTGATCCGTGAGGGCGAGGGCGTCGCCGCCCAGGTCCTGGTCAAGCTGGGCGCTGATCTCAACCGGGTGCGGCAGCAGGTCATCCAGCTGCTCTCCGGTTACCAGGGCAAGGAGACCGCCGGCGCCAGTGGCGGTCCTGCGGAGGGCACCCCCTCGACGTCCCTGGTCCTCGACCAGTTCGGCCGGAACCTCACCCAGGCCGCTCGTGAGTCCAAGCTCGACCCGGTCATCGGGCGCGAGAAGGAGATCGAGCGGGTCATGCAGGTGCTGTCCCGCCGTACCAAGAACAACCCGGTCCTGATCGGTGAGCCCGGTGTCGGCAAGACCGCCGTCGTCGAGGGCCTCGCTCAGGCCATCGTCAAGGGCGAGGTGCCCGAGACCCTCAAGGACAAGCACCTCTACACCCTCGACCTCGGCGCGCTGGTCGCCGGCTCCCGCTACCGCGGTGACTTCGAGGAGCGCCTGAAGAAGGTGCTCAAGGAGATCCGCACCCGCGGTGACATCATCCTGTTCATCGACGAGCTCCACACGCTGGTCGGTGCGGGTGCCGCCGAGGGCGCCATCGACGCCGCTTCGATCCTGAAGCCGATGCTGGCCCGCGGTGAGCTGCAGACCATCGGTGCGACCACGCTCGACGAGTACCGCAAGCACCTGGAGAAGGACGCGGCCCTGGAGCGCCGTTTCCAGCCGATCCAGGTCGCGGAGCCGTCGCTGCCGCACACCATCGAGATCCTCAAGGGCCTGCGCGACCGGTACGAGGCGCACCACCGCGTCTCCATCACCGACGAGGCGCTGGTCCAGGCCGCCACCCTGGCCGACCGGTACATCTCGGACCGCTTCCTGCCGGACAAGGCGATCGACCTGATCGACGAGGCCGGTTCCCGGATGCGTATCCGCCGGATGACCGCGCCGCCGGACCTGCGCGAGTTCGACGAGAAGATCGCGGGCGTGCGCCGCGACAAGGAGTCCGCGATCGACTCGCAGGACTTCGAGAAGGCCGCCTCCCTCCGCGACAAGGAGAAGCAGCTCCTGGCCGCCAAGGCCAAGCGGGAGAAGGAGTGGAAGGCCGGCGACATGGACGTCGTGGCCGAGGTCGACGGCGAGCTGATCGCCGAGGTCCTCGCGACGGCCACCGGCATCCCGGTCTTCAAGCTGACCGAGGAGGAGTCGAGCCGCCTGCTGCGCATGGAGGACGAGCTCCACAAGCGGGTCATCGGCCAGGTCGACGCCGTCAAGGCGCTCTCGAAGGCGATCCGTCGTACGCGTGCCGGTCTGAAGGACCCGAAGCGTCCCGGTGGTTCGTTCATCTTCGCCGGCCCGTCCGGTGTCGGTAAGACCGAGCTGTCCAAGGCGCTCGCCGAGTTCCTCTTCGGTGACGAGGACGCGCTGATCTCCCTCGACATGTCGGAGTTCAGCGAGAAGCACACGGTCTCGCGTCTCTTCGGTTCGCCCCCCGGCTACGTGGGCTACGAAGAGGGCGGCCAGCTGACCGAGAAGGTCCGCCGCAAGCCGTTCTCGGTCGTCCTGTTCGACGAGGTCGAGAAGGCGCACCCGGACATCTTCAACTCGCTGCTGCAGATCCTGGAGGACGGTCGCCTGACCGACTCCCAGGGCCGGGTCGTGGACTTCAAGAACACGGTCATCATCATGACGACCAACCTCGGCACCCGGGACATCTCCAAGGGCTTCAACCTGGGCTTCGCGGCCTCGGGCGACAAGAAGTCCAACTACGAGCGCATGAAGAACAAGGTCTCGGACGAGCTCAAGCAGCACTTCCGCCCCGAGTTCCTCAACCGCGTCGACGACGTGGTCGTCTTCCCGCAGCTGACCCAGGAGGACATCCTCCGGATCGTCGACCTGATGATCGGCAAGGTGGACGAGCGCCTGAAGGACCGGGACATGGGCCTCGAGCTCTCCCAGTCCGCCAAGGAACTGCTGTCCAAGAAGGGTTACGACCCGGTGCTGGGTGCGCGTCCGCTGCGTCGCACCATCCAGCGCGAGATCGAGGACACCCTCTCGGAGAAGATCCTCTTCGGCGAGCTGCGTCCCGGTCACATCGTGGTCGTGGACACCGAGGGCGAGGGTGAGACCCAGACCTTCACCTTCCGCGGTGAGGAGAAGGCGGCCCTGCCGGACGTCCCGCCGATCGAGCAGGCGGCCGGCGGAGCCGGTCCGAACCTGAGCAAGGAGGCGTAACCCTCCGGGGTCCGTCTCGACGGAAGGGGCCGGTGCTGATCACAGCACCGGCCCCTTCCGCATGTCCGGAGGCCCTACGACAGCTGACCGTCGTAGTCCGGGAGCTTGTACGTCGTCTCGGCGTGGCCGCCCGACAGATCGGTGGCGCTGTTGCCGATGTTCGCGATGATCGTGTAGCCCTTCGACTCGATGGCGACGCGCTGGGCGGTCTTGTAGGCGGCGACGTCCTTGAAGAGGTCGAGCAGGCCGCGCGTGTAGAGGCCGGAGACCTTGTAGCCGTCGTAGGTGAGGTTGTACGAGGTCACCGAGTCGATGATGCCGGGGCGGGCGGTGACGAAGAACAGCGAGACACCGTGCTCCTGGGCGTACCTGGCGACGTCCAGGACCGGCTTGTTGGCCGGCTGGGGGTAGCTGAAGCCGAAGTCGGTCTCCAGGGTGGTGTTGTCGATGTCGAAGACGATCGCCTGCTTCTCGCCCGGTTTCGTCGCGGCGATGCGCTGCCTCAGGGCGGGCAGCGCCTGGTTCATCACGGCCTTGCAGTCCTGCTGCCAGGTGGCGTAGTCGACGTCCTCGGCGGCGGCGGCAGCGGTGGTGGAGGAGGTGCTCGTCGTCGCCGTGACGGCGTCCGCCGGGGCGGCCATGGCCACGAGGGCGGCCGCCGAGGCGGCGATGACGGCGGTGCGGCGCGCCAGGGGGCGTCGGCTTCTCATGTGTGGGGGTTCCTCTCACGTCCGGACGTACGTGCCGTTGTCGGGTGCATGTTCGTTCACGAGGATGGCGCGAGGGGAACCGTAGGGTTACTGGGGGGTAGGTGGCCAGAGACGTGCGTCACAGTACGCCGTAGACCTTGATGACTTCGGGCGTGCGGGGGAGCGGGGCGAAAACGTCCTCGGGTACGGCGGTCACGTCCGGGGCCAGGACCACGGAGACCTCGCGCAGCCCGGGGAAGAGGTCCGGCACGGCCGAGAGGTCCTCCGACCCCTGGAACCCGCTGAGGCGCAGGGCGGTGACGCCGGGCAGGGGCGGGCCGGCCCAGCCGGTCTCCGGCCAGTCGATGTGCAGCTCCTCCAGGGCGGGGAGCCGGGCGATCTCGTCGTGGTCGTCCGCCGAGAGCCCGGCGGGCAGCCGCAGCAGACTCAGGCGGCGCAGCGCACGGAAGCGGCCCAGGCCGCGCAGGCCGGTGTGCCGCACCGCGTCCTCGTGGAGCCCCAGGTGACGCAACGGCAGGCCGGTGGGCAGGACGGCGTCGAGGGTCTCTCCTTCCAGCGGTGTCCCGACATCGAGCCGTTCCAGCGTCGTGGAGCCGGAGAACGCGTGCAGGGCCTGCCGCTCCAGGCCGGTCATGTCGTTCAACGACACCCAGGTCAGGGGCAGTTGCACGAGCGGGTCGAGCTGCCGTACGTTCGCGCACCGGCCGAGGGACAGATAGGTCAGCCCGCGCAGGGACGAGAGGCATCCCAGGTCGTCCAGCCGGTCGTTGCGGTGCAGGACCAGCTGGGTCACCCGCTCGGGAACCAGGCCGGCGGCGATCTCGGCGGGGGTGAGGTGACCGATGAGCTGGACGCTGCCACGGCCGCCGAGTTTCCGCAGGTGGCGGAGTTCCGCGGGGGAGCGTGCCGTGAAGAAGAGGTCGTCGTCCTCGGACAGGTGGGCGATGACCTCGTCGCCGTAGCGCCGCGTCGGGAAGCGGTCCCAGGTCCAGGTGAGCTGGGCGCGCACCCACAGCGCCGGGTGCGCCCGGAAGCGGGCCAGCACGGGTACCGCCGCGTCCGTGCCGATGAGGGAGGCGGTGACCACCACCGCGCGCGCCTCCGCGTCGCCGAGGCCCTCCGGGCCGGGCAGCAGCTCCAGCGCGAGCGGCCCGGCGGAGGCCAGGGCGCGGGCCTCCTGGGTGGTCCGGGGCGGGATGAGCGCGGCCGCGTCGCGTTCCACGGCGGCCCAGACGTCAGGGTCGAGTTCGGTGGCGTGTTCCAGGGCGGCGAGCGCGAGGAGTCGTACGCGGGTGGCCGCCGGGCCGGCGAGGTGGCGTGCCGAGGCGGTCAGGTCGGTGAGCAGGCGGGCGCGTTCGCGCGGACGGGCGTGCGCCACCGCCATCCGCACCACGTCCGCCCACTGTTCGTCGGTGGCGCCCCGGACGAGCAGGCCGAAGTCGCCGTCCTCCACAGCGGCTTTCGCGCCCAGGTAGTCCTGGAAGGTGCGGTGCACGAACTCGACGGTGCCGGTGGTGGGTTCGCGCAGCAGCCCGCTGCGGACGAGGAGGTGCCGCAGGATCGCGGGGGCGTCTCCCTGTGCCGCGGCGGCCGGGAGGGACGGCAGGACGTCGGCGACGATGCGTTCGGCCCGTTCGCGGTCCATCTCCGACTGGTTGTTGCGGATCAGCCAGTAGGCGAGGCGCTGGAGCAGTTGGATCTGCGGGAGTTCGGTGAGGCGGACGCCGTCGTGGTCGCCGCCGTGCGGGACCATGTCGCGCTCCTCGTCCCGGCGCGCGAGCAGCATCGACAGGGCGGCGTCGTACAACTCCGGGCGGCCGTGCGGGAGATGGCCGCGCCGGTCGCGGTGCAGGGCGCACATCAGGCCGCACATGAGGGGGTTGGTGGCGAGCCGGCCGAGGTCGGGTGTGGTCCGGACGGCGTCGAGGAGGCCGCGTTCGTAGCCGTCGAGGCGGTCCAGGTCGCTTCCGTGGGCGTGGCTGCGGGCCGCCGCGTGCCAGCGGGCGACGAAGGCGGCGACGTCGTCGGGGCCCATGGGGGTCAGGGCCAGCTCCGTGAAGCCGTCGGGGGCGAGCCAGTCCTCCCGTACGGCCGAGGGGCGGGAGGTGACCAGCCACCGGTTGCCGGGATAGACGTCCAGCAGGTCCCGCAGCCAGCGGCGGGTGTGCTCGCGTTCCCGCTCGGGGATCTCGTCGACGCCGTCGACCAGGAGCAGCCCGCGCCCCGCGGCGAGCACGCGGTCGGCCCAGCCGTCAGGCCCGCTCGCGTGGAAGGGGACGCGGACGGCCGCGAGGAAGGCGTCGGGGGCCGGGAGGCCGTCGGGGCGGCGGACGAGGGTGCGCAGGGGCAGGACGAACGGGATGAGGTCACCGTGCTCGCCCCGGGCCGCGGTGACCGCGTGCCACTGCACGAGCGTGGTCTTCCCGGAGCCGGCGACCCCGCGCAGCAGCACCCGCTCGTGGGCGGCGAGCGCCCGGTCGGCGGGCCGGGGCGTCGCGGCGGAGGCGGGGTGCGGGCCGCCGGGGCCGGCCGTGTGGTCGTGTCCGGCCGGCCCGAGGGCCTGGAGGCTGAGGTAGGCGGCGTCCAGGGGCCAGCGGTCGGGGGAGTTCGCCAGGTCGATGCCGTAGATGGTGAGGTGGCTGTGCCTGGTCGCCAGGTAGGTCAGGTAGCGCTGTTCGAAGGCGGTGTCGGTGCCGCCGGTCGGGGGTGTCCTGGCGATCAACGCGTCGACCTTGGCGATGAGTTCGCGCTGCCTGCGGCTCTGCTCGACCAGTGTGCGGGCGACGAAGCTGGACCGCTGGGTGAAGAAGTGGACGATGTGCAGACAGGCCGTGGTGAGCAGACGGCCGTAGAACAGGCCCGCGTCGAGGGAGAGGTCGCGGTCCGGGTGGCCGGCGGACGAGCGGAGGTTCGCCGCGAGGAACTCGTGACCGAGCTCGACGGCCTGGGCGTCCGTCATGGTGAGGTCGCCGAGGGCGTGGAGGGTGTCGGTGAGGGCGTGGACGACGGCCTGTTCCTCGTCGGCGTGGACGGGTCGTTCCCCGGTCTTCAGGCCCTGGCGGACCAGTTCGGCCGCGAGTCTGCGCAGAGCGGGTTCGTCGAGGGTGCGCTTCTCTCCCCGGAAGGAGACGAAGCCCGCTATCCGGATCGGTCTGTCGACCAGGGCGGCGCCCGGGCCCTCGGTGACGAAGAGTCTGCGGACCAGCGGGGTGACCACGCTCGACGCCACCTTCACGCCCACCGTCGTCGGTTCCATGTGGCCTCCCCCTGAGCCCCGTTGACTGGTCGGCAGCGTAGTCCCGGTCACATTCCCGGGAGTTCGGATCTTGTCGGCCGGTGACATGCCGCACAGCTGATTTGTCTGTTACTAACCCACTTAGTGCATGGACAGATTCGGGCAAAAAGGACTTTTAGTCTTCAGGTGAGGGTCGGATGCGGCCGTAGTGGGTGGATTCGGCGTGGATAGCGCGTCTGTCAATAAGAGGGAGGTTTTATGCCGAACTACTAGGTTCCGTCGTAGATGAGCCGTTTGGGTGCCGGTGGGCTCCAGGGTTACCAAGGGATGCCCCATCCGGCGGATGACAGTGCGCCGGGTGGTTCTCCTTGTCCCCGTCCCGTGAGGTATCCGATGACCCAGCGCGTCTCGTCCCGTTCTTCCCGTGCGTCCCGCCTTCGTACCCGTGCGGCCCTCCTGGCCACGGGCCTGGGAGCGTCGGTCGTGCTGGGGGCCGGGGTCGCGGCCGCAGCCGACACCGGCGTGACGGCCCTGCCCGCCGCCGGTGCCGCCAACGCGGTTCAGGCGCAGGCCGCGGCGCAGGCCAAGGCCGCGACCGTGAAGAAGGCGGCCGCCGTGAAGAAGGCCGCCGTCGCCAAGAGGGCCGCCGCGAAGAAGGCCGCCTCCTGGATCGACCCGGTGAAGAAATACACCCTCTCCGCGAAGTTCGCCCAGGCCGGCGGCATGTGGCACTCCACCCACAGCGGGCAGGACTTCGCCGTGGCCAGCGGCACCAACGTGATGGCCGCGCACGGCGGCACGGTCGTCAAGGCCGGCGGCAACGGCGCCGGTGACGGGCCCGCGTACGGCAACGCGATAGTCATCCGGCACGGCAACGGCACGTACTCGCAGTACGCCCACCTCTCGCGCATCGACGTGCGGGTCGGCCAGGTCGTCGCCACCGGCCAGCACATAGCCCGGTCCGGCAACACGGGCAACTCCAGTGGCCCGCACCTGCACTTCGAGATCCGCACGACCCCGAACTACGGCTCGGCCATCGACCCGGTCGCCTTCCTGCGCGCCAAGGGCGTGACGGTCTAGGTCCGGCCGGGTTCCGTCCGGCGGGGTCTGCGATGCCTGATGCGGCCGGGTCCCGCCGACAGGCTCTACGGCCCCTGATCCGGCCGGGTTCCGTCCGGCGGCTGCGATCCCTGATCCGACCGGGGGCGCCGACAGGGTCTACGACCCCTGATGTGCCTGTGTCACCAGGTCGATGGCGACCTGGAGGACGGCCTCGCGCTTCTCCTCGGGCCGGCCGTTGAGGTCGTGCAGGAAGAACATCCCGGCGTGCAGCGTGAACAGGGCGCTGACGCAGCGGACCTGGGCGACCAGGTCCGCGTCCGGGTCGACGATGATCTCGCGCATGCCCATCATGCGGGTCTTGAACGACTCGCCGATGCTCAGTTCCCGCATCGTTGCCTGGTTCTCCTGCATGAAGCGGAACAGCGGCGCCGCGTCGGACAGGGCCTGGCTGTAGCGGCCGAGGATCTCCCGCTTCGTCTCCAGGTTGTGCGGCTGCTGCCGCCCCCACTCGATGAGGTCCTCCATCGGCTGGGTCAGGTCGGCGAAGAGACTGACGATGATCTCTTCCTTGGTCTTGAAGTGGTAGTACAGCGCCGCCTTGGTGACGTCCAGGCGCTCGGCGATCTCACGCAGCGAGGTCTTCTCGTAGCCCTGCTCGGCGAAGAGCTCGAGCGCCACGTCCTGGATGCGCTGGCGGGTGTTGCCGCGGCGCTGCCGCTTGGTGCCGTCCATCGTGCCGCCCATCCTCGCACCCCCGTCATACTTACTTGACGCCCGGCTAGTTGCGCGTCTACCTTCACAGTGTAGTCAACTAGCCGGGCGGCAAGTAAGTAGGTCGCGGGCGGTGGTACCCAGGGGAGTGGGAAACGATGGCGGACACAGAGAACACAGAAACCCGGGCGGAGAAACAGCCCAGGAGCGTGCGGGTGGTCCTGCTCGCGCTCATGATCACGATGATGCTCGCGATGCTCGACAACATGATCGTGGGCACGGCGATGCCGACGATCGTCGGTGAACTCGGCGGCCTGGAACACCTCTCGTGGGTCGTGACCGGGTACACCCTGGCGACCGCCGCCTCCACCCCCATCTGGGGCAAGCTCGGCGACATGTACGGGCGCAAGGGCGCCTTCATGACCTCGATCGTGATCTTCCTGATCGGCTCCGCGCTCAGCGGCATGGCCCAGAACATGGGCGAGCTGATCGGGTTCCGTGCCGTGCAGGGTCTCGGCGCCGGCGGTCTGATGGTCGGCGTCATGGCGATCATCGGTGACCTCATCCCGCCCCGCGAGCGCGGCAAGTACCAGGGCATGATGGCCGGCGTCATGGCGCTCGCGATGATCGGCGGTCCGCTGGTCGGCGGCACCATCACCGACAACTGGGGCTGGCGCTGGTCCTTCTACATCAACCTGCCGCTCGGCGTGGTGGCCCTCACCGCGATCAGCGTCGTACTGCACCTGCCGAAGAAGCGGGCCGAGACGCGCATCGACTACCTGGGCGCCGGACTGCTGACCGTGGGCATCACCTCCATCGTGCTCGTCACCACCTGGGGCGGTTCGGAGTACGCCTGGTCCTCCGCGCGGATCATGGAGCTCATCGCGATCGGTGTCGCCTCGCTCATCGGCTTCGTCTTCTGGCAGCGCAGGGCGGTCGAGCCGATCCTGCCGCTGCACATCTTCCGCAGCCGCAACTTCAGCCTGATGTCGACCATCGGCTTCGTCACCGGCTTCGTGATGTTCGGTGCGACGCTCTTCCTCCCGCTGTACCAGCAGTCGGTGCAGGGCGCCTCCGCGACCAACTCCGGTCTGCTGCTCCTGCCGATGCTCGGCGCGATGCTCGTCACCTCGATGGTCGCCGGACGGGTGACCACGAGCACCGGCAGGTACAAGGTCTTCCCGCTCGTCGGCAGCGCGCTGATGGTCGTCGGGCTGTACCTGCTGTCCACGATGGACACCGGTACGAGCCGCCTCACCTCCGGCGTCTTCATGGCCGTCGTCGGTCTCGGCATGGGCTGTCTGATGCAGATCACCATGCTGGTCGCGCAGAACAGCGTGCAGATGAAGGACATGGGCGTCGCGTCCTCCTCCACCACCCTGTTCCGTACGCTCGGCTCCTCCTTCGGCGTCGCCATCATGGGCGCCCTGTTCAACAACCGGGTCCAGCACGTGATGGCGGAGCGGGCCGGCGCGCTCGGCTCGAAGGTCACCGAGCAGTCCCCGCAGCTGAACGCGGCGAGCCTGGCGAAGCTGCCGGTGGCGGCGCGCGAGGCGTACCAGCACGCGGTGTCCTCCGGCACGCACTCCGCCTTCCTGCTGGGCGCCGTGGTCGCGGTCGTCGCGCTGGTGGCGGCCGTGTTCGTGAAGGAGGTCCCGCTGAAGGGCGCGGGCCCGGGCGAGGGCAAGCCGGGCGATGACGCGGCGGTGGCGCCGACCTCGGTCGTCGAAACCGTCTGATCTGCTACGACGTACCGAAGGCCCCCGGGTGGTGTCCGCCCCCGGGGGCCTTCCGGCGTCGGCGGACGTGCTTCGACGCAGTGCGCGGGCGGCCGCGGGGAGGTCTTCGCCGTCGCCCGTCGCACCGGGTACGGCGTGCCCGCACCCCACCTCTACGGCAGTATCGGATAGCTCCCCGTGTTCGTTGGGGCGTGTTCCGGGAGCCACAGGACTGCCACCGCGCCCTCGGCCGGTACGTGGGACGGGGCTCCCGCCGGGCGGACGTTGCGGAAGGTCAGGCGGGCGCCCAGGACGCGGGCCTGGCCGGCCGCGATGGTGAGGCCCAGCCCGTGACCCTGCCCGGCGCGGTCGCTGCTGCCGGTGCGGAAGCGGCTCGGGCCGTCGGCGAGCAGGTCCTCGGGGAAGCCGGGGCCGTGGTCGCGGACCCGGATGACCCGGCCCTCGACGCTGACCTCGATGGGCGGCTTGCCGTGCCGGGCCGCGTTGGCGAGCAGGTTGAACAGCACGCGTTCCAGGCGCCGGGGGTCGGTGGTGACCTCCGACTCGTGCACCACGCGCACCTCGATCTCCGGGTCCTTCGCCGCCACCCGCCGGCTGACGAACTCGCCGAGCAGGATGTCCTGGAGTTCGGCCCGCTCGGAGGCGCCGTCGAGCCGGGCCACCTCCAGGACGTCCTCGACCAGGGTCCGCATGGCCTGCGCCCGGTCCAGGACCAGCTCCGTGGGCCGGCCCGGCGGGAGTAGCTCGGCGGCGGTCAGCAGTCCGGTCACCGGGGTGCGCAGTTCGTGCGCGATGTCCGCGGTGACCCGGCGTTCGGCCTCCAGCCGCTGCCGCAGCGCGTCGGCCATGGCGTCCACCGCGCTCGCCAGGTCGTCGGTCTCGTCCCGTACGACACCGCCGATGGCGTCCCGCACCCGTACGTCCGACTCGCCCCGGGCGACCTGGTTGGCGGCGGCCGCCGCCTTGCGCAGCCGGCGTGAGAGCTGGCCGCCGATGAGCACGCCGAGCGCGCTGCCGCCGAGGACGACCGCGATGGAGCCGATCACCAGCGCCTGGTCGAGGTCCTTCAGGATGTCGGTGCTGCGGTCGGGGATGCCGGTGTGCAGGGACAGGACGTGTCCGTCCTTGACCGGTACGGCGGCCCAGATGTCCGGTACTCCGTCGGGCCGGTCGGTGATGTAGGTGGCCCGGCGGCCGTGTCCGACCTTCTCCCGCAGTTCGCCCGGCAGCCGCGAGTCGTCGATCTTGATGCTCGGGAAGTTCGGCCGCCCGGACAGCTCGTAGTTGCGCTGGGCGATCTGCACGCGCTCGTCCGCCAGGTCCCGCGCGTTGTCCAGCATCGACACCCGGGCCGCGTTGTGCACGACCAGGCTGAGCGCGACCGCCACCAGCGCGCCGACCAGCGCGATGGCCGCGCTGAGCTTCCACCGCAGGCCCGTCCGCATGCCCTGGCGCTCCTGGGCCGGGCGCCGCGCTCTCCCCCGCATACCGTGATCCCCTGCTCAGGCCTTCAACTTGTAGCCGAAGCCGCGGACCGTCTCGATCCGGTCCTGGCCGATCTTCGTGCGCAGCCGCTGCACATGGACGTCGACCACGCGGGTGTCCCCGCCCCAGCCGTAGTCCCACACGCGTTCCAGCAGCTTGTCGCGGGACAGGACCGTGCCGGGCGCGGAGGAGAACTCCAGGAGCAGCCGCATCTCGGTCGGTGTCAGTGCCACCGGCCGGCCGGAGCGGCGTACCTCCATGCCCTCGGTGTCGATCTCCAGCTCCCCGAAGCTGAGCACGCCCCCGTCCGCCGTGGCGTCGGCGCTTTCGGTGCGGTCGCCGCCGCTCGCGTGCCCGAAGCGGCGCAGTACCGCGCGGATCCGGGCGACCAGTACGGCGCCGTCGAACGGCTTGGTCACGTAGTCGTCGGCGCCGGCCTCCAGACCGAGCACGACGTCGATGGAGTCGGCGCGCGCCGACAGCATGATCACCGGCACCGTCGACTCGTCCCGGATACGGCGGCAGAGGCTGACCCCGTCGATACCGGGGACCATGACGTCCAGCAGCGCGATGTCGGGGCGGTTCGCGCGGAAGGCCTCCAGGCCCGACAGCCCGTCGGGCATGGCGGTGACGGCGAATCCGTCCCGCTCCAGCGCGAGCTGGGTGGCCTCGCGGATGACGTCGTCGTCCTCTACGAAAAGGACGTGGGTCTGGTCTGCCATGCCGCTGTTCTCGCCTCTCGTTCCTGCCGTCGTCCGCGGACTCGTGGACTCGTGCCTCGTGGACGCCGGCCCGTGCACTCGCGGGTGCGCCGGCCGCTCACCGGGGAATCGTTTCGGGGGGCCCGATCGGTTCACTCTGCCGGAGATCCACGAGGATCGCGGACCGCGCGCCGCGCACCGGACGCGTGAGGCTCCCAAGGTCCGTGAAGTTCGTGAAGTCCGCAAGGTGCGTGAGCCGTGCCGCTCAGTCGTCCGGGGCCACCGTGGGCTGGTCCCCGACGGCGTTGCTGTAGTCGTTGTGCGTGCGGTACGCCTCGGTGAACCGGGCCGAGCTCCAGCGGTACGTGATCACGTTCTCGCCGGACGGGCTCGACACCGGGTCGCCCTTCTCGTACACCTGCTTGGTCACCACCAGGTCGCCGCGGTCTATCTCGGCGTAGACCGGCGGCTCCTCGGCCCGGAACACGTTCTCGTACCGGCCGTTCTCCTCGCGGTACACATACGAGCCGACCCCGACGGCGTCACCGCAGGTCAGCACGTTGACCACGACGTCGTCCGCCGAGGAGCCGGTCAGGTCGCCGTAGGACACGTCCACGGGGTACTCGTCGGCGACGCACGGCTTCAGTTCGCGCTTGACCTCCGCCGAGACCGCCGGGTCGTCCTTGACCAGCTTGACGGCGTCGACGCGTTCGGTGGTCCTGGCGGGGCTCACCGCGGGGGAGGCCGAGGCCACCCCGCCGCCGCCCACCACGTCGGAGTGGGCCGGACCCTCGTCGCGCGCGCCGGTGCCGCCGGTGGCGCAGGCCGAGACGAAAAGGGCGACGGCGGCGAGCACGGCCACTGCCGTGATCGCCGCCTGCAGGGTCCCCCGGACCAGGGGGGTACCGGGCGGGAGGGGTGCTCCGTCCGCCGGATACCCGTCCCGCCCGGTGTCCCCGGCCCTCGTGCCTAGGCCGCGCAACGCTCCCGCTCCTCACGCTCCAGCGCGCGTGCGTCCAGATCGCGGCTCTCCAGCTCCTCACGGAGCCGGGCGAGCGCCCGGTGCAGCGTGCTCTTGACCGTTCCCGTCGACATGCCGAGGGCGGCGGCCGTCTCCTCGGTGGACATCTGCTCCCAGTGTCGCAGGACGACGACACTGCGCTGCTTGGGAGCCAGGACCTTCAGGATGTCCATCAGCAGGGCCCGGTCCGCGTGCTGCTCGGTGGAGTCCTCGACGCTGGCGTCCGGGAGCTGCTCGGTCGGGACCTCCTCCAGCTTCCGGGCCCGCCACCACTCGGTCCGAGTGTTGATCATGACCCGGCGCAGATAGGCGTCCGCGAGCCGCTTGTCGGCGATACCGTCCCAGCGGCCGTACGTCCGTACGAGCGCGGTCTGCAGCAGGTCCTGCGCGTCGACCGGGTCAGGGACCAGCCGACGCGCGCTGCGCAGCAGCGCGTCCTGCCGGGTGCGGACGTACTCCTCGAATTCGAGCACCTCGCCCTGCGCCATGATCAACCGCCTCCATCCCCGTTTCCGACCTGCCCGCTGCCGGTTCTCCGTTGCCTGCGTCCCGCTGTCCCCGCGGTACGCAACTGAAGGTACGGAGGGGTTGTCACGGGGCTGTCCGAAGCAGCGCGCGGCTAGGACTCGGCTGTCCGTCGGTTGTGTAACGGAAGTAGGAACGGGGTAAGGGGGTGCACCGAATGGGCGCGCTATAGCGGGATTTGAGGGACCGGAGGGCTTGGACGGGTGTGTGGTCAGGCGTGCGGCAGCCGATACAGACCGCCCGGCAGCGGCTCCACCAGACCGTCCGCGACGAGCCCGTCCAGCGCCCGGGCGCGCTGCACCGGCTCGTGCCACACCCGGTCGAGCGCCGTCTGCGGTACGGGCGTGTGTGCCTCCCGCAGGACGGCCAGCAGTTTGCCGCGGACCTGGCGGTCGGTACCCGCGTACGTCTGCCCGCGCCGCGGCGGCCCGTCGTGCTCGGGCTTGCCCGCCAGCTGCCACGCGCACCGCGCGGCGATCGGGCAGCGGTGGCACGCCTCGTTCTTGGCCGTGCACACCAGCGCGCCCAGCTCCATGGAGGCCGCGGCCCAGCGGGCGGCGGTCGCCTCGTCCGGCGGCAACAGCTCGCGCGCCAGCCTGCGTTCGGCGGCGGTGGTGGCGTTCGGCGGGTACCGCACGCCGGTCACGGCACGCGCCAGCACCCGGCGGACGTTGGTGTCCAGGACGGCGTGCCGCTGCCCGTAGGCGAAGGAGGCGACGGCCGCGGCCGTGTACTCGCCGATGCCGGGCAGCGCGAGAAGCTGCGCGTGCTCGGTCGGTACGTCGCCGCCGTGCCGTTCCGTTATGGCGACGGCGGCGCCGTGCAGCCGCAGCGCGCGGCGCGGGTAGCCGAGCCGGCCCCAGGCGCGGACGGCCTCGCCGGGCGCGTCCGCGGCCAGGTCGGCGGGGCGCGGCCAGCGGGCCAGCCACTGCTCGTAGACGGGCAGGACCCGGCTCACCGGCGTCTGCTGGAGCATGAACTCGCTGACCATCACCCCCCAGGGCCCGGCTTCGGCCCGCCGCCAGGGCAGGTCACGCGCGTGCGTGTCGAACCAGTCGATGACGGGGGAGTGGAGCGACGCTCCGGGATCGCGGTCGGACGCGGTGCCGGAGGGGGCGCTGTGCGGGGGCTTCGTGGGCGCAGTCATGGCTCTTTGATCCTGCCATGCGCGGGCGGGCGGACGGGGGCAGCGCCACCCCAGGGGGCGCGCGCCTGCCGGGCGGCGCGACGGAGTGTCGCAGCCGTGGCCAGAGGTGCAAGGGACACGATCGCGAACGCCCGGGCGCGGCAGCGCCCACGCGCGCCGAACGGTGGTGACCCACGACGTACCGCGGGGCGGGGGGCGGGGGCGCGGAGGGCCGTCCGGCGGCGACCGCGGAACCGGGCGGGGAGGCGGTCGCCGGGACGGGTGCGGAGGCGGGTGTCCGGGTGGCGGCCGTGGAACCGCGGGAAGACGACCGTGGAACCGTGGCAAGGCGATCGTGAAACCGCGGGAACGCGACCGTGGAACCGCGGGATGGCGTCCGTCGGGATGGATGTGGAGGCGGGTGTCCGGCCGCGGAGGGGCTGACGGTCCAGGCGTCCCCGTACGGGTGTCGCGCGGGGGGCCGGGGCGACCGGGACGAGGGGGGCAGGACCCTCACCCGGCGTTCCGTGATCACAAACGGTAGCCGAGAGGGTGTTGTCGTCACAGTCCGCGATCATGGCGGTCCCGGCTCGGCGAACGCCGTGCGGGGACGGCCGGAACCGGGATGATGATCCGGAAAAGTTGTGGCCCCGGGCGGCGGGTGGGGCAAGCGAACGTGGCGATCTCTCGTACAGTTTGCGCCGTGGGATCTCTGCGCAATCCGGTCGGGCCGCTTCCCTCCACCATCTACTGGCGACGGAGGGCCGTACTGCTGTCCGTACTCGCCCTGTTGACGCTGTTGATCGTCTGGATCGTGGCTTCCGGCGGCGGTGGCGGCGACAACGGCGCGGGTGGCTCCAACGGAAAGAACCCCGTCCCCACGATCACCGCGGGACCCTCCGGTTCCGGCCCCGCGATCAGTCAAGCCCCGGGCGGGCGCGACGAGTCGAGCGGCGGCGCCGCCGGCGGGTCCGGCTCGGGAACCGGTGGCGGTTCGGGCTCCGGCACCACGTCCGGCTCCGGCTCGGGCTCGGGCGCCGGTTCGGGTGCGAGCTCCGGTGCCGGTTCCGGCGGCGCGGGCGGCGGTGCCGGCGGCGGTACGGCGGGCGGTACGGGCGGCGACGTCGGGACCGGCGACGCGCTTCCGGCCGGCTCCGCCCTGCCCAACTGCACCGCGAGCAGCGTGACGTTGACCCTGCGCAGCGCCAGGAACACCTACGAGCCCGGACAGACGCCCGCCTTCGAACTGACCGCGAAGAACTCCGGCGCCAGTGACTGCAAGGTCGATCTCGGCCCGAAGAACGCGGTGTTGACGATCACGCAGGCCGGCTCCGACGACGACTACTGGTCCTCCGCCGACTGCCCCAAGGTCTCCGGCGGTCTGGTCTTCCGGGTACCGGCCGGCGGCGGCATCACGTACACCGTGAAGTGGGACCGCAAGCCGAGTGCCCCCGAGTGCGCGAAGCCGCCGGCGGGATCGGCCAAGGCGGGCACCTACCTGGTCGAGGCCAAGGCGCCGGCCCTCGCCAGGACCCAGACGTCGTTCGTGCTCCAGAACGACTAGTGCCGGGGGCGGCCGGGAACCACTGGTGACGACCAGGAGGGGCCCCGGGCGGTTCCGAGGGGGACGGACCCGAGACCGGGAAGCCGGTGGCTGCCCGCGAAGCGGTCACACCTCGCGGGCGGCGTACCGGAAGGACGGCCGGTCGCTCAGACGTAGCGTTCCAGGATCGAGGACTCCGCCAGCCGGGACAGTCCCTCGCGGACACTGCGCGCCCGGGCCTCGCCCACGCCGTCGACCGCCATGAGGTCGTCCACGCTCGCGGCGAGCAGCTTCTGCAGTCCGCCGAAGTGCTCCACGAGCCGGTCGATGATCGCGCCCGGCAGACGCGGCACCTTCGCCAGCAGCCTGAAGCCGCGCGGGGACACCGCCGAGTCGAGCGCCTCGGGGGAGCCGGTGTAACCCAACGCGCGGGCCACCGTGGGCATTTCGAGCAGCTCGGCGTGTGCCAGGGCGTTCAGCTCGTACAGCGCCTCGTCGACCGTGCGGGAGCGCTTGGCGGTGGGTTCGGGCACGTAGTCCCGCACGACCAGTTCCCGCTCGGGCTCCACACCCGCGATCAACTCGTCCAGCTGGAGCGCCAGAAGACGGCCGTCCGTGCCCAGTTCGACCACGTATTCGGCGATTTCGGTGGCGATGCGGCGCACCATCTCCAGGCGCTGGGCGACCGCGGAGACGTCCCGGACGGTCACCAGGTCCTCGATCTCCAGCGCGGAGAGCGTGCCCGCGACCTCGTCGAGACGGAGCTTGTAGCGCTCCAGGGTGGCCAGCGCCTGGTTGGCGCGGGACAGGATCGCCGCCGAGTCCTCCAGGACCCGACGCTGCCCGTCGACGTACAGCGCGATCAGGCGCATGGACTGGGAGACGGAGACGACGGGGAAGCCGACCTGCTTGCTGACCCGGTCCGCGGTGCGGTGCCGGGTGCCGGTCTCCTCGGTGGGGATCGCCGGGTCCGGCAACAGCTGTACGCCGGCCCGCAGGATCTTCGACAGGTCCGAGGACAGCACGATGCCGCCGTCCAGTTTGCACAGCTCCCGCAGGCGCGTCGCGGTGAACTCGACATCCAGGACGAATCCACCGGTGCACATGGACTCGACGGTCTTGTCGGAGCCGAGCAGGATGAGACCACCGGTGTTGCCGCGGAGGACCCGCTCGAGGCCGTCGCGCAGTGCCGTGCCGGGTGCCACGGCACTCAGTGAGGCGCGCATCAGGCCCTCGGCACCGGAACTCCCACCGGATTTTCCGGGAGCTGCCGCCCGGTCGTTGGCTGCCACTGCACTCCTCCGGTCGCAGGTTCTGGGGGCTCCGTTTCGCACATGTGGTTCGTACGGACGGGCGAGACCAGGGCAAAGTCTACCGGCGCTCCTCGCCGTCCCGTGGGGCCTCTCTGCGACGCGAGCGCGGAAGGACGCTCAGGGCCTCTCCCATGTCTGCGACTTCCATCACCTTCATACCGGACGGGATCCTGCCGGGATCGGCCGGTACGAGGGCGTGGGTGAAGCCCAGACGGTATGCCTCGGCCAGCCGGCGCTGGACGCCCGTGACCCGTCTGACCTCGCCCGCGAGGCCCACCTCACCGATCGCGACGAGGTTCTTGGGCAGCGGGGTGTCGCTCGCGGCCGACGCCAGCGCGAGGGCGATCGCCAGGTCGGCGGCCGGCTCCGACAACTTCACACCGCCGACCGTCGCGGAGTAGATGTCCCTTTTGCCCAGGGCGCTGATCCGGCCCCGCTGTTCGAGGACGGCGAGCATCATCGACACGCGGGAGGTCTCCAGCCCGGACGTGGTCCGCCTCGGGGAGGGGATCTGCGAGTCGACCGTGAGCGCCTGCACTTCGGCCACCAGGGGGCGGCGGCCCTCCAGGGTGACGGTCAGGCAGGTGCCCGGCACCGGTTCGGCCCGCCGGGTCAGGAACAGGCCGCTCGGGTCGGCGAGGCCGGTGATGCCCTCGTCGTGGAGCTCGAAGCAGCCGACCTCGTCCGTCGTGCCGTAGCGGTTCTTGACACCCCGTACGAGCCGCAGGCGCGCGTGCCGGTCGCCCTCGAAGCTCAGGACGACGTCCACCAGGTGTTCCAGCAGGCGGGGTCCCGCGATCGCTCCGTCCTTGGTGACATGGCCCACCAGCAGGGTGGACATCCCGCGCTCCTTGGAGGCCCGGATCAGCGCCCCGGCCACCTCCCGCACCTGCGCCATGCCGCCCGGGGCGCCGTCGATCTCCGGGGAGGCCACGGTCTGCACGGAGTCGACGATCAGCAGCGACGGCTTCACCGCGTCCAAGTGCCCGAGGACGGCGGCCAGATCGGTCTCGGCGGCGAGGTACAGGTGGTCGTCGATGGCGTGGATGCGGTCGGCGCGCAGCCGCACCTGACTCGCCGACTCCTCCCCCGTGACGTACAGCGTGCGGTGTTCCTCACTCGCCGACTTGGCCGCCACGTCGAGCAGGAGGGTCGACTTGCCGACGCCGGGCTCGCCCGCGAGCAGCACGACGGCGCCGGGCACCAGTCCGCCGCCCAGCACCCGGTCCAGCTCGGGCACGCCGGTCGGGCGGGCGGTGGCCTGCCGGCCGTCGACCTGCCCGATGGGCACCGCCGAGGTGGTCACGCGACCCGGGGCCGTCGTACGGACGGCGGGCACGCCGTACTCCTCGACCGTCCCCCACGCCTGGCACTCGGGGCAGCGGCCGAGCCACTTGGCCGTCTGCCAGCCGCACTCGGTGCAGCGGTAGGACGGCCGGTCCTTGGTGGTCTTCGTACGGGCAGCCATGGACCGAACCGTAACCGCCACCACTGACAACGCGGGCACGGGCCGGTCGCCGGGCTGCCGACGGCGCGCGTTCCGGCCGCGCCGGCCGGCGGGGCACCCCCTGTGAACCGGACACCCGCCGTCACGAACGAGCCAGCGCATCGCAGGTTCATGTCCCCTTATGAGGGATCGTTTCACCCGTACGAATTAAATGTGCTCAAGGGGGAGGAAGGGGCCGACGCGGGCCGCCTACGGTCCACGGATGATGAGCAGCATTCCGGAGACCTCGACCCGCACCACCGGCGCACACAGGGCGCACCGGGAGGCGCGTGACCGTGGTGCCGCGCGCACGCTCGCGCAGCGGCCGCCCGCGCGCTACGAGCCGTATCTGGACGGCCTGTTCACCTACTGCCTGTCCGTGCTGTGCGACCACGACGCGGCGACCGCCGCCCTGGGCGACGTCCTCGCGCTCGCCGGGCGCCGCCGCGGCCCGGAAGCGGCCGGTGACCGCAGGGCCTGGCTGTACGCGCTGGCCCGCTGGGCCTGTCTGCGCAAGCTGGCCGAGGCCAAGCAGAAACGTCAGGGCACACACGCCTCGGGCCGCGGCCACGGGCCCGAACGGCAGCGGACCGCGCAGCCCGCCGCCCCGCCGGTCCCCGCCGAGGTCCGGGAGCAGCGCCGGAGCCAACTCGCCCTGCTCGCCTGGCCCGAGGCCGCGGGCACCACCCCGGAGCAGCGCGAGGCCCTCGAACTCGCGGTGCGCCACCACCTCGCGGCCCACGAGGTCGCCGCCGTCCTCGGCACCGACCTCACCGCCGCCCGCGAACTGCTCGCCTCCGCCGCCTGCGAGGTCGAACGCACCCGCGCGGCCCTCGCCGTCGTCGAGACCGGCTCCTGCCCCGGTGTGGCGCGCCTCACCGGTGACGACCAGTTCGTGCTCAGCACGGCCGTGCGCCGCGAACTGGTCCGGCACGTCGACGACTGCCCGCGCTGCCGCCGCAGCGCCGAACGCGCGGTCCCCGGCCGCTGGCCCGGCGCCGGTGTCACCCCCGCCGAGCTGCCCGTCCTGGAGGCGCCGCGTGCCGCGCTGCACGGGGCCATGGCGCACGGCTCGCGCGCGCGGGGCAGCGCCGCCCCGCGCTTCGACCGGCGCGGTTTCCCGATGGACCCCAGGGACCGGGCCGCGCGCCGGGACCGTCTGCGCGCGCGTGCCGTCACGACGACGGTCGTCGCCACCGTCGTGGCCGCCCCGGTGCTCGCCCTGTGGGCCGCCTACCGCGGTGCGCCCGCCGGGGACGGCAAGGACGGTCACCCGGCCACCGCCAGTGAGGCCAAGGGCCCCGGCAGCCTCGACGGCGAGTCGGCGACCGGCGGCTACGAGAACGCGGGCAACGCCAGGACCCGGCCCGGCGGCCGCTTCGCCGGGAAGGACACCCCCGACGTGTCGGTGGAGGTCGTCAGCGTCAACGGCGCCGGTCGCAAGGGAGCCGGCCACCTCGACGTGTCGGCCGGCAACAGCGGGGACACCACGCTGGTCACCCTCAGAGCGACCGGCTCCGCCCCGGTCCGCTGGTCCGCGACCACGGCGGCACCCTGGCTCTACCTCAGCCAGTCCTCGGGAACCCTCAGCCCGGGCGAAACGTTGACGATCAAGGTGTACGTGGACCACCTGCGCGAGCCGGCCGGGCACTGGAGCGCGCGCGTCGCGGTCGCACCGGCCGCCGCCGTCGTCTCCATCGAGGGTTACGGCACCGCGCCCAGCCCCTCCGGACCCGGCACGCACCCCGGCCACCCCGGCGGTCCGGGCCACGGCGGCCCGCACCCGTCAGACCCCGGTCCGACGCCCACGGCCCCGGCCTCCACCGACCCGACGCCGAGCGAGCCGCCGTCCTCACCGCCCCCGGACCCGACCCCCACCGACTCCGCCCCGACCGACCCGGACAGCTCGACCCCACCCCCCGCCGACAGCGACGACCCGAGTCCCTCCGACTCGTGAGCGCCCGCCCGCGGTGGCGACGCGAGTCCTTCCGGCTCGTGAGCGCCCATACCCCTCGGGCGGAGAGCCCGCCCCGCGCGTGGGTTCAGCCGACCGGGTCCGCCGGGTGCGGTGCCAGCAGCGGCAGCTGCGCGGCCAGCCGCTCCTCGCACAGCTCGACCAGGCGGTCGTAGCCGGCCTTGCCCATGAGCTCGGTCAGCTCGGGCCGGTAGGACACGTACACCGGGTCGCCCCCGCCGTGCGCGGAGGTCGCCGACGTGCACCACCAGTGCAGGTCGTGACCACCGGGGCCCCAGCCGCGCCGGTCGTACTCACCGATCGAAACCTGCAGCACGCGGGTGTCGTCGGGCCGGTCGATCCACTCGTAGGTGCGCCGCACCGGCAGCTGCCAGCAGACGTCCGGTTTGGTCTCCAGGGGCTCCCGGCCCTCCTTGAGCGCCAGGATGTGCAGCGAGCAGCCCGCGCCGCCGGGGAACCCGGGCCGGTTCTGGAAGATGCACGAGCCCTCGTAGGGGCGGGTCTGCCGCGACCCCTCGTCGTCCTCCGACACCCAGCCGGTCGCCCGGCCCACGTCGTGGTGCTGCCACAGCTCCGGCGTGAGCCTGGACACATGGTCCGCCACCCGCTTCTCGTCGTCCTCGTCCGAGAAGTGGGCACCCAGGGTGCAGCAGCCGTCCGCCGCGCGGCCGGCCTGGATGCCCTGGCAGCCGCTGCCGAAGATGCAGTTCCAGCGAGAGGTCAGCCACGTCAGGTCGCAGCGGAAGACCTGTTCGTCGTCCGCCGGATCAGGAAACTCCACCCACGCGCGCGCGAAGTCGAGCCCCTTCTCGTCGGCTGCCAGGGCCTTCTTCGACTTCTTCGACGGCTTCACCGGCAGCACCTGCCCGGGACCGTCGGCCGAAATGTCGGTCTTCGCCTTTTTCGTCTTTGGCACCCGTCCAGGGTAAGTCGCCGGGAGCCGCTCCGGGGACGGCCGAACGCTCCGCTGGCAGTAGCGTTCCGTACATGAGACTCGGTGTCCTCGACGTGGGATCGAACACGGTGCACCTGCTGGTGGTGGACGCGCACCCCGGCGCGTGCCCCCTGCCCGCGCACTCGCACAAGGCTGAGCTGCGCCTCGCCCAGCTGCTCGACGACGCCGGGGCCATCGGCCCCGAAGGGGTCGACAAACTCATCAGCGTCGTCCGGGACGCGCTGCAGGCCGCCGAGGACAAGGGGGTCGTCGACCTGCTGCCGTTCGCGACCTCCGCCGTGCGCGAGGCCACCAACGCCGACGACGTCCTCGCGCGCGTGCAGGCCGAGACGGGCGTCGAACTCCAGGTCCTCACCGGCGCGGAGGAGGCCCGGCTCACCTTCCTCGCCGCCCGCCGCTGGTTCGGCTGGTCCGCGGGCAAGCTGCTCGTCCTCGACATCGGCGGCGGCTCCCTGGAGATCGCCTACGGCATCGACGAGGAGCCCGACGCCGCGGTCTCGCTGCCGCTCGGCGCGGGCCGCCTCACCGCCGGCTGGCTGCCCGGTGACCCGCCCGACCCGGAGGCGATACGGGCCCTGCGCCGCCATGTCCGCGCCCAGATCGCCCGTACGGTCGGCGAGTTCGCCCGCTTCGGCGCCCCCGACCACGTGGTCGCCACGTCGAAGACCTTCAAGCAGCTGGCCCGCCTCGCCGGTGCCGCCCGCTCCGCCGACGGCCAGTACGTCCAACGCCAGTTGAAGCGGGAGTCCCTGGAGGCGTGGGTCCCGAGACTGGGCGGCATGACCACCGCCGAACGCGCCGAACTCCCCGGGGTGTCCGAGGGCCGGGCCGGCCAGCTCCTCGCGGGCGCCCTGGTCGCCGAGGGGGCGATGGACCTCTTCGGGGTGGAGCACCTGGAGGTCTGCCCGTGGGCCCTGCGCGAGGGCGTGATCCTGCGCCGCCTGGACCACATGGGATCCGCCTGACCGTCCGCCGTCACACCCGGCACGGGCCGCGGGGTGTGCCGTGGGGCGGTGACACGGGCGGCCGGACGCCCGGGCGTCGTAGGCACGGCTCCACGGCACCGTACGACCGCGTGCCCGAAGCGGAGGCGGCGGCGCCCGGCGACAGCGCCTCCCGAGCGAGAGCGCATCGCGCCGTACGACCGCGTCTCCCGAGCGGGAGCGCCTGGCGTCGTACGACCGTCTCCCGAGCGGGAGCGCCTGGCGTCGTACGACCGTCTCCCGAGCGGGAGCGCCTGGCGTCGTACGACCGTCTCCCGAGCGCGAGCGCATGGCGCCGTACGCCCCAGAGCGCGAGCGCATCGCGCCGTACGGCCGCCCCGCCGGGCCTGAGCCCGCGCCACCGTGCGCCCAACGCGTGGGCGGCACCGGCGTGTCCGGGGGCGCGCGGCCGTGGGGAACGCCACAACGGCCGGTGGACGCACCGCATCCCCCCGACCGCACCCCGTACGCTAGCCCCCGTGGCAGAACCAGTCGTGCGCATCCCGGATGCGAAGGTCGCGTTGTCCACGGCCTCCGTCTACCCGGAGTCCACGGCGACGGCCTTCGAGATCGCCGCGCGCCTCGGGTACGACGGAGTCGAGGTCATGGTGTGGACCGATCCGGTCAGCCAGGACATAGAGGCGCTGCGCAGACTCAGCGACTACCACCAGATCCCGATCCTCGCGGTACACGCTCCCTGCCTGCTCATCACCCAGCGCGTGTGGTCCACCGACCCCTGGGTCAAGCTCCAGCGCGCCCGCGCGGCGGCTGAGAAGCTCGGCGCCACCACGGTCGTCGTCCACCCGCCGTTCCGCTGGCAGCGCCAGTACGCCCGCGACTTCGTCACCGGGATCTGGCGGATGGCGGACGAGACGGATGTGCGGTTCGCCGTCGAGAACATGTATCCCTGGCGCTACAAGGACCGCGAGATGCTCGCCTACGCGCCCGACTGGGACGTGACGAAGGACGACTACCGTCACTTCACGATCGATCTCAGCCACACCTCGACGGCCCGCAGCGACGCCATGCAGATGATCGACCGCATGGCCGACCGACTCGGCCACGTCCACCTCGCGGACGGCAGGGGCTCCGCCAAGGACGAGCACCTCGTGCCCGGCCGCGGCACGCAGCCCTGCGCCGAGCTGCTGGAACGGCTCGCCCTGACCGGCTTCGACGGCCATGTCGTCATCGAGGTCAACACCCGTCGCGCCATGTCCGGCGCGGAGCGGGAGGCCGACCTCGCCGAGGCCCTGGCCTTCACGCGCCTGCACCTGGCGTCCGCGGTGAAAGTGCCCCGGCGGTGACCGGCGTGACCGCCCGCAGGCGTGGCCGGCCCCCTCGTACGGAAGCCGCCGACACCCGCGACCGCATCCTGAACGCGGCCCGTGAGGAGTTCTCCGAGCGGGGCTACGAGAAGACGTCCGTACGCGGCATCGCGAAGGCCGCCGGCGTCGATCCGGCCCTGGTGCACCACTACTTCGGCACCAAGGAGCAGATCTTCGAGGCGGCCATCGAGGTCGCCTTCGCGCCCGCGCTGAACGCGCCGGAGGCACTCGCCGACGGTCCCGTCGACGCGATCGGGGAACGCCTGGCCCGCTTCGTCCTCGGCATCTGGGAGAACCCGACCACGCGCGCGCCACTGCTGGCGATCGTCCGTTCCGCGGTGACCAACGAGACCGCGGCCGCCGTCTTCCGCCGGCTGATCGCCTCCCAGCTGCTGCGCCGCATCGCCGCGCAGCTGGAACTGCCGGACGCGGAACTGCGCGCCGAACTCGCGGCCGCGCAGCTCGTGGGGGCGGCCCTGCTGCGGTACGTGATCAAGGTGGAGCCGCTGGCGTCCGCGGACGTGGAGCAGGTCATCGCGCGCCTGGCGCCGGTCGTGCAGGGACACCTGACCGGTCCCTGAGCCGCCCCCACACCGGGAGCCGCGGCCGGACTTCGGCCGGACGTCGACAGGGAGCCGGACCGGGACCCGGACCCGGAGCCTGATCGGGACCCGGCCTCGGAGCCTGACCTGGGCCCTGACCGGGACGTGGACGGCCGCACCGCTGCCCGCGCCCGGCGCCGACCGGCCGTACCCCCTGAGACGTACATCCCGCATTCCGGACAACCTGTCCGCCCCCTGGATGACCGGCGTACGCTCGTTACCAGTCAGACGTCTCTGATCGCAGTCCCCGCAGTCCCCGAAGGAGCGAGCGACGATGCCCGAGCTGAGGTCCCGCACAGTCACCCACGGCCGCAACATGGCGGGCGCCCGCGCCCTTATGCGTGCCTCCGGTGTACCCGGCGCGGACATCGGCCGGAAGCCGATCATCGCGGTCGCCAACAGCTTCACGGAGTTCGTGCCGGGCCACACCCACCTCCAGCCGGTCGGCCGGATCGTCAGCCAGGCGATCACCGAGGCCGGCGGCATCCCCCGCGAGTTCAACACGATCGCCGTGGACGACGGCATCGCGATGGGCCACGGCGGCATGCTGTACTCCCTGCCCTCCCGCGACCTGATCGCGGACAGCGTGGAGTACATGGTCGAGGCGCACTGCGCGGACGCCCTGATCTGCATCTCCAACTGCGACAAGATCACCCCGGGCATGCTCAACGCGGCCCTGCGCCTGAACATCCCGACGGTCTTCGTCTCCGGCGGCCCGATGGAGTCCGGCCGGGCCACGCTCGTCGACGGCACGGTCCGCACCCTCGACCTGGTCGACGCGATCTCCGACGCGGTGAACGACAAGATCTCGGACGAGGACATCCTCCGTATCGAGGAGAACGCCTGCCCGACCTGCGGGTCCTGTTCCGGCATGTTCACCGCCAACTCGATGAACTGCCTGACCGAGGCCATCGGCCTGTCCCTCCCCGGCAACGGCTCGGTCCTCGCCACGCACACCGCCCGCAAGGCGCTGTACGAGAACGCCGCCCGCACGGTCATGGACATCACCCGCCGCTACTACGAGCAGGACGACGAGACGGTCCTGCCGCGCAACGTCGCCACCTTCGCGGCCTTCCAGAACGCCATGGCCCTCGACATCGCGATGGGCGGCTCCACCAACACGATCCTCCACCTGCTGGCCGCCGCCCAGGAGGCGGGCGTCCCGTTCGGCCTGGAGGAGATCAACGAGGTCTCGCGCCGGGTGCCCTGCCTCGCGAAGGTCGCGCCGAACGTGGCGAAGGACCGCACGTACTACATGGAGGACGTGCACCGCGCCG
Organism: Streptomyces sp. NPDC043878; assembly: GCF_056435735.1. Classification (NCBI taxonomy): domain Bacteria; kingdom Bacillati; phylum Actinomycetota; class Actinomycetes; order Kitasatosporales; family Streptomycetaceae; genus Streptomyces; species Streptomyces sp. NPDC043878. The sequence goes on from NZ_JBWKDW010000006.1 coordinate 288,522, forward strand.
GCGGCATCCCCGCGCTCCTCGGCGAACTGCACCGCGCCGGCCAGCTGAACGAGGACGTGCACGCCGTCCACAGCCCGTCTCTCGCGGACTGGCTGAAGACCTGGGACGTGCGCGCCGGTTCCCCCTCCCCGGAGGCGGTCGAACTCTGGCACGCGGCGCCCGGCTGCGTCCGCTCCGCCGAGGCGTTCTCCCAGTCCGAGCGCTGGGAGGCCCTCGACGAGGACGCGGCGGGCGGCTGCATCCGCTCCGCCGAGCACGCCTACTCCAAGGACGGCGGCCTGGCGGTGCTGAAGGGCAACCTGGCCGTGGACGGCTGCGTGGTCAAGACGGCCGGCGTCGACGAGTCGATCTGGACGTTCGAGGGCCCGGCGGTGGTCTGCGAGTCCCAGGAAGAGGCCGTCGAGAAGATCCTGAACAAGCAGATCACGCACGGCGACGTCGTCGTCATCCGCTACGAGGGTCCCAAGGGCGGCCCGGGTATGCAGGAGATGCTCTACCCGACGTCCTTCCTCAAGGGCCGCGGCCTCGGCAAGACCTGCGCCCTGATCACCGACGGCCGCTTCTCCGGCGGCACGTCGGGCCTGTCGATCGGCCATGCCTCGCCCGAGGCGGCCTCCGGCGGCACGATCGCCCTGGTCGAGGACGGCGACCGCATCCGCATCGACATCCCGGACCGCACGATCGAGCTCCTGGTCGACGAGGCCGAACTGGCGCGCCGCGAGCAGGCGTTGGGCGGGGTGTACGCCCCGAAGAACCGTGAGCGCAAGGTGTCGGCCGCGCTGCGGGCGTACGCGGCGATGGCCACCAGCGCCGACAAGGGCGCCGTACGCGACGTGAGCAAGCTGGGCTGAGGGCCCAGCCCCTCGCCCTGGTTCAGCGGGCCGTCCCCGACCTGAAGCCGTCGGGGGCGGCCTTCGCTCATGCCCCGCCCCGGCTTGGCGGGCCGTCCCCGGACGTGAAGTCCTCCCTGACGTGAACTCGTAGCGGAGAGGGCGGCTTTCGCGTGTGCCGCGGTGCCGGGCTGTCGGGCTGTCGGGTCTCGCGTGTGCTGCGTTGTGGTGCCGTCGGGTGGCGGCTTTCGCGTGTGCCGCGGTGCCGGGCTGTCGGGTCTCGCATGTGCTGCGTTGTGGTGCCGTCGGGTGGCGGCTTTCGCGTGTGCCCCGGTGCCGGGCTGTCGGGCTGTCGGGTCTCGCGTGTGCTGCGTTGTGGTGCCGTCGGGTGGCGGCCTTCGCGCGTGCCGCGGTGCCGGACTGCGGCTGTGAGGTCTCGCGCGTGCCGCGCTAGCAGGCCGCCGGGTCCCGGCCTTCGCGCGTGCCGCGCTACCAGGCCGCCGGGTCCCGACCGTCGACGGCGTAGACGGTGCCGTCGGGGGCTCCGGCGAAGACATGGCCGGCGGCGAGCAGTGGCTCCGGCAGGGCGGCCGTGACCCGGTCGGCGTCCGTGCCCGGCCGTGGCGCGGTCTGCCCGAGCAGCCTGCCCCGGCGCGCGTCCACGGCGAGCAGCCGGCCGTCGGCGGCGGTGAAGTACACGTGACGGTCGTCGGCGACGGGCGTCGAACCGCGGCTCACGGCCGTCTGGAGGCTCCAGCGCTGCTTTCCCGCCGCCATGTCGACGGCCGTCAGGGAACCGTTCGCGGCCAGCAGATGGACGACGTTCCCGTGGACGCCGGCCCGGGCGCGTTCGAGGGGGTACGACAGGGACACCCGCCGCGTGGCCCGCGTGCCGGGGGTGTAGCGGACCACGGCCCGCGTCTCCTCGTACACCGGGTCGACGGCGGCGAGGAAGACGGACCCGCCCTGCACGCCCACCGGTTGGAGGGTCCCTTCCAGCCGCGCCTCCCACCGCACCTTGCCGGTGACCGGGTCCAGCGCGCTGATCCGCGTGCTCGACCTGTCGGCGGAACCGCTCGTCGCGTACGCCGAGGAGTCGCCGCCGAAGGCGGAGAAGTACGGCACGCTCTGCCCCGGCACCCGGTGGCTCCACTTCGTGCGGCCGGTCGCGCCGTCCACGCCGGTGACCGTCCCGTCGGCGGCGGTGAGCAGCACCATGTCACCGGCGTACGCGGTCCCGCCGTGCGCCGGCGCGTCCCGCCGCCAGCGGGTGCGGCCGGAGTCGGGATCGAGGGCCTCCAGGCGCTGCCCCTCGTCCGCGGAGAGCTGCACGAGCCCGCCCGACAGGACCGGCGGCCCGCTCCGGCTGGCCGCCGCGACCGGGTGCCGCCACAGCACGCCGCCGTCCGAGGGGTCGAGGGCGAACACCACGCCCGGCTGGGCGCAGAACAGCGTCCCCGTCCCGTACGAGCACTGCGAGGTGGCCGCCTTGTCGATGACCGGCTTCGCCTCCCAGGCCCTGAACCCGGCCGACGCGGCACGTGACTGGGTGGCTTTCGGCGTGGCACCGCCGCTCTCGCCGCGGAACAGCGGGACCGAGGCGAACGCGCCGACCACGACCAGTCCGAGCGCCCCGGCCGCGAGAGCCACCCGCCTGCGCAGGCTCCCCCCGCGCGGCCGCTGCGGCTGATCCGCCGCCCGCGGCCCGCCCGCGCCCTTCCCGGCCGCGCGCTCGCCGCCCTTCCCGGCCGCGCGCTCGCCGCCCTTCCCGGCCGCGCGCTCGCCGCCCTTCCCGGCCGCGCGCTCCCCACCGTTCCGGCCGGGCTTCCGGCCGGGCCGCGGACCGACCGCCGACGCGGACGCCGACCCGGCCGGCGCCCCGACCGCCGCCCCGGAGGCGGACGCGGATGCCGACCCGGCCGGCGAGTCGTCCGGTGAGTCGTCCGGTGACGCGGGCTCCAGGGCTGCCGCCGGCCCGCTCGGGGAGTCGGCCGGCGACACGGCCTTCTCCTCGCCGCTCGGCCACGACGCCGGCAGATCCCCGGTCCGCTGAAGCGGTATGAACGCCTGCGTCTCGTACGAGGCCGCCACCGACCGCAGTTCGCGCATCAGCTCGTCGGGAGTCGGCCGGTCCTCCGGCTCCTTGGCGAGGCAACGCAGCACCAGCGGCGCCAGGTTGTCCGGTACGCCCGTCAGGTCGGGCTCGTCGTGCACGACCTGGTAGGCGACGACGTAGGGGCTGTCGGAGTCGAACGGCCCGCGGCCCGTCGCGGCGTGCACCATGACGGATCCGAGCGCGAAGATGTCTGCGGCGGGCCCGACCTCCCGTGGCCGCCGGAACTGCTCGGGGGCCATGAACGGCGGGGTGCCGATCAACTTGCCTGTCTCGGTGCGCAGTTCGCTGTCCTTCGGCCGGGAGATGCCGAAGTCGATGACCTTCGGGCCGTCCTCGGCGAGCAGCACGTTGCTTGGCTTCAGGTCCCGGTGCACGACCGAGACCCGGTGGATGTCGCGCAGCGCCTCGGCGAGCCCGGCCATCAGCCGGCGCAACTGGGCGCCGTCCATGGGCCCGTTCCGCTTCACATGGTGGGACAGGGTCGGCCCGGGGATGAACAGCGTGGCCATCCAGGGCCGTTCGGCCTCGGGGTCGGCGTCCACGACGGACGCGGTGAAGGCGCCGCTCACTCGCCGCGCCGCCGCCACCTCCTGCCGGAAACGCCCCCTGAACTCGGGGTCCCTGGCGAACTCGGCATGCACGACCTTCACCGCGACCCTCATACCCGAGGTGCTGCGGGCCAGATGGACGATGCCCATGCCGCCCGAGCCGAGACAGGACTCAAGATGGTAGTGACCGGCGTACTCGGGAAGTTCCGCTTCCGCGCCCGCTCCGGAGTTGCGCTGTGGCGCCATGGGAACACCCCCGTGCTGTTCGTCCGCGCGCGCGACGCACGGAGCCTAGTCGATGACCTGTGCGAGACAGAGGAGGCTGGCTGGCGTCCCTGTGCGAGTTGCGTACAGGTGTTTCAACAAGCGATTCAGGGGAATCAACGGGACCCCATGGCATTCATGGGGTCGCAACGGGGGGAGTTGTCCATGTCTGTCGACCGTGTCGAAGAGGTCAGAGGCGCCGGAGAGGGCGGGGTGGCCGCGGAGGCCGCCACAGGAGGGGCCGGCGAGGTGAAGGAGGCGGCGGCCGCGGCTCTCCACTACTACCCGGTCGCGCCGGGTGTCAGCCTCAACGTCCGCAGCGGCCCCGGCACCACCTACGGCATCGTCCGCGTCCTCGCCGAGGGCGCCATGGTCCCGATCTTCTGCCAGACACCCGGCTCCAGCGTCACGGGCCCGTACGGCACCACCAAGATCTGGGACAACATCGACAACGGCGAGTACGTGTCGGACGCGTACGTGAGGACCGGCAGCGACGGCTACGTCGCCGCGCGCTGCGCCTGATCCGCCACGGAGCCCGCGGACACCCGGAGACATAATCAACGGGTGAGCGACGAGAACGGCACCCCGTCCACCCCCGCGGGCTCCACGGGCCCCCGCCCCGAGCCCCTGCGTTTCTTCGGCACGACCTGGGTGCACCACGACGACGGCTACACCCTGCGCCGGGCCGGCGTGGCCGCGGGTTCGCTCGCCGCGGCGGTGATCTCCTGCCTGGTCCTCCGCTTCGCCTACGAGGGCCTTCAGGTCGCGGCCACCGGCCGCTTCGTGACCTTCCTGGTGATCGTGATGTTCGCGGTCTGCAGCGCCCTCGCCTTCCGCCAGACCCTGGACGGCTTCACCAAGCGCCCCGACCCCGACCGCCAGGCGTCCCTGCGCGGCCTGCTGGCCGTCGGCTTCGTCGGCTCGCTCGTCGCCTACTTCTTCCGCTCCCTGGTCGAGGCGCCGGGCGAGAAACTGCACCGCGAGGAGTACGACGCGGCCCGCACCCGGTACGAGAAGCGCGCCCACCGCCGCACCGGCAACCCGTCGAAGAACGGCAACGGCAGCGCGCCGAAGAAGCGCCGCCGCAAGTGACAAGATCCTCGCCGGGGCCCCGACCCACCCCCGGCGAGCGACCCCCACGGCCACGCCGGGGGCCTCTCACTGCGTACCAACCTCACTGCGTACAAAGCTCACTGCGTACAAACCTCACCGCATTCACCCCGCGCCCGCTCCGGCCCGGCGACCATGGCCGTATGACCGCATCCTCGGCGCCCCGCCCTCCGCTCCCCGCGTCCCATGCCGTCCGGGCACACTCCTTCAACGCGTCCGCCGCGCAGTACGCGGCCAGCCGCCCCGCCTATCCGCCCGCCCTCCTCGACGTCATCGAGGACCTGTCCGGCCGGCCCCTCGCCGGCTGCCGGGTCGTGGACGTCGGGGCCGGCACCGGCATCTCGGCCGCCCTCCTGCACGCACGCGGTGCCGAGGTGCTCGCGGTGGAGCCGGGCGAGGGCATGGCCGCCCAGTTCCGCCGCACCCTCCCCGGCGTCCCGGTCGTGCGGGGCGACGGCAACGCGCTTCCCCTCGCCGACGCCAGCGCCGACCTCCTCACCTACGCCCAGTCCTGGCACTGGACCGACCCCGCCGAGTCCGTCCCGGAGGCGGTACGCGTGCTGCGTCCGGGCGGCGCGCTCGCCCTGTGGTGGAACACCGACGCCCTCGACGTGCCGTGGATCGCCGAGGAGGCCGCCCGCGTCGGACGCTTCCTCGGCGTCGACCCCGCGGCCGAGAAGACGAAGGCGGGTGCCGCGGCCGCCGACCCCGCGGGCCGCCTCGACTTCGTACGCCGTGAGGTCCGCTGGAGCCGGCGCGTACCGGTCGACACGCACCTCGCCAACCTCGGCAGCCACTCCGTCTTCCTCACCCACGCCGAGCAGGACGCGGCCGCCGCCTTCCTCGCCGACCAGCGCCGGCACCTGCTGGAGTCCTTCCCCGACGGGTTCGTCGAGGAGGTCTACGACGTCGTCCTGGCCGTCGCCGTCACGACCTGACCGCGTGCGGCGGCCCAGCCGCGGCGGGCCACCACACGCGCCTGCCCCAGCCGGTGGCGGACCGCGTACACGGTGCCCCAGCGGTGGCGGGCCACCACACGCGCCTGTCCCAGCCGGTGGCGGGCCGCGTACACGCGTGCTCCAGCCGGTGGCGGGCCGCAGCACACGCGTGCCCCAGCCGTAGAAGGCCGCCGCACACGCGAGGTGCGGGTGCCGCGGTCCGCCCAGCTCCAGCCTCAGCCCCCGGTCGGGCGGCGACGCCTCCAGCCCGTCGAGCGGTCGCGGCGAACAGCCGTCGCCTCACCCCCGGTCGGGCGACGACGCCTCCAGCCCGTCGAGCGGGGCGGCGAACAGCCGTGCCCCAGCACCCGGACAACCGCCCCGCCCCGCCCGAGCGCCCCGCGGCGAACAGGCGAACAAACGGGCCCCGAACCTCCACGGCGTAGGTACGCCGCCCGCGCCTGCGCCACACCCCGCGCCCCCTTGACGACGACGTCACCCGCGAGCATTATTCATCACATGGTGAATTACTCCTCCGGCCCTCCCGACACGGGCACGGCCACGCCCGCCGACACCGCCGCCACGCGGTCCCCGGCCATACTCGCCGAGGGCCTCACCGTCGTCCGCGGCCCCCGCACCGTCCTGCGCGGCCTCGACTTCACCGTCCCGCGCGGCCAGATCACCGGGCTGCTCGGCCCCTCCGGCTGCGGCAAGTCGACCCTGATGCGCTCGATCGTCGGCACCCAGGCCAAGGTCACCGGCAGGCTGGAGGTCCTCGGCAGCCCCGCGGGCCACCCCACCCTGCGCACCCGCATCGGTTACGTCACCCAGGCGCCCTCCGTCTACAACGACCTGACGGTCCGCCAGAACCTCGACTACTTCGCCGCGATCCTCACCCCGGGCCGTGCGGCGACCGACCGGCGCGACGCCGACGTCACCCGGGCCGTCGCCGACGTCGACCTCACCTCCCACGCCGACGCCCTCGCCGGCAACCTCTCCGGCGGCCAGCGCAACCGCGTCTCCCTCGCCGTGGCACTGCTCGGCAGCCCCGAACTCCTGGTCCTGGACGAGCCGACGGTCGGCCTCGACCCGGTCCTGCGCCGCGACCTGTGGACCCTCTTCCACGACATCGCGGCCACCCGCGGGGCGACGCTCCTGATCTCCTCCCACGTCATGGACGAGGCCGAGCGCTGCCACCGGCTGCTGCTGATGCGCGAGGGCGGCATCCTCGCCGACGACACCCCGGACGCCCTCCGTACCCGTACCGGCTCGGACACCGTCGAGACGGCGTTCCTGCATCTCGTCGACGAGGCCGTCGCCGCGGCCCACCAGAAGGAAACGGTCCGATGACCACGACCACGAGCCCCCGGCCCGCCACCGGCACCCGGCCCTCCACGAACGCCCTGAGCGCCGCCCGCACCACCGCCACCGCGACCCGGGTCCTGCGGCAGCTCCGCCACGACCCGCGCACGATCGCGCTGATGATCCTGATCCCGTGCCTGATGCTCGTACTGCTGCGCTACGTCTTCGACGCCAGCCCGCGCACCTTCGACGGCATCGGCGCCTCCCTCCTCGGGATCTTCCCCCTCATCACGATGTTCCTGGTCACCTCGATCGCCACCCTGCGCGAACGCACCTCGGGCACCCTCGAACGCCTGCTCGCCATGCCCCTGGGCAAAGGCGACCTGATCGCCGGCTACGCCCTCGCCTTCGGTGCCGTCGCCATCGTCCAGTCCGCCCTGGCGACCGGGCTCGCCGTCTGGGCTCTCGGCCTGGACGTCACGGGCAGCCCCTGGCTCCTGCTGCTCGTGGCCCTGCTCGACGCGCTCCTCGGCACGGCCCTCGGTCTGTTCGTCTCGGCCTTCGCGGCCTCGGAGTTCCAGGCGGTCCAGTTCATGCCGGCGGTGATCTTCCCCCAGCTCCTCCTGTGCGGCCTGTTCACCCCGCGCTCCGACATGCACCCGGTGCTGGAGGCCGTCTCCGACGTCCTCCCGATGTCCTACGCGGTCGACGGCATGAACGAGGTCCTGCGCCACACGGACCTGACGGCGGCCTTCGTCCGGGACGCGCTGATCGTGGCGGGCTGCGCCCTGCTGGTACTGGGACTCGGCGCGGCCACCCTGCGACGCCGCACCGGCTGACGCGCGCGGCGGCCCCGACAAGCGCCTCCCGTGACCTCCCCACAGCCGCGGTCCGCCCACCGGACACGCCGCCCGGAACACCGCGCCCCGGTGCGAGGATGAACCCGGACGACACACCCCCCGGAGGACCCCAGCCATGTCGCAGAAAGTCGCAGTCCTCGGCACCGGCAAGATCGGTGAGGCCCTGCTCAGCGGAATGATCCGCGCGGGCTGGGCCCCGGCCGACCTCCTGGTCACGGCCCGCCGGCCCGAACGCGCCGAGGAACTCCGCACCCGGTACGGCGTCACGCCGGTCACCAACGCGGAGGCCGCCAAGTCCGCCGACACCCTGATCCTCACGGTCAAACCGCAGGACATGGGCACCCTCCTCGACGAACTCGCCCCTCACGTCCCGGCCGACCGCCTGATCATCAGCGGCGCGGCGGGCATCCCGACCTCGTTCTTCGAGGAGCGGCTCGCCGCGGGCACCCCGGTCGTCCGCGTCATGACCAACACCCCCGCCCTGGTCGACGAGGCCATGTCGGTCATCTCGGCCGGCAGCCACGCCACCGCCGGGCACCTGGCGCACGCCGAGGAGATCTTCGGCGCCGTCGGCAAGACGCTCCGCGTCCCCGAGTCGCAGCAGGACGCCTGTACGGCCCTCTCCGGCTCGGGCCCGGCGTACTTCTTCTACCTGGTCGAAGCCATGACCGACGCCGGCATCCTGCTGGGCCTGCCCCGCGACAAGGCCCATGACCTGATCGTCCAGTCCGCGATCGGCGCCGCCGTGATGCTCCGCGACAGCGGCGAACACCCGGTCAAGCTCCGTGAGAACGTCACCTCTCCCGCGGGCACCACGATCAACGCCATCCGCGAACTGGAGAACCACGGCGTACGCGCCGCGCTCATCGCCGCCCTGGAAGCCGCCCGCGACCGCAGCCGCGCCCTGGCCTCCGGCACCAGCTGACGACACCCCGGCCGCCCCTTTCCGGAGAGGGGCGGCCGGGTGTTCCTACGGCGCCGCGCTCAGCGCGGTCTCGGTCGCCGGCAGCAGCCCGATCGCCCGGTAGGCGGCGTCCACGGTCGGCCGCGCCATCGCCCGCGCACGCTCGGCCCCGTCCCGCAGCACCCCCTCCACGTACGCGGGGTCCGCGCACAGGTCCCGGTGCCGCTCCTGCACGGGCCGGAGAGTCTCCACCACGGCCTCCGCGGTGTCCTTCTTCAGAGCGCCGTACGACGTGTAGCCACCACTCAGCTCCGCCGGGTCCCCGCCCGTGCACGCGGCGAGGATCTCCAGCAGGTTGGCCGGGCCGGGATGCGCCGCCCGGTCGTACACGACGTCCCGCCCGCTGTCGGTCACGGCCCGCATGACCTTCTTCCGCACCACGTCCGGCTCGTCCAGCAGGTAGACGATGCCCGGCCCCGAGTCGTCGCTCTTGCCCATCTTCGACAGCGGCTCCTGGAGGTTCATCACGCGCGCCCCCACCGCCGGATGCGTGGCCCGCGGCACCACGAAGGTGTGCCCGTAGCGCTGGTTGAACCGCACGGCGAGATCCCGGGTCAGTTCCACGTGCTGAGCCTGGTCGTCACCCACCGGCACCTCGTCGGTCGCGTACGCCAGGATGTCCGCCGCCATCAGCACCGGATACGTCAGCAACGACAGCCGGACACTGCCGCCCCGCTCGCGCTCCAGCGCGGCCTTCTCCCGGTACTGGATCATCCGCCGCATCTCACCGTCGGTGGCCACGCACTCCAGTACGTACGACAACCGCGCGTGCTCGTCGACATGACTCTGTACGAAGAGGGTGCACAGCTCAGGATCGAGGCCCGTCGCCAGCAGCAGCGTCGCAGCCTGCCGGCTGAGCCGCCGCACCCGCGCCGGATCGTGGTCCACGGTCAGGGCGTGCAGGTCGACGACACAGAACAGCGCGTCGGCCTGGTGCTGGTCCACGGCGGCCCACCGCCGCATGGCCCCGAGGTAGTTCCCCAGCGTCAGATGTCCGGTCGGCTTGACCCCGCTGAAGACCCGCGTCATCTCTACTCCTCCTGGTGGGGCCGCCGCACCCGGTCGGCCGGCCTCCCGGAGGGAGATACACGAACGGCCGCCGAGTCGGCGGCCGTGGATGCATACGTGACTGCGGCCGCCGTCAGGCGGCCCACCACTGCTGGGTGCGCGTATGCGTTGTCATGCCCGCCAGCCTACGCCGCCGGGGGTCGTCCGGAGCGGAGTTGACACACCCCGAGCCGGTACGTAGTGTTCTCCGAGTTGTCCGACGTGAGCGCCGACTCCGGTCGGTCCCCGGACAGCCATTCCGCAGGTACCAACAACACTCGACGATCAGTTGTTCTGCCGTCGTGTCATTGTCATGTGTATTCGCGAAATGAGGAATCCGTGTTCGAAAGGACGCAGGCCCCCGATTAGCTCGGGAGCCGGGAATCCGCTAAAGTCTCACTCGTCGGAACGGCCCAACGGCCGGGACGACAAGCCCGCTGACTGGGAATCAGGCCCGAAAGGATCTGATAGAGTCGGAACCGCCGGAAAGGGAAACGCGAAAGCGGAAACCTGGAAAGCACCGAGGAAATCGGACACAGAAACGGTCTGATAGAGTCGGAAACGCAAGACCGAAGGGAAGCGCCCGGAGGAAAGCCACGAGAGAGTCTCTCGGGTGAGTACAAAGGAAGCGTCCGTTCCTTGAGAACTCAACAGCGTGCCAAAAATCAACGCCAGATATGTTGATACCCCGT